>CAZIRN010000197.1:0-4703 GCA_964541495.1 uncultured Rikenella sp. | reverse complement strand
CCAGCCCTGAAACAGCAGCTATGTTACACGCCTTGCTTGAGAAATGTACACGACCATTAGTTATCGATGCCGATGCTATAAATATTATTGCAGGTTTTAATGAATACAAATGGAGAATTCCTGAAAATTCAATCCTGACACCTCATCCGCGTGAGTTTGAACGACTTGCCGGTAAGTCAGAAAACGGATATCAGCGCATGAAAAAGCAGATAAAATTTTCGGAAAAAAATAATTGCATTGTTGTACTTAAAGGCGCATATACTTCGATTTCAATGCCCGATGGAAGGGTCTTTTTCAACAGCACAGGTAACCCGGGAATGGCCACTGCAGGAAGCGGTGATGTATTGACAGGAGTTATCCTTTCATTGCTTGCTCAGGGCTATCAGCCTTGCGATGCAGCTATAACAGGTGTTTATCTTCATGGTCTGGCAGGAGATATCACGGCAGAAAAGAAAGGAATGGAAGCCCTTCTGGCAGGTGATATTGCCAATAGTATTGGAGATGCTTACAGGAAAATAAGGGAAGAGTTCTAATTGAAAAGATTGAATAATTTTGCAGAACAGGTTTTTGTTCATGTTTCTATAAAATGTATTATGAAGAAAATTAATATTTTAGCAGCAATTGCGATTATTTCTCTTCCGTTTTTTATGACTTCATGCTTTGTTAAGAAAGCAGTATCAGACAAACCTCAGACAGTAATAACCCCACTTGGTGATAAAATAACAGTCTTCGATGGGAGCCTGGTTTATGCTTTGCCGATGACGGTTTTTAATGTCACCGTCGAATTTGAACAGACAATTGAAAAACCCGGTCCCTATGCAAAGTTTGCTTCAGATCTTCTGGGATTAAAAGATGTCATTTCAGCTGAAAGGGAAACATGGCAGATAAAGTCCATTATTGTAGAGCAGAAAGAAGAAATTGATCCTTCGGAATATTATGTAATTGAAAGTAACACATTGATGCAGCTGAATGCTCTTTCATTGAAAAAAACAGGATTAATTCTCGACCTTAATCCTCAGGCATATGAAAGTGAGAAACGTACACTTGATTCGTCTGAAAAGGTAAACAGGTTGCTGACATATGCCGACCTTGGAGCAAATGAATATTACGTCAGCCGGAGCGACACGGCATTCCGTCTTGTCAAACTTGATACTGCATTCATCAGGATACCTTATCTTGTTGAACGCAAGAAGCCACTGTCGCTGGAACAACTGGCAGAGCGTGCCGCAAAAACCCTTCTGGAACTGAGAGAAGGAAAACATCTTATTCTTACCGGTGAAGCCAATGTTTTTCCGCAGAGCGATGCGGCGATTGATGAGATTAATAAGATGGAAAAAGAGTTGATGGCACTTTTCGCAGGCAAAACGGCAACTGTAAAAAAGATAATGAAGTATATTTACATCCCCCAAAAAGACAATAATGGCAAACCACAAGAACTATTCAGATTTTCAGTGCTATCAGGCCCTTCAGCTCCGGGGTCAGGAACAGGGAGCGCAGTCACAGCAGAAGCTGAACCTGTTGGTAAATTTAAAGATATTACATATATAACAAGACCAACATCAAAAGAAACTGAAGGCTTAAAAGCATTCGACAGACTCTATTACCGGATCCCGGAAGTGGTAACTCTGAGAATCCGGTATCAAAACGAAACACTCTATGAAGGAAGGCAACTGGTTTATCAGCTTGGAGACCTTGTCCAGCTTCCCGCTAATTATATAATTGGTAAATAATTATTCTACTTTTCCTTTGAAGTTTTTCTCGTATTCCTGAAAGTTTGTCTTTTCATAAGCCTTTTCGGCTATGAAACTCAAAAGAATTTCCATCTGTTTTGCATCTCTGTACCCGGGCACATTTGTAATCAACTGAAGTTTTTCATTGAAAAAAACGATGTTTGGATACGATAGTTCCCCTCTCAAGAGTGCTACTGCCAACTGATGTGCTTTCCCGTACTTGCCGTCGTTAATGAAATTCATGCCCAGAAAAGTAACCGGTTCTTTGCCTTCTGCATTAAACTTTACGGGATAAAATTTTGTATTCAGCATCTCTGCTATAACAGGATTGGAAAAGGTCTCCTGGTCCAACTTCTTGCACCATCCGCACCAGTCAGTATAAGTATCGATAATTAAAGGACGGGGATTAGCTCTGGCAAGTTTTTCAGCTTCCTGAATAGAATACCATTTAACGGTTTTGTTCTGGCCAAAAGAAAATATTGATAACAAAATAAAGAAAGAAGATAAACCGATAACTCTTCTCATGTTCTTAAATCCTTTCATGCTCATAATTTATGCAAATTAACTAAAAATTTTAATAAACCTCAACCTTTAATGTGGTGTAATATAAACAGCTGTAAACTTAAAAAGTTGAAAATTGTTATTAAAAAAACAGCAGAAAACAAAATATATTGATACATTTAGCCTCCTGAAATTAAAGCAGAATTTAAAATATGGAAAAACTGAGAAAATCTCTTCGTGAATCAAAGACTGCGAGATGGATAGCTCTTGCAGTAATCTCATTTACAATGCTATGCGGTTATTATCTCACTGATGTTATGGCATCTCTGAAACCGCTTCTTGAAAAGGAACTCCTATGGAACAGTGCAGAATATGGCATATTTACCAGTGCATACGGGTGGTTCAATGTGTTCCTTTTTATGCTGATTATTGGTGGAATTATACTTGACAAGTTAGGTGTAAGATTTACCGGTAGACTCGCCACAGTGATTATGGTTATTGGTACGGCAATAAAGTACTGGGCAATTTCTACACATTCACTTGATGGTCATACATTGTTCGGCATGAAGCTTCAGGTAATGGTTGCAGGTTTCGGTTACGCCGTTTTCGGTGTCGGTGTTGAAGTGGCTGGAATAACAGTATCAAGAATTATTGTCAAGTGGTTCAAAGGTAAGGAAATGGCACTGGCAATGGGACTTGAAATGGCAACTGCCAGAATAGGAACTGGACTGGCGATTGCAACGTCAGCACCAATAGCCGTTGCCCTTCACGGAGTCTCAAAACCTGTTCTTCTGGCCCTGATTCTGTTGTGTATTGGCATGATAGCATTCTTTCTATATACAATAATGGATAAAAAACTCGACGAAGAAATTGCTGCCGAAGCATCAGAATCGGGAATATCCTCAGAAGAAGAAGCATTCAGAATAAAGGATATCCTCTACATACTTAAAAACAGGGGATGGTGGTACATTGCAATTCTGTGCGTCCTTTTCTATTCTGCAGTTTTTCCGTTTCTTAAATATGCTACCGACCTTATGGTAAATAAATTCAATGTTGATGCAAAGGTGGCAGGACTTATCCCGATGTTGTTACCTTTCGGAACAATCATTCTCACACCGTTTTTTGGAAATCTCTATGACCGTAAGGGCAAAGGAGCATCAATAATGATACTGGGGGCAATACTTCTGATATTTGTGCATGCAATGTTCTCAATACCTTTTTTAAATATGACACCAGTTGCAATAGTACTTATAATAATTCTTGGAATAGGATTTTCGCTGGTACCATCTGCCATGTGGCCCTCAGTACCAAAGATTATTCCCGAAAAACAGCTGGGAACTGCATATGCTCTTATATTCTGGGTTCAGAACTGGGGGCTTATGGGAGTGCCTGCCCTTATTGGCTGGGTTCTTAACAGATTCTGTATTTCAGGAACCAGAGTAGTTGAAGGGGTGGAGGTTTCCAGCTACAATTACACCCTGCCCATGCTTATCTTTACATCCCTTGGAATTCTTGCCCTACTGTTCGCATTTCTGCTCAGAATTGAAGACAAAAAGAAAGGTTACGGACTTGAATTGCCAAACATTAAGAAATAAATAATTCCGGGACAGAAAAAGTTAAACCCCCGGATAATATTTTCCGGGGTTTAACTTTCATAATGTTTTTATTTCTTATTAAGCCATTTTTATAAGTATTGCCTTCAGGATGTCAGTAACATCCTCTTCTTCATCTACACACCTTTCGAGCATCTCGAGTATTTTATTATTTTTCAGCAATTCTTTAGGATCCTCTTCTTTTTCAAAAAGTGTCAGTACGCCTTCAAAATAGAATTCATCGGCGGCATGCTCAATGTCCTTCACCCTGTTGCATGCTTCCATTATTTTTTTTCTGTTCTCTCCGGCATTTTTTAAACAATGAATGGCTTTCTGCATTTCAATTGCAGCATCATAAATCAGATTGGCAATTTCCGAATATACCGAAATCAGTCTCTTTGGCTTATACAGGCAGATACGCCGGCTTATTCCGTTAATTGAATCCAGAACATTGTCAAGATTTGTAGTAAGTTCATGAATATCTTCCCTGTCGAAAGGAGTTATGAACGATTTATTAAGCTGGTCATATGTATGGTTAGTAATTTCATCACCAATATGCTCGTAATCCTTGATTTCTTTGTTAATTTTCTCAATTTCATTAAAATCTGTTGTCTGCATCATTTTTTTCAATAGTTCTGCTGCTTTGACGAGATTGTCAGATGCTTCTTCAAAAAGAGGGAAGAAGGAATGATCTTTTGGAACGAACAGTTTGAGAAATTTGTCAATATTCATATCGGTTCATTTAAATTGATGTAAATTTAAAGTATCCAGTTGAAGAAATAGTACATCAGTCCTCCGATTACCGCAGAAACAGGTATAGTAAGAATCCATGCCCAGAATATCTTTCTTGTGACACCCCATTTAACTGCTGAGGCTCCTT
>CAZIRN010000196.1:0-4707 GCA_964541495.1 uncultured Rikenella sp. | reverse complement strand
GCATCTACCTTCCCTGTGGTTACCACCTGCCCTTCTGTCCTGCCCTGTGATGAGGCAGCCTGGAAAAATGCCAGATACTCATCCCATGTCACCTCCACCTCTCCAATCCAGAATGGCGACACAGTAACTTCTCTCACCGGTCCTTCATCATTGTCTCTCAGCGGTTCATCGTCGGGGCTACCCATCATATATTTCCCTCCCGGTATTGCTTTCATCCTGAAAGAAACATTGGTACCCGGTATGGTCTCAGTGAAATCCTCAAATTTTTCGACTTTCGCCGGTTCTTTGTAAATGTGTGCGTCAGCGGCCTTTATAACTCCAAAGGTTGTATCCTTTGCATGCCTGAAATTTTTGTCAAAATGCCCTACTGTAAGGTGACAGTTTATACACCGGGGAGGATTTTCACTGAGAGTATAAAACAGGTGAGCATCATCCCCTTCTTTTGATAGTGTAACAGGGAAAAGATTCTGATGACATTCGAGACACGATTTTTCATATACAAAATTTTTAGCATTCTCTACAAGTCTCTTTGCCTCCCAGTTTATAGATGCACTGTCTTTGAACCAGTAACCGTACAGGTCTTTTAATCCATGCTTCGCTTTTGTAAACAGATAACCTTTGCCTTCAGGAGCGAGATGACATTCAACACAATGAACAATAGTCCCGGATTTGTTATTGTAATGTGTCGATAGTCTCCATGTCTGTTCAGCATGCGGATGTATGTGACACGACATGCAATAATTATCGGTTGAAGTATATTTTATTGCTTTGCCTGCAGCAAAAATCAAAATCAGACATACGATAAAACCTGTTGCAAAAAAATTAAGTTTAACTTTTCTGTTATGTAAAATACTGATTTTAATACGTTTAAACATTTTAAAATTTAAATAGAAATTGTCTTAAAACCTATATGTCAATCTAATAAATAATTTCTTTTCTGAAATAATCTATTGTCATTTTCAGACCTCTATCAAGGTCAATTGCCGGGTACCAATCGAGTACAGCTTTTGCCAGTGATATATCGGGCTGGCGTTGTTTGGGGTCATCTTCCGGAAGAGGTTTAAATCTGATTTTTGATCTCGAGCCGGTTATTTTCAGCACCCGCTGGGCAAGGTCAATTATTCTGAATTCCTCCGGATTGCCCAGGTTAACGGGACCAATAAACTGGTCGGGTGAATTCATCATAAGTATTAACCCGTTAACCAGATCATCTATATACTGGAAACTTCTTGTTTGTGAGCCATCACCGTATATTGTAAGGTCTTCTCCTTTCAGAGCCTGAACAATGAAATTTGAGATTACCCTGCCGTCATCGCTTCGCATTCGAGGACCATATGTGTTAAATATCCTGACTATTTTAATCCTTATTTTTTCCTGACGGTAGTAACTCATGAAAATCGTTTCGGCACAGCGTTTGCCTTCGTCGTAGCATGAACGCGGACCAAGCATATTTACATTTCCCCAATAATTTTCATGTTGCGGATGAATCAGAGGGTCACCATATACTTCGCTTGTTGAAGCCTGCAGAACTTTCGCTCCAGTTCTCCTTGCAAGCTCGAGTGAATTAATAGCACCCAGAACCGCTGTGGTTACTGTCTTGACCGGATCTTTTTGA
The DNA here is from genome assembly GCA_964541495.1 of uncultured Rikenella sp. Classification (GTDB taxonomy): domain Bacteria; phylum Bacteroidota; class Bacteroidia; order Bacteroidales; family VadinHA17; genus LD21. The sequence goes on along the minus strand of CAZIRN010000196.1, from coordinate 3,092 downwards.
TAATGAACAGGTGAAGCCGGGCACGCTAGATTATATATTTCCTCACAATCGAGATGAATCTTGTTTGTAACATCATGCTCAATTATCCTGAAATTCCTGTTTCTGGTAAGATGCCTTATATTTTTTTCCCTGCCGGTGTAAAAGTTGTCGAGACATATTACAAAGTTTCCTGAGTCAAGAAGTCGCTCACATAAATGAGAACCAATAAATCCGGCACCGCCGGTTACAAGAATTTTCTTCATCCGGAAAAATAAAATTTAAATGAAGGCTACAAATTTAATTTATTAAAGAAGAAATCAAAGTAAAATGCATAATTTTAATGTCTTTATAATAATATCAGTGTTTTTAATTAAAACTTTAAAAGAATGAATAAAATAAATAAAAAGCTTAAGTGTTTTATTCTTTTATTATTTTCAGGGCTTCTGGAGTGCTTGCCACAAAATACCATATTAATACCAAAAGCACCCGATTTTTTTCTCGATTGCCATGAGTGCGATTTTACATTCGTCAGACAGGAACTTCCATTCGTGTCATTTGTAAGAGATCCTCAACTGGCAGATGTACATATACTCGTGACTGATACAGACACTGGAGGAGGTGGTAATAAATTCTTTTTCAATTTTATAGGCATGAAAGACTTCAAAGGCATGAATTATGAATATTCTGTCACCACAAAACAATCCGATACTGATGATGATGTCAGAAGGGCACTTCTCAAAATTATTAAAATAGGTATATTGCCATACTATTCCAGAACTTCTTTCATTGAAAACTTAAATGTTGATATTGAAGAAAAAGAAAGCCGAACCGCCAATGAAATTGTAACTGATAAATGGAAAAACTGGGTATTCAGAATAGATGCCGGAGGTGAATTTCAAAAAGAAAAAAGTCAAAATGAATTTTCTGTGACAACAGGAATAAGGATTCAAAAGATTACTGATAAATGGAAAACCAGAATGGATGGACGTTACGAAATTAATCAGGAAAATTATTACGATGAAGGTGAACTTATAACCGACAGGCAGGATACTAAAGAAATTAATGCTGATTACATCAAGAGTCTTTCGGAGAAATGGTCGGCAGGTGTTTTTGGAAGCTACCTTTCCCGTAATTATTTAAATATACGTAACAGCTTCGGTTTCGATGCAGGTGTTGAGTATAACATTTTCCCCTGGTCAGAATGTAACAGGCGGATTTTCACAATCAGATATATGCCGGGGTTGAAGTTCAACAGCTACTACGAAGAAACAATTTATGACAAGAAACAGGAAACATATTTTTCAGAGGCTCTCAGTCTCAATCTGGAACTGATACAACCCTGGGGAGAAGCAGACATAAGTTTGACAGGTATGCATCACTTCGGGGATTTTTCAAAAAACAGATTAATTTTTGAATCAGATGTATCGGTCAGGTTAACAAAAAATCTTTCGGTTTTTTGCGAATTCCAGACTCAGGCTGTGCATGACCAGATTTATCTCCCGAAAGGAGATGCTTCTCTTGAAGATATACTCCTTAGAAGAAGAAAGCTTGAAACTACTTATGAGATAAATGGAAGGGTGGGACTCAGGTTTACCTTCGGCTCCATATATAACAATGTTGTAAATGAAAGATTCTGAATATAATATGAAGATTTTAAATTATTGATATACAATATGTTGTGTATAGTGAAAAATATTAAGATACTGATCCTCTCATATGCTTTAGCAGTGTTGGGTTTATATTCAGCTTCCTGCCAGACACCAGCTGAAGGGAGGTCGTGGCAATATGTTGCATCCAGCATGCCTGAGGAGTGGTATGGCTCGGACGAGTCACTCAGAGTTGCTGAAAATGTTCTTCTTTACCAGCGTGATGCCGGGGGATGGCCAAAAAACATCCGGATGCATCTTCCTCTGACAGACCCGGAGAAGTCCAGAATAAAGGACGAGAAGGGGCTTAATGATGCAACTTTTGATAATGGTGCCACAATTACCGAAATGAGGTTCCTTGCAAAGATGTATATAAAAACAGGCAAACCGGAATTGAAGGAAGCTTTCAATAAAGGCCTGCTCTTTATACTTGATTCACAGTATAAAAACGGAGGCTGGCCTATGTTCTGGCCGTTAAGAAAAGGATATTATTCACACATCACATTTAATGACAATGCGACTGTGAATATTTTAAGACTGTTAAAAGATATCAATGAAAACAAACAAAATCTTCAGAATATTACAGACAATAAGCTGCTTTCAAAAACCAGGAAAGCATTCAACAAAGGCATTGACTGCATACTGAAAACCCAGATCATTGTGAATGGTAAGCCGACAGTATGGTGTGCCCAGCATGACGAGAATACTCTCAAACCAGCTGGTGCAAGGTCGTATGAGCTGCCTTCTTTCAGCGGAGCTGAGTCGGCCGGAATAGTTTTACTGCTCATGGAAATTCCCACTCCTTCGAAGAAAATTATCAGAGCTATCGAAGGTGCTGTAGAATGGTTAGATAAACACAGGATAAAAAATGTTAGATGGGAATATTTCACAAATGCCGAAGGACTCAGGGATAGGCGTATTGTTAATGACCCTCAGGCTGGCGATATGTGGGCAAGGTTCTATGATCTTGAAACAGCAGAGCCATTTTTCTGCGACCGCGACGGAATAAAGAAAAAGAGTCTCGATGAGATCGGTTATGAACGCCGCAATGGCTATAGCTGGTACACTGATGCGCCGCTGGAGGTTTTTAAAAAATACAGTCTCTGGAAAGAAAAATTTAGAAACTGAAATTTACTGCAGAATTAACTTCAGAGTTATTTAACGTTAAATTACGTTAAGATAGGTTAAATCAGGAATATCGGTTGCGGAAATTTTGTCAATTTAGCAGGCTGTGAATGAACACCAAAGTTCTATCCGCAGCTCCGCTAATGAAAAAGTTAATACTATATATCTTTCTTATCTGTTTCTGCATTACGAATAATGCACAATCATATAACCCTTTAAACAGGTCAGAAGAAACCACAAAAAGACTTAAAGAATACATTGATACATTAAGAATTATTGACACACATGAGCATCTGCTCAACCCCGACTTCCTGAGGAAGACCAACATACTTGATTTTTTCC
>CAZIRN010000195.1:0-4710 GCA_964541495.1 uncultured Rikenella sp. | reverse complement strand
ACTAAACGTGCTTTCCGTTCATCAGGCTCTCCCACACCTCGCTTGCCGGCCTGGGGCTGAAGTAGAGATCCCGCTCGATCCCGAGACCGAAGCGGCCCCTGATGGCCTGCAGCTCGGACAACGAAAAACTGCCGATCTCCACCTCGAACCCCTTCACGATGCCCCAGAGGTAATCCGGATCCTGCGGGTCCTGGTTCATCAGGTACCAGGTCCAGGAGCCGGTCGGGTCGAAGAACTTGGCGACCACGTCCTGGGAAAGATCGTTGCCCTTTTCGTATTGTGCCTGCGCCCGTTTCTCGATTTGTTTGGTCATGAGCTTCATTTTCCTTGCCTCCCGGAATTGATGTAACTATTTAATATTATTCTACTTTATTACGACTTGAAGTCAAGATAATTGATTTGCACACCAAATAATATTTCAGGTCATAAAAAACCCCGCGAGTGCGGGGTTAGGGTGGATGATTGAGTTGCCCTAAACAGAAATTGACCTAACTGCGAGTGTCAGGTCGGGTATCGTCTCCTTCCTGAAAGCGTTGAAGACTAAACCCGCTTCACCATAACAATTACAATTGATAATCGTTTAGCAATCATTTGCTCCTTGTCATTGCAGCCCTCAGTATCGCTCCTTGACATCCTTTTCATTATCCATTACAAGATACGCGTTGTGCTTCGGCATCTGGTTGACTAACGTGACGGCTTAACCCTTCAGGGGATGCCATGAAAGGAAGATCGAGTAAACACCCGCACACGCAGGGTGCGGCTTTGAATGAGCCCCCCACAGGGGGGCCAAGAGAGCCTGGGTCAAAACCCCATTCGCTGCTACGCGATTCGGGCTGCAATCTGTTCTCGTTCAGACATGCTTCTGGCCTTCGTGATGAGCAGCCCTGCGGGCATGACCCATCCGGGACCGGCTTAGCCAGTCCCCCTGACCACACCCGTAGGGTGTGGGTTTCTACTTTCATCTAAACCCCGGCTCGAAATGAGTGAGGGGTTTTTTTAATTTGTACCAATAAGGAGGGGGGATATGGAGGAAACAATCCGATCAGGAAAAATATCTATTCTTTTGTTTATTATTCTTTTAACCCTTGCGTGTGGTAGTAGCGGTGATGATTCACCACCATCTGTAATCGCATTGAAAACGAGTACAATAAGAGATTTCGCTCCCGGAGACTCTTGGAATTACAGCGTAACAGCAAGATTATATGACTCAACTACTACTTATAATCTTACTGGTGAAGCATCTGAGCAAATTCTGTCAACCACAGTATTTGATCCAATTACCTCAACCAACTGTCTAGATAAATTTACAACTTTGAATTTGAGTGGCTCGGGACAAACAATAAATGATTCGTTCCATGATTACGGCATACAGGACTCAAATGGATCTATTCAAGTATACGGGGAAAATGATGGCAGTGGAAACGTTTGGATAAATACGTCACCGGGGTATTATGTCCAAATTGTCAGTCCAGTATCATTGGGGCAAAGTGGCGGAAAAACGTTTACATATACAGATGGGACATCTCAGACATATGCCTATGTAGTTGCGGGTTCAACTGTCAATGTTAATACTGCAATTGGAACATTTGAAGCTTATCGAATAAGCGTAGATAGGACATGGAATTATTCAACTGGACGTAGGCTTATCTCTACTGCCGAAGCAGACTATGTTCCGGGTCTGGGGACGATCAAACAAACTTCTACCGGATCCATGTATCAAGGAACAACATATCTATATTCATTAGATGTAACTCAGACTCTTTCAAGCACAAATATATCCTATTAAAGAAGGCAGAGGGGGATTGGGCCCAGTCGGCTCATGATTGCTCGGAGCACTTGCCTGTACGCATCGGCAAGTATGGAATTTGATATATGGGGGTCGAGTAAATGGCATTCTACCGGAACGGATTGCTCTTATTCATTTTGTTTCTTTTTTTCTGCGGGTGTGCTGCTCCGCAGCAAATCATGATTAATCCCACTACCAAACATCAGATCAACTGTGCCAGTATGGGTATAGGCATAATTGGAACGACGGCTGCGCTTGCAACATATTATGATTGCAAGAATAAATATACAGCTCTTGGGTATATCCCTTTGGAAGATTATGGAAAAAAAGAACCTCCTAAATTGGTCCCAGCCGTGACATCAGCCCCCCCCTGCTATCGACCTACTTGGTCAGAGGATTATGAATGGGGATATTTAGTCAACGGCAAGAACGGATTTTTGCGGGTCGTAAAAAAAGAATCTCATAATAACGTTGCCGTTTATCGAATTACCAACGATCGTGGCAGGATATTTTTGCTCAATGAAGATTTAAATTTAGTAGCAACTCTGAAATCTGATGGTAATATTGAAAACGAATATATACCAGAAAATAGAACATATGAGTGGCCTTTGACAGTAGGTAAGACTTGGAAAGCCGCTGGGACAATGAAGACGCCAACGGGCAGCTTAAATCTATCTACTAATTTCGAAGTTAAAGATTATGGCAAGGTCAAGACAACTGGTGGAGAATATAATGCATTTTATATTGTAGGCACAAGTGATTCGGGGGCGCGAATAGTTGAGATATGGTATAGCCCGGATGTCAAACAAAAAGTTAAAAGTGTCAGCTACACTCAAGCAGGCTTAATAAATGAGGAGTTTTTGTCATTTACCTCAAAGAGTATTCAAAAAAATGTAAATTCCGATGTTGATGGAAAATTAGAAAAGTTAAATGATTTGCATAAAAAGGGTCTTATAACAGACGAAGATTTTAAGCAGCAAAAAACTAAGCTTTTAGAGAACTTATAAAAATTGCTGGAGATAAAGTAGGTGCGATCCTCGATAGATGTGATTAAGCATTAATTTAAAAATTAGACCTTTTACATTCCTCATCGGGGGGAAAGGAATGTTTGAATTAAGGCAAATGTCGAAAGGCTGAATACCGCAGTTGGTATCGGCCTTTTTATTTTTCAGCGGAAGGAGGTGAATATAATTCATTAAATATGCAAATCGGGCAAGTGCGATATTTTCCGTTACGATTTTACTATAGGGGAGGGAGTAAAATATGAATAAAATTGTGTTTCTTTTGTTCTTATCTCTTATTGTTTCAGGCTGCTCAACTTATGCAGCGAGTCGCTATTCAATCTGTACGGATAATGTGGTTGCACTTCGATCTCTAAATGGGAAAACAATAAATGTCGGCGCATTTACTGCTACTAAATCTGGGCAAACAGAAATTATGTGTCGTGGTGTAGGGCCTATCAAGACACCCGATGGCGAACCTTTCTCTGAATATGTTCGCAAGGCATTCATCGATGAGTTAAAAATTGCTAATGTATATTCATCGAATGCTCCTATTGTAATTACAGCAAACCTTGACTCTATAGATTTTTCATCTAATTCTGGCACGTGGAGTATCTCAATGACATTTAAGTCATCGAATGGCAAATCTGTTATTGCAACAGAAAATTATTCATACACTTCTAGTTTTTATGGGGAAACTGCATGCAACCAAACCGCACAGGCCCTTATGCCTGCAGTTCAAAATCTTGTAGGTAAAGTGGTGCGCTCGAATAACTTTCTGGCTCTGACTTCTATATAGGAATAACTACTAACAACGAGCTAAAACAAAAAAAGGAGAAAATATGAAAAGATTTATCATTATTCTTTCTTGCGTAGCCTTGATGGTATGCTTTTTTACTCTTAATGTTCAAGCAGCTGGTTCTAACTACATTGCTTTGAAGGCTGGAATGTATTCTCCGCAATCTGATGAGCTTGAAGATTGGGATAACGGATTTAATGGAGAAGTAGCATACGGTTACTACTTCAATCGGAACATGGCTATGGAAATTGGGTTGGGTTACTTCCATACAGAACGTTCAGAGTCTGGATTTATTAGTGGTATTGGATCTGCAACAGCAGATGGTGACGTTGATGTAATGCCATTTACAATTGCTTTAAAAGGTATTTATCCTATTGATAAATTGGAATTATACGGAATCGTTGGTATCGGAGCATATTTCTCAACAGCTGAAATAACTGTATCTACAGCTCGTGGATCAGTGTCAGCTGATGGTGATGATGTTTCCTTCGGAGGCTTTCTAGGCATAGGGGCTAATTACAATATAACTGATCAAGTATTTATTGGCGTGGAAGGTAAATACCTCTGGTCAGAAGCCTCGTGGACAATTGCTGGAGAAAAAATAGACGCGAATCTTGATGGGTGGACGATTACCGGCAATCTTGGTTTTAGGTTTTAGGCTTTTTTGATGGAGAAAATAATAACGCAGGGTCAGAAATGGCCCTGCTTTTTATCTAATCCTCTTACCTCTCAGCTCAACACGAACATCGGTTCCTGCTATCCTGACGCGTCCAGACGCTCATTCCCGAAGCATCCGCCCGGTGACAATCCATTGAAAGAGAAAGGGTGCGCTAAGCGGATCATTGCAGACAGGATAAGATGATTTGATTTTGATGAGGGACCCCCACAGCGGAGACTTCGAGCCGATCTACCCGCAGTGAACAATAACGTTTGGGTCCCTTTTGGGTCCCCTTCAAACGCTTTTGGATGCAAATAACGAACTTATTGCGACTATTGAACGTCGCAGAAATGGCATCTATGATGCTGAAAATCAAAGGAAAAGACCGGAATACCTGACTTTTTTTATTTGTATGGACGTGGGTTCGACTCCCGCCGCCTCCACCATTTTATTCCTTAAAATTCAA
>CAZIRN010000194.1:0-4798 GCA_964541495.1 uncultured Rikenella sp. | reverse complement strand
CCTTACAGCGTTCAACACCAAGTTTTTTTAATGCCAGGCTTCCCATACGGTAGCCGATTGGCATAAACGGGCAATTGTGTCCATGGAACTCAAAAGCCCAGTCCGGAATTTGAAATTTTGTTTTTTCCATAATGAAAAATTTATTTATTGTGTGGCCAGTTATTTTACGTTCTTCATCTGCAGAACCTTTATCAGTTCTTCCTCTGGAAAATAACCGACATGCCTGAAATATTCTTTCCCGTCCTTATCAAGAAAAACCTGTGTGGGGATAGCTTCGATGCCATACTTTTTTGCATAAGGCGCTCCGGCCTCTGTCCATACATCATGGAACACCACATTTACCTGGGTTGGATATTTCTCCCTTATCGATTTCATTACCGGCTGCATCTGCTGGCAGGGAATACAGCGGACAGAACCAAGCTCGATGAAAGTAACTTTGTATGTCGTTTTTTCAGAACCGGTGCTGTTTTTATCTGCCTTTGTTGTCTGACCTGAACAATCAGTACTCAGAATAATTGTTGCGAGGGCTGCAAGAAGCAGCAAAGATTTTCTGATTTTTTCCATTATGCTGTTTTTAATTGTTTTCATATAATTCATTTATTTTCTGTTGATTTAATTAGTTTATCGGCCTGTTCGTAAATATCTTTTATCGGCCGTTGTTTGATCATTTTACCCAGTTCTATGGCCTCGTTGATCTCACCAATGGTACAGCCGACCTCGAGAGCTTTTTTGAAGTGATAATCAAGACATGGACGACAGCCGCCGGCTATTGAAGTCGATATACCTGCCAGTTCAATGGTCTTGGAATCGGGATATTTTAATTGCTCCATATATTTAGTTTATAAAAGGATCTGTTTTTGTTATTCTTTCTGTTTGTTTTTCATCAGCCAGTGGACCAAAGTGTGTCTGGTTGGTAATTTGCCCTGGACCAAAAGCTTTCCATTGATAATTAATGCTGGCGTCATCATTACTCCATATTTCCAGAATTCATCAACATTTGAAACCTTCTCTATTGTTGCATCCAGGTTGTTTTCAGCAACAACCTCCCTGCACATATTTTCAAGCCTTATGCAGTTGGGGCATCCGGTTCCCAGGACTTTAATTTCAATCATATGAAGAGACTTTATAATTTATTTTCGGAGATTAATCCGAGTGTATTTGCTACAGTGTCGTTTACAACAGCCTGTTTCATATATCTTGCTACCATAATTGCCTCAACTATTTCAGGTGTTGTAATCCCCGCGTCCCTTGCCTGCTTTACCCACATTTTCACGCAGGTATCTGAACCCAGAGCAGCTGCAACTGCAATGCCTGCCAGAAGCTTATACTTTTTCGGAACAGCCTGGTATTTTTCGTTCTCGAAAAGAAGAGCTTTGTCATTCATTTGATGCTGGGCGAATTCAGGAGCGAATTCCTTCAGCAATTCCATGGGTGTCTTTTTTGTTTCCATAACATAATGGTATTAGATATTAAAAAATTGAACCATATATCAAACCGGTAATTGTAGCCATTACAACCACAAGACTTACATAAACAACAGTTTTCTGAGTTCCTATAACTCCTCTTATTACGAGCATATTCGGCAATGAAAGAGACGGTCCGGCAAGCAGTAGTGCAAGGGCGGGACCCTTACCCATCCCCGATGCAATCAGTCCCTGAAGAATAGGTACCTCAGTCAGAGTGGCGAAATACATGAAAGCGCCCACAATGGATGCAAAGAAATTTGAAAATATTGAATTGCCTCCGACAAGAGCAGATATCCACTCATTTGGTATTACCCCGGCAATGGCTTTGCCGTCATGAGTTGATCCGAGCAGAAAACCTGCGGTAACCACCCCTATGGCGAGCAATGGAAGAATCTGTTTTGCGAAATCCCATGTTGCGATTGTCCATGCTTTGTTTTCTTCATCCACTTTATCGAGAATTGTAATTACGCTTAAGGCAATTATTCCGACAAGCATTGGCACAAGAGGTCTTAGTTTATCACTTTCAATCAGATTATTCGAAAGGATAACAGATGCAATAACAACCAAAGCAGCACCAAGTACCCACTGCCATTTTATTTTGAGAATTTTAATAAGCGAATATCCAAGTATAAGACTGAAAAAGCCCGTGATCCACCACTTATAGTGCCAGATGGAGTACCAGGTACTTGTGGTATCGCCTTCAGCAGGCTTGCCCCAGTTGGCAAAAACAAGTATCAGAACAAGGGTGAAAAAGTGCAGGGATGTCTGCCACATGGGCCTTTTCTCAGGTGGGGGAACAATGTTCATCTGTTCCTCCTTCTTAGCCTTTTCTTCCTTACGGTAAATAATTGCCATTATTGAGCCGATTATGATACTGAATGCAACCGCACCTATAGTTCTTGCGACTCCCATTTCAAAACCAAGAATTCTTGCTGTGAGAATTATTGCAAGAATATTGATTGCCGGTCCCGAGTAAAGAAATGCAATTGCCGGGCCAAGACCTGCCCCTCTTTTATGGATGCTTGAAAACAGGGGAAGTATCGTACAGGAGCATACAGCAAGGATAGTGCCTGATACTGAGGCTACTGTATAAGCGACCCATTTCTTTGCCTGGGCGCCAAAGTACTTTAATACCGAAGCCTGGCTCACGAATACGGAGATAACTCCGGCGATGAAGAATGCAGGCAGAAGACAGAGAATGACGTGTTCCCGGGCATACCATTTAACAAGATCAAGTGTGGCTGCTATTGCGGTGTTGAACCTTGCACTCTCTATAGGCAGGAAAAATGCAAATGCAAAGACAGCTGCTATCCAGAAGAGTATTTTTAATTCTTTTTTGAGTTCCATAATAATTTGAAAATTTGAAAATTATACAATTTGAAAATTTATATTCAGAATGTTATTTCGTGAAATAACGAAACAAAGTATTAAAAAAATTACAGATAAATCCTTATTACATAATAAATCCCGACAGCTATAAAAAGAACTGCTATAATCCTTCTGAACCAGAGTTCGAATGTTTTCATCTTATTATATACAATTCCAACTCCTGAAACAGTGTAAGCGAGCAGCCAGGCAATAATTATTACGGGTATCCCTGTTGCAATTGCAAAAACCAGCGGAAGGTAAAGTCCTGAGGCGCTGGTGACTGTCATAGGAACAAGCATTCCAAAATACAGTACACCGCTATACGGGCAGAAAGCCAGTGCAAAAATCAACCCAAGGAGCAATGCATCAAAATACCCCCACTTCTTTTTTTCCTGCATACCTGATGTCAGCCTGGTAAACCCCGGGAACTTAATTTTTATTACATCGAGCATGAACAATCCGATAAGGATCAGCAAAGGACCTATTATCTTTTCACCGTAGCGTTGGAAGAAACCGCCAAACTTCATCTGGTCAGCCCCCAGGAAGATTATTAATGCTATTGCAGTATAGGTAATTGCCCTGCCAAGTGTATAGACCAGTCCGTTAATGAATACCCTGTTCCGGTTGTCAATATCTTTGCTTATGAATCCTATAGCGGTGATGTTTGTTGCAAGAGGACAAGGGCTGATTGCAGTCATAAGGCCCAGCAGCAATGCCGTGATCCACGGCATTGTGCTGTCTTCAAGTAAATTAGTGAGAAATTCCATACATTACTGTGCAAGAAGCCACTCAACTTTTTCGTTGATTATCTCTTTGAATTTCTCAGGTTTGACAACTGCGTACATGAAACCTTCGTTTGTAAGATTGATTTTCTTGTCACCTTTCACTAAAAGCAGCGTCTGCCCTGAAACACCAAGTTTATCTGCAAGGGTCTTGTTGGGCGCTTCCTCCAGATTAAGCGACTGAAAGGTTATTAATCCCTGTTTGAACTGGTTCGGATAAAGAGTCTCAAGATTTTCCTTTGCCCTGGCTTCAATTGTCCTGCAGGTTGTGCATCGGGCAGTAAAATGAAAATAATAGGCCTCGATTTTATCCGAGTTATTACCCGAATCTTTGACTTGTTTATCAGATGGTTGAGCCGTGCATGCAACAACCGGGGCAAATAATAGTAAAGCGATAAATAACCTGATAGTTTTCATATTTTCGTAATTATTGATTTTTAATAAGTATCTCCTTTACCTGATTCACAGTTGGTACCTGTCCGCTAAGCACAACTTTCCCGTTAATTACCAGCCCTGGTGTATGCAAAACGTTATAATTCATAATTTTCACAATGTCCTCAACCTTCTCCACCTGTGCTTCAATTCCCAGCTCTTTTAAAGCATCGTGAGTAACTTTTTCCAGAGTTTTGCATTTGGGGCATCCCGTTCCTAAGATTTTGATGTTCATAATATTGTTTTTTAAATAAAGAATTTTATAATTTTTACTTACAATTAATTTCTGTTTTCTGCTCCTCGTTAACTAACTCATTAAAGATTTTTTTCGCCTTCTCCCAGTTCTCCCTGTTAATGCAGTATTTTATAAAGGGAGGGTTAATTTCTCCCTGTATTAATCCGGCGTATTTCAACTCTTTAAGGTGTTGTGAAAGGGTAGAACGGCCGACAGGAAGTTCTTCCACAAGGTCGCCGCTGTAACAGCATGCATCCATTTTGATCAGCTTTCTGATAATGTAAATCCTGACGGGATGGCTGAGTGCTTTTGCTATCCTGGCCATCTCCAGTATTTCGCTGTTAAATTTCTGTTTCATCCGGATTTCTTTTCTTTAATATTTCGCAAAATTACGAAATGTATTTATATATTTGCAAAAAACCGGGGGAAAAAATGAAGATACTTATTCTATGTACCGGCAACAGCTGCCGGAGCCAGATGGCCCAGGGATTTTTACAGTCTTTTGACGACAGGCT
>CAZIRN010000193.1:4133-4809 GCA_964541495.1 uncultured Rikenella sp. | reverse complement strand
ACTGCCATAATTATAAGGAATATGCTGAAAATTTTCTTGAGCAGATTTCCTGAAATAACTATAGCCAGTTTGGATCCGAAAACCGAGCCTATTATAAAGGCAACAGCCAGAATTAGAGCAACTTTGATATCAACATGACCTGCTTTATAATAGTTAATGGCAGCAACAATACCTATTGGCGGCAACATCATAGCCAGGCTTGTTCCCTGTGCTTCATGCTGACTGAAACCCAGAAAAATAACCAGAGCCGGAATTACTATTAAACCTCCGCCGATGCCGAGCATACCGGAAAGCATTCCGGTAATCAGGCCTATAACCAGAAGAATCAAAAGTGTAGTTAACGACATGTTCATAAAAATTAAGTATTTAATTAACCAGGTGGACAAATATATCAATAAAGAAAATTATTTTTTCAAAGTAATTATCTTTGGCTTTTGGAAATATTATGTCTAAAAACGGCTTCAAAAATATAATCCTTTCTGCAGGTATAATAATTGCAGTTTCAGCGATTCTGATATGGTGGATTTTTTTCACCGGCTCTGTCTCACCTGCCGGAGGAAAGGCAATAATCTATATTCCTGAAAAGTCTTCTTATCAACAAGTGCTCGATACTCTCAGTGCAAATCTTGAAATCAGAAATATCAGGAACCTCGACCGGGTGGCAAAGAAAAAAAAA
>CAZIRN010000193.1:0-4123 GCA_964541495.1 uncultured Rikenella sp. | reverse complement strand
TATTCTCCTTATGAGAAGACCATCTGGACAAAACTGGCTCAGAAATATCCTGAGCTTGTAAAACCTGGCCGATACGTTGTGGAAGATAAAATCAGTTATATTGAGTTAATCAATATGCTCAGAGCTGGCCGCCAGGAACCTGTCAATGTGACCTTCAACAATATCCGCAACATATACGAGCTTGCTGAGAAAGTAGGCGGGCAGATCGAAGCCGATTCGGCTGATATTGCAGATTTTCTTTCAAATCCCGAAAACTATAAGAAAGACGGATTTACAAAAGAGAATGTCATATCTGTCTTTATTCCGAACACCTATGAATTTTACTGGAACACTTCGGCAGAAGGATTTTATCGCAGGATGCTCAGAGAATATAATAAGTTCTGGGATGGAGAGAGAGACAGGAAAGCCGCATTGCTCGGACTTACCAGAACCGAAGTTTCAATACTTGCATCAATTGTTGATGATGAAGTTGTAAAAGCCGATGAAAAACCGAGAATTGCAGGTGTATATCTTAACCGCATGAAGAATGGAATGCCTCTTCAGGCCTGCCCAACTATAAAATTTGCTCTCAATGATTTTACAATTACAAGGGTACTGAAACATCATCTCGAAATAGATTCTCCATATAATACATACAAATATAAAGGCTTCCCTCCAGGTCCGATAGGTTGCCCCACAATCGAAGGCATCGATGCTGTGCTGAATGCTGAAAAACACAATTATTTTTATTTTGCAGCAAAAGCCGATTTTTCAGGTTATCATAATTTTTCGAGAACTCTTGCGGAACATAACAGGTATGCCGACCAATATCAGAAAGAACTGGATAAGAGAAAGATATTTAGATAAACAGGAATGAAAATTTATAGAAATTCTTTTCCAATGACCTCAACTTCTCTTTCGAGTTCAATACCAAACTTTTCAAAAACAGATTTCTTAATCATTTCCGAAAGTTTGAATATCTCAATGCCGGTCGCATTCCCCAGGTTGACGATCACCAGCGGCTGTTTTTCCCATACACCGGCGCCGCCATACCGCTTACCTTTCCACCCGCATTGTTCGATAAGCCATGCAGCCGTTATCTTTGTGCCATCAGTTGATTCCCTGTATAACGGTATATCTGGAAATTTCTCTTTCAGTATTTCTGCATCCTCTCTTTTTATCACCGGATTCTTGAAGAAACTGCCTGCATTGCCTGTAATTTCAGGGTCGGGCAATTTATCCTTTCTTATGTTTATTACAGCCTTTCTTATGTTTGCAAGTGAAAAACCTCCAAGCCTTTCAACATCCTCTGCCACACTTTTGTATGTGCATGTGAAATCAGGTTCTGTGTTAAGCCTGAAAGAAACATTGGTTATTAACCATTTCCCTTTGTCTTCTTTTTTGAATATGCTGTCGCGATAACCGAACCTGCACTCTTCATTACTGAAATTTTTTATACTGCCGTCTAAAAGCGAGACTGCTTCTACATTTACAACGGTATCTTTTGCTTCCGAGCCGTAAGCTCCTATATTCTGGACAGGAGCAGCGCCCACGGTTCCGGGGATGTACGAAAGCCTCTCGATGCCTGCCAGGTTCCTTTCGACACACCACTCTACAAGCTTATCCCAGATTACCCCTGCACCTGCTTTCACCAGAACAAATTGATTTTCTTTACGTTCGGCTTCAATTCCTTCAATACCGGAAATTATAATAGTTCCGTCGAAATCTGAAAGGTAAAGTATATTACTGCCTCTGCCTGTTACGAGACAATGAGAAGCCGAAGCATTTTTCTGGCGGGAAAGGTTTTTAGCCTCATCATGATTTTTGATGATAATAAGAGTGCGGGCACTGACATCAAGCCCGAAAGTGTTGAAAGGCCTGAGAGAAATATTCCTGTAAACCTCCATTAAAGATTTGTTTTTTCAAAGGTATGTAATTATTTAACCTGTCTTCATGAGTTATAAGTATATCATTACTTTTATGTCGTTTAATGCAAATAATATACAGTTTGTCAAAAAAATTTGGTATATCTAATTTTTTTCATTAACTTGCTTTTAATATAGTTAACAGAAAAAAGGATTTGAATAACGGATTCGAAAAATTAACTGTTTAAAATAAAAAATATTAAAAAATATTCATACACATTAATTCAGGCAGGATTTTTGTATTTTTAAAACTTGAAAATTATTCTGTTGTATTGAATAATTAAATGAATTAAACGCCTGTGACTAAAACACAAAAAAAGAATGAAAATAATTTAGAAATTGAAAAAATATGAAAAAAATCTACACTCTTTTTATATCCCTGTTTATTTTCTTTTCGGCCAGTGCCCAGTGGACGCAGATTACGCATTCGACACTTGCAGGAACAGTTGAGTATAACGGGATTGTTTATACAGGCTCGTCTGTTGTTATGGCAACAAACGGCGGAATATACAGGTCGGCCGATAACGGCGTAACATGGAACCTTTCGGTTGCCGGACTCGATACATTAAATCTGTCGGTAAATAATATTGCCTTTATTGCAGAAAGAGACGAACTCTGGGTCTGCTCGAACGGCAATGTCTTCAAATCGGGTAACGACGGAATTTCATGGAACAAAGTAAACCTTACCGGTCTGACCGGCATGGGCTGGACAAACCAGTTAGGACGTGTAGGTAGCAGGCTGATTATCACTCATTCTGTATGGGACAATGGGCAGAATAAGAATATAAACAGCCTTGCTTACTCGGATAATGGAATCAACTGGACAGATGGGCCTGTCATTGATGATTCAGGCAACAATATCTATTTCGAATTCGTAAATGAACATAACAATAAATGGCTTCTTTTTGTCGAGCAACCAGGTAGTTCAAACAGTGTACTCCGGTACACTACCGACGGTACAGCTTTCTCATCTTTTCCCCTTTCAGGGCTGAGTGAAAATGCCGAAATGGATGTGGAAGATTTATCAATCGACTCTACAGGAAACAATTTATTTTGTATAGACAGAGATGCTTTACAGATTTTTTGGTTTGACAATGTCAACAATACATGGGAAGAAAAGATGAATGGCATCGGTGGAACAGGACTTAATTTACAAGAACTATTTAGTATACATTCATTAGGAGATATCACTTTTGCTTCCGCATTATTTACTGATGAAAGCTTGAATATTTTAATTAAATTTTATGCTTCAACTGATTTCGGTGAGAACTGGACCGAAATAACAGATCCAGGGGTCGAATTACCGACTTTTGAGGGAGGAACTATGATTAAGGCAGGTGGCGGCAGGCTCATCGGTTCGTATTTCAATAATCTTATGGCTTATTCTGACAACAATGGTCAGACATGGACAAAAATCACCCAGGTTTACGGCGGTGATTATGATTATCTTGTTACACTTTCCGGCGGAACTATTTTTGCCAAAGCACCCGGCGAAATGAAAGGACTGATAAAATCAATTGATAACGGTAATACATGGACTGTACAGAATGGAGACCTGCCTAAATTTGTTGATATGTTATATTTTATTGATGCAATATGGCCAGGTGGACCAACTACAATGTATCTGACTTTACGGGAAGATCCTTTCGATGAAAAACAATATCTATATAAATCAATAAATTCAGGGGAGAATTGGACAAAAGTAACAACTGCTCCTGATTCATATTCAAAAATATTTATAGGCAGGCATGGCAGTGTGAATCCCATAATCTGGTTCGGAGAGAAGAATGGCACAGGCACTTATCAGTTTACTACCGACGGAGGAGCGAACTGGGTGGATATTACTCCTGCTATTGATGCCCTTAATATAGATAAAGTAATGGGCATAAAAGGCAACGGAAGCCTGATGATATTATTTGGACAGAAAAGCGGCCGGATACACGTATATAAATCTATTGACCAGGGTTCATCATTTACAGACATAACTGGAACTCTGGATCAATCTAATTATGATATTATAATTGCCGACAGGTGGGACTGGAGAAAACAGCCCACAGCTATATCCGGCTTTAGTGCCGATGGCTCGAATTTTATAATTGCTGTAAAGGATAAAACGGTATATCCGTTTGAAATAGTTTTCTTTAAACTTAATTCAACTCAAACCGACTGGGAACAGATCAGTATATCAGGGATTAAATTTCCGTACGATGTTGAATGGC
>CAZIRN010000192.1:0-4814 GCA_964541495.1 uncultured Rikenella sp. | reverse complement strand
CGGCGTTCATTCTGATTTTGCTGATAAATTTCTTCTATTATAGAAATCTTTACCGGCAGCAGACAAATTACATTGTGGAGCTTCTCGACAGACAGGTTCAGATTGTAGGGCTCGAAGTTGACAGTATAAATTATGCTTTTACAAGCGATCTTAATCAGATTATTTTTAATACAAAGGACCCTTCAAAGTTTTTTGATAAGTCGAGACCTGAAATAAAATACACCATAAGCGAGCAGATGAAACTATTTTATTCAAAATACCGTGACTTTGTAACAAAAATAAGATTATATGATAACAATTTCAACGAATATACTCTTTCAAAAGATGAGTCGAAAAATGAATGGATTGAAGGTGAATTTATTTCTCTCGACCAAAGGCATATTGAGCCAAAGGAAATACTTATCAAAACCAATAATGAATTCAATTATTACAGTGTTTTTTTCGTGAACGGCCGACCGGCCGGGAACATAGCGGTAACAGTTGATTATAAAAGGTATTTTAGCAAGCTCTTTTCGAAATACAATCTAAAAGACTACCAGTGGCAGTGGGTTCTGGCAGAAGATGGTGAAATTATTTATGATAATAATGAAAATTTCCCGGTCTATTCAGAAATAAACAAAATCATATCAGATTTGCAGCAAGGTATTGTTGCAAATATGGTTCACTCAGCAACTGTAGGGGGGAAAAAGTTAGAAGTGCTTTCATCATATTTTTCGACTCAGTTATTGCTGCGCGACCTTGGAATAGTTTTTTCGGCACCTACTGTTTTTTTTCAGAAATATATAATACGTAATTCGTTATTAATTGTAACAATTACACTTATTTTGATCCAGGTAATAATTTTTGTTTTCTGGCGCTATCTGAAAAAACAGGAACAATCAATAAAGGAACTTACCGAATCGGAAAAAGTTCTCAAACAGCTTATAAGTCAAATGCCTGTGGGTGTAATAATATATAACAAAAAGAGGGAAATTCTGGAGGCCAACAGGATAGCTGCAGAATATTATTCATACACTGTTGATGATGAGATGATTGGTAAAATCTTTCCTGAAACGACTTTTAATGGTGAAAACGACTATTTCTCAAAATACCTTGCAGGGAAATTCAGCCCGGAACAATTTATTGTAATCAGAAAAGCAGCAGATGAGATAATACTTTTCCGGAGCAGTATTCCTGTATCATATCACGGGCAGGAAGCAACGCTCGATATCCTGATAGATGTTACAATGTTCGAAACTGCCAGGAAGCAGGAGGAAAAAGCCAATTTGGCAAAGACAGAGTTCCTGGCCAGGATGAGTTATGAAATAAGGACTCCGCTTAACGGAATTATAGGAATGTCGGACATCCTCAGCAGGTATGAGCTGCCTACAGAAGTAATGGATGTAGTTCATCTTCTACGACGTTCTACAGAAGTACTGCTCGGAATAATTAATGATATCCTTGACTTTTCAAAAATTGAAACCGGAAAGATGTTGCTCGAAGAGATTCCTTTTAATATCAGGGAAGAGATATTTTATGCGGTCGACCTTACTAAAACCAGTGCAGGTGAAAAAAATGTTTCCATTATTTGTAATATTCAGGAAGATGTTCCTGAAACTGTTATTGGGGATCCTTACAGGCTCAGGCAGGTTCTTGTTAATCTGATAAATAATTCGATAACCAATACTGAAAATGGCAAGGTATATGTAGAGTGTAGTTTGGAGTTAAACAAAAATGGTTTAATAACTCTTGCTTTTGAAATACTCGACACAGGGAAAGCTTTTGACAGGGCAGAATTGAAAAAGATATTTGGCGATTTTGTTTACACTGAATCAGCAATGCCCAGAAGCAGTTTTGAATCGGGTTTCGCAACCTTAATAGCCCGTCAGCTCGTTGAGCTAATGGGAGGTAAATTATCCGCAGTGAGTCCATCAGGTATTGACGGAAAAAACGGAACTAAGGTTTCTTTTGAAATTCAGGTGTATTCCAACGAACGAGTGATAAAAAACATCGATTCTTCGGGCATTAAAGAGATAAACCATATCAAAGCTCTCATAATAACAAGTCCTCAGGCAAGGGATGAAGACCTTCTGTCTTTACTACACCGCTCCGGCTTACAGATTTCTGTAACTTCCTTTACAAAGTCAACAATTAATCAGTTAAAAATAAATTCCGTAAGTCCGGGTGAAAAATATGACCTTATTATCCTTACTGATGATGAAAACATTGATGGCCTTGATATTGCCCAGCAACTATGGGATAATCAGCTTTCGATTTATTACAGAATTATTATGATAAGCTCAAATGACAGGAAAGGCAATTATCTTAGATGCATAAACTTGGGAATAGATTTTTACCTGGTAAAGCCTTTCGATTATAGTGAACTCCATAATGCGCTAACTGAAGCTTTTCATATTACACCTGACAACCCGATATATCACGAAGAGATAGCAAAGCATGAATTAAATATACTTATAGTTGATGACAACAAAATGAACCAGAAAATTATGGCAAAACTGCTGAATAATCTGGGACATAAAGTGGAGATTGCCGAAGAGGGATATGACGGTTATATAATGGCAAAAAATAAAAAGTATGACATTATTTTTATGGATTTACTTATGCCTGAGATGGATGGATTTGAGGCGGCAAGGAGAATAATGGAAGTTAATAAGGATATGATTATTGTGGCTTTCACTGCCGATAACATGCCTGAAACACGAAAAAAGGCAGAATTGTGCGGAATCAGGGAATTCATTCCCAAACCTGTCAGAATCGAAGATCTCAGAAAGCTGTTTATAAAATATTTCAGCTACAACAATTAGCCTTTTTCTCCCATTTGAAAACTTTATCTGAAGTTCTTAGATAATGATCAATTTTAACCGAACAGTAACTCCCTTTAATGGCTTTGGAGGTTGACTTCAGGTCAACGCGTATCTCTCTCACTGTGAATTCAAGGGCTCCGGTTGTTGGACCGGTAATAAGAACTATGTCACCTTCAGCGAGGTCGCCGTTTTCAAGTTTTATCTCGGCAACTCGGGGCTTTGCAAAATAATTGGTTACCTTTCCAAGATAGGTCTTTCCCATTGTTGCATTCGAGCCATATTTATCAGTCCATTCTCCGGTTTTGCGGCCAAGATAATAACCATCCCAGAAACCACGGTTAAAAACTGTCGAAAGACGCGTCATCCATTCATCTATCCTGTCATTTGTATATGTGCCTTCCTCGAGAGCTTTGAGAGCTTCATCATAACATGAGGTTACTGTTCTGACATATTCGGGCGACCGTGCTCTGCCTTCAATTTTAAGTATTTTCACACCCGAATTAACTATTTTGTCGAGAAAACATATGGTGCAAAGATCTTTTGGCGACATAATATATTGATTATCAATTTCCAGTTCGTACCCTGTTTCTTTATCGGTAACCAGATACGACCTTCTGCAGGTCTGATTACATTCTCCTCTGTTGGCAGATTTGTTATATTCGTGCAGACTGAGATAGCATTTCCCCGATATTGCCATACAAAGAGCCCCGTGAGCGAAAATTTCTATCCGGAAAGGTTTTCCGTCAGGCCCTCTGATATCTCTTTTTTGAATCTCCGATGTTATATGTTTTATCTGGCTGAGTGAAAGTTCTCTTGCAAGAACTGCAGTACCTGCCCAACTAGAATAAAATTCTATAGTATCTGTATTGGTGACATTAAGCTGAGTTGAAAGGTGAACTTCCATCCCTCGAGAGGCAGCATAGTTAATTACCGACTGGTCGGAAGCAATAACAGCCGTAACACCGCTGACTTTTGCCCCATCAATAATTTTTCTCACCGAATCAATTTCCTCTTCATAAACAATCACATTCAGAGTAAGATAAGATTTTAAGCTGTGGCTCTTGCAAAAAGATACTATTTCGGGCAAGTCTTCAGGTGAAAAATTACTTGATGAGGCAGCCCGCATATTAAGATGTCCGATGCCGAAATATATAGAATCGGCATTACCCTGAGCGGCCGCGGTAAGCGATTCCCAGTTGCCTGCCGGTGAACTTATTTCAATATCTTTTCTTTTCATCTTTGATAGATAATAATACTTTAGTAATTAAGAGGCTTTTACTCTTTTTTTAGTATTATTCTTATACATGTACCTATGCCCGGTTCAGAATATTTTACAAAAATTTTCCCTTTATGATATTCTTCGATTATTCTTTTTGCAATAGAAAGACCCAGGCCCCAGCCTCTTTGTTTGGTGGTGAATCCGGGTGTGAATATCTTTTTATGGGCCGATCGTGGAATTCCGCGTCCATTGTCTTTAACATCAATAATACAATAATTGTTTGCCGTGGCTACCGAAACAGTTATTTTGCCTTCCCCGTCAATAGCATCTATGGCGTTTTTGCATACGTTCTCAATGACCCATGAAAATAACGCTTCATTATGTTTGACAATAATTTCCGCAAGAGGATCATATTCGGTTATGAATTCTGTTTTTGACGAAGCCCGCATTCTGATATAATCAATGGTTTCCTTTATTACTGGTATGATGTTCCCTTTATAAAGTTCAGGACGTGAACCTATTCTGGAGAACCGTTCTGTAATTTTTTCAAGACGTCCGACATCACGTGTCATTTCCTCTGTAAAGGGTATTTCAGGATGTCGGTCACGCAACATTTCAATCCAGCCTGCCAATGACGAAACCGGTGTGCCAAGCTGGTGCGCAGTTTCTTTAGACATTCCGACCCATACTTGATTTTGTTCGGATTTCCTCGATGAATTGAAAGCAAGATACGAGACAATTATAAACAGCAATATTATACTCAACTGGACAATGGGATAGTAGAAAAGTTT
>CAZIRN010000191.1:0-4836 GCA_964541495.1 uncultured Rikenella sp. | reverse complement strand
ATCTCGTCGCGCAACCTGTATCTGAATATTACTCTGATTTTTTCGCCATAAATCTCTCCGCTGAAATTGAGAATATTAACTTCAATTGAACGCATTCCTTTTCCCCTGTTGACCGTGGGATTGGATCCTATGCTCATCACGCCAGGATATTTTCTTTCGTCAAGTATTATTTCGACTGCGTAAACGCCGTCTTTTGGAATAAGTTTATCGGTATTGTCAGGCTTTATATTGGCAGTGGGGAAACCAAGCTTCCGGCCAATTTTTCTGCCGCCGATGATAGTGCCATACATAAAATAGTTATAACCCAGCAGGTTATTGGCTTCTTCGAGTCTTCCTTCAAGCAAAGCTTTTCTTATTTCGGACGAACTTATTGCCATATTACCCGATTTTATCTGATCCAGAATCTCTGAACTAATTCCAAAACCGTCAGCAATATTTTTAATTTCATCGAAGCTACACTGCATCCTCCCTAAATGATGATTAAATCCGACAAGAAGATGACGAGTACATATCTTAGCTGCAAGAATTTTCTCAATAAATTCATTTGCGTTCATCTTGCTGAGCGCCCTGTTAAAATTCAGAAACAAGAGATGGTCTATATTCAGTTCTCTGAACAACAATATTTTTTCCTCGTTGCTTGTAAGTAACTGTAACCGCTCGCCGTCTGCTCCGACTACTTTTTTCGGATGGGGGTTGAACGTAACGACAACCGATTCGCATTTCAACTCTCGCGCCCGTTTTTTCAGAATTTCAATCACATAGCGATGGCCGCGGTGCAAACCGTCAAAAGATCCGACAGTTACAACACTATTTATCAGTTCAAGATTTTCGTATCCATAATAGATGTTCATTACTATTCCGTTTTCATTACAAAAATAATTTTTTGTATTTTTAACATTACAACTCTGTCTTATAAAATGAAGAAAAGCGATTTTTATTTTTGCGATCCATGGCTGAAGCCTTTTGCAGGGATAATTGAAAAAAGATACGGAAAATGTATTGCAAAAGAAGCCGAGCTGACAGGAGAAAAGACTTTATGTGACTTTGCATTAGGACATTTTTATTACGGCATGCACACTGATGAAAACGGATTTGTTTTCAGAGAATGGGCTCCAAACGCAGAGGATATATACCTTATTGGTACTTTCAACAACTGGAAAGAAACGCCGGAGTTCAGGCTTAGAAGAATCAATGTCGAAGGTGACTGGGAAATACACTTAAGTCCTGAACTTCTGAGGCATGGCTCTTTGTACAAGCTCATGGTTCACTGGAAAGGGGGGAAAGGAGAAAGAATACCATCTTATGCCACAAGGGTTATTCAGGATGAGATAACAAAAATATTCAGTGCTCAGGTATGGCAACCTGAGCAACCTTATAAATGGGAAAACGACTCATTCATACCGGACGCAACCGCACCCCTTATCTATGAAGTTCATGTAGGCATGTCGTCGGAGAAAGAAGGAATAAGCACATTCAGGGAATTTACTCGCAATATAATTCCATATATAGCCGAACTCGGCTATAACACCATTCAGCTTATGGCAATTCAGGAACATCCTTTCTATGGCTCATTTGGTTACCATGTGGCAAATTTCTTTGCAGTTTCTTCCAGGTTTGGCACACCCGACGACCTTAAAGAGCTTGTTGATACGGCGCACAGCTACAAGCTGAGAGTTATTATGGATCTTGTTCATTCGCACAGCGTAAAGAATGTCAATGAAGGTCTCGGCCTTTTCGACGGGACGCCCGGACAATATTTCCATACAGGCGACAGGAGAAATCACATTGCATGGGACTCATTGTGTTTTGATTACGGGAAAAACAAAGTCCTTCATTTTCTTTTGTCCAACTGCAGGTTCTGGCTTGAAGAGTATAAATTTGACGGTTTCAGGTTCGACGGTGTGACAAGTATGATATATTATGATCACGGACTTGGTAAGAACTTTGTTTCGTACAATGATTATTTCGACGGGCAGCAAGATGAAGATGCACTTGTTTATCTGTTTCTGGCAAATACATTGATTCACAATTTTAAACCCCATGCTATTACTATAGCTGAAGAGATGAGCGGCATGCCGGGCATTGCATCACCGGTAAATAATAAAGGATTTGGATTCGATTACCGCCTCTCGATGGGAGTGCCTGATTACTGGATTAAACTGGTAAAGGATACACTTGATGAAAACTGGGATATGGGTCAGCTTATGTACGAGCTCACACAGCACAGACCTGAGGAGAAAGTAGTTTCTTACTGTGAATCGCACGACCAGGCTCTTGTTGGCGACAAGACACTCATTTTCAGGATGATTGATGCCGACATGTATTTCGGAATGACCAAAGATTTTCATAACCTCAGGATCGACCGCGGAATTGCACTGCACAAGATGATAAGATTGATCACTTTTGCCACAGCAGGCGGCGGATATCTTAATTTTATGGGAAACGAGTTTGGTCACCCGGAATGGATTGACTTTCCGCGAGAAGGAAATAACTGGAGCTTTAAATATGCCAGGCGACAGTGGAGTCTTGTGAAAAATACAAACCTAAAATATCAATTTCTCAGAGAGTTTGATAAAGAGATGCTTAAACTTAACAACGAGGGTAAACTTCTTAATAATTTATATATAAACAGAATAATCGAAAATTCAGGCGATAAAATAATTGCATTCATTAGGGGTGATTATCTGTTTGTATTTAATTTTCATCCTGTAAATTCTTATACTGACTATGGGATAACTGTTACCGGTAAATTTAGAGTGATACTCGACTCCGATAATCCTGCGTTCGGAGGATTCAACAGGATTGACAGGTCAATTGTTTACAGGACCATCAAAAAAGGCAACATCCTTAGTATAAATGAACCTTACAGGTTGTATCTCTATATTCCTTCACGTACTGCCCTTGTTTTAAAGAAAGAGCCGGTAAGGAAGGTTACAGATATTTAATCTATCCAGCGTAAAAGATAAAAATCCTGTTTATGAGGCAGGTCGGGATGTTTCGGAAAAATTCTTATGCCATATAAGAATGCTCCCGCTTTTTCAGGCATGAAATGTGTTCTGTATAAACCTTTCCCGCCTTTACAACTGACAAGGGAAAATTCCTGACTTGCCATAAATTCATACTCTCCTGTTTTTGTTACCTGGGCTATGACATATTCCACACCCATATTTTCTTTCGGTATATTGTTTATATTAAGGAATATCTCAGCCTTATAATCATGACCTGACTTGTAGAAATTATCCGGAGGTTTTTCGAATTTGTAATTCAGTACTTCTATTTTATCCCACTCTTCCGTCATTTTCTTCTTCCAGGCGGCAATTTCTCTTGCCTTCTCAAAATTATCACCTGCTATTTTTTTATTCCTTTCCCAGAGTTTGTTATAATATTTATCGAAATATTCGTCGATCTGTCGCTTCATGGTGAATTCAGGGGCTATTTTAGCCATTGAATTTTTGATATAACTTATCCATTCCACCGGGATACCTTGTTCATTATATGAATAAAATGCAGGTATTATTTCATATTCGAGCATATTATAAATAGTTTCTGCATCAACATCATCCTGCAGATCCTGGTTGTCGAAAGTAGGTTTTTGTGGCAGAGCCCAGCCTGCAAAAGCGTGATAACCCTCAACCCACCATCCGTCGAGAACACTGTAATGTAGTGTGCCGTTCATTACAGCCTTTTCTCCGCTTGTACCTGATGCTTCCAGTAATCGAATAGGAGTATTAAGCCAGATATCAACACCTCTTACAAGTTGTTTAGCCAGTTCAATATCATAATTCTCGAGAAAGATAATTTTACCTGTAAACTGAGGCATTTGTGAAATCTCATAGATGCGTTTTATCAAATCAAGTCCTCCGCCGTCGTTTGGGTGTGCTTTGCCGGCATAGAGGAATTGAACCGGTTTTGAAGGGTTGTTCACAATTTTTTCCAGCCGGTCGAGATCTCTGAATAAAAGATAAGCTCGTTTATAAGTTGCAAATCTTCTTGCAAAGCCGATAGTAAGAGCATTCTCATTGAGATGTGTGCTCACATTCAAAAGAGTTCTTGCGCTTACATGCTTATCAATCATATCTGACTGAATTTTTTTTCTAATATTGACGAAAAGTTTTTTCTTGAGCTCTTTTTTGATTTCATATATTATTTTATCGTCAACGTTATATATTTTTTCCCATAGCGATCTGTCGGTCTGGTCTAAGATATAGTTCCCGGTAATCTCTCTATAAAGATCCTGCCATTCCTGTGCAAGCCAGGTAGCATGATGAACGCCGTTTGTAATATGTCCGATAAAAAGCTCTTCTTTCAGGTATCCCGGCCACAATTTCCTGAACATGTTACGGCTTACCTCACCATGAAGTTTAGACACTCCGTTCACTTCCTGTGACATGCGTATTGCCAGGTAGCTCATATTAAATTTGCGGTCCTGGTCCAAATCACACCTTCCTAGCGCCATTAGTTGTTCCCATGTAATATTAAGCCGGGCATGGTAATGGGAAATATATTTTCGCATAAGGTCTTCCTCAAATGCATCGTGACCTGCAGGGACAGGAGTGTGAGTAGTAAATAGTGTTGAGGAACGGACAACCTCCATTGCCTCTTCAAAATTAAGGTGGTTTTCGTTAATCAGGCGGCCCAGCCTCTCGAGGCTTATGAATGCAGAATGTCCCTCGTTACTGTGGTAAACATCGGGTTTTATACCCATAGCATAGAGTGCCCTTATGCCTCCGATACCGAGGAGTAATTCCTGTTTAAGTCTGTTTTCATTGTCACCACCATAAAGATGATGAGTTACTGATCTGTCTTCCTGTAAATTAGCTTCGAAATCAGTGTCGA
>CAZIRN010000190.1:0-4882 GCA_964541495.1 uncultured Rikenella sp. | reverse complement strand
TGTGTACTGGTATTCTGAACTTTTCTTTATTTTCGATCAATACAAGTACATTTTCTCCATCTCTCGAAAGATATGAATTAGGTGTTGTAATATATAATGTGTTTAAAAGTTTCCTCATTGTTTGCCGTGCTAAAGCATTAACTGATCCAGATACTCATCTGTTTTTTTCTGTGCCAGAGTATTTGGAAGACAAATTCCTTTCAGGGAACAGGAAGGGCATCCTTTTTTAAGAACAGGGGGTGGTGTAATACCAGCATTATCCAAATGATGCATTTTTTCGGCGTATTCATTCACTTTTATTCTTAAATCAGCTGAAAACTGAACCGGATGCCTGTGACGTGTTTGACCATAGAAGATAAATCCTTCATGAATATGTATTCTATGCATTTCTTCCAGGCATATAGCCTGAGCACATAATTGAACTTCATCACAATAATCAGGTTTTGGCTTGCCCCTTTTGTATTCAACTGGTATTATTTCCCAAAATCCCGTTTCACCTGGTAGCTCAATAGTGCCAGGTGATTTGTCATTTATTTGTCTCAATTCTACAATATCAGCAATACCCCTCAACCCTAAATAGTAAGATACCACTGGCACTGATCTCCAGACAATATAATTAGCGCGCTTTTCATTTTCAAACGGATCATCCACTTTGTGATGCAAATTTCTTCCTTCTGCTGTAAGCAGATTCTCAACCCATTCCTGTTCAATATAAATTAAAGCATATTGCCTTTCGCAAAAGGCAATATGCTGAATACCTGAAAGCATTAAAAGGTCATCTTCGGAGTACATTCATTTCCAAAAAAATCTGTTTTTCAGAGTTTATACATCTGATGCTCAGAGAATTTCGATAACTTCAACTCCCATAGGTAAATCGTTTTTATGAATAGTTATTTCATAATCTTTAAAATCTCTTGGAATATCAATTTTCCTTCTTACCTGGATTCTTTCGAATAACTCACCTGAACGGGCATTTCCCAGATGGCTTTGGTGTTTAAAGGCAATAAGTTTACGAGCATTCATTTCGCCTCTTGCAGCAGATCTGTCATGCTCAAAAGCATTTATCAAAGCCTCCCATAATAAATTAAGATCATCTTCGGAAAATCCAGTTTTTTGGGCATCAAGTGCCGAAATGAAGCCGTGCATCTGGTATAATGCATATGGAACAGTAGCTTTTCTTCCAAAAGTTGATGCATGTTCCCTAGCTTCCTGTTTTTTTGCCTCTTCTTCCGTTGTGACGCAAAGCCTTGTTATGGAATGTTCTGCCTGGTAAATTCTGTCTTCAGAACGTGCGAATGTAAATTGTACTGGACCACGAACGGTACCTGCTCCACCTTCTTTTCCAACACTTAAGACACCGCCGAAAGTTCTAACATCGTAATATAATTCGTTTATCTTTTTTTGTGCTTTTTCAACATTTTTCTCTTGTTCTTTTTTAATATCATCAATAATTTTTCCTAGTATATTACCTTGTCGAATAAAAATATTAAAAGGTGGGGTTAAATTATACTTTAACTGCACATAATTCCTTACTTTTCTTTTTATGCAGACATCGGTTACCAATCCTTCCTGATTTTCGGGATCTACCCGTGGAAGATTTGCCTGATCTGGGTCTCCATTTGGATTTCCGTCTTTTACGTCGAAAAGATAAACGAAATCATAACGATTTTTAATTACATTGTTATTCATAGTTCTGTTCCTCCATATTTTCGGTTAATGATTCAAATTCTTTGTTTTGTTTTGCACGCGCAAAATTGAATTGCTTTTGATGGTAATACCCCAAAGCAAATTGCCCTTGTTGTTCAAGGGTAAGCGTTGCGGGAAATTGGTCTATTAATCCACATAAATCAGTTACCTCCTTGTCAAGGTTAATAGCTAATCCTGGTTTTTCTTGTTTTAGCTTTGATAGATGATTTTGCATAAGTCGCATTAATCGCCCAAAGGCAGGAGCTGGGCTACTTGAAGCGGCTGCAAAAAAACGTTCACGAACACCTGCATTAATATTTTTGCCCAAAGCTGAGCGCTGTATTCCTTCAATTAAGGCAAATAGTCGCCCACACAAGTAAGCAGGTGTTTTGTTTTCGAGGTCTAATTCTTCTTTTAACATAGGTATTCCTCCTTTATTATTACGGTTTAAAATAAATTTTATTAATGAAGCTCTTGATTCTGTGAAAGTATTTATTGTTTTACCTTCTTCCGACACGTTATTATGAGCAATTCTTTTTAAAACAATAGCCAAAATCCATAAGGGTGGCTTTTGATTTTTTAAGGCACAACTCCATAAATGTTTTGCAACACGTGAACTGGTAGGGTCGTTTTCCGATTTTTCCCGGTTACACGACCATGCAAGTTGGTTTATGGAGGGATAAAAAAGTGTGAGCTCTTTCGCATCATGATTATAATATTTTATTCCAGTGTCCTTAAACCAGTAAGCAATGTTTTGTCTGTACTCTTCTAAACTGATTTCAATCCAGTCTCTCACAGTAATTCGAGAGGCAACCCCCGACAGTGTAATTGAATAGAACTTATTGCTTCTAAAACTCTTAGCAAGGTTTATTTTAGCAGAAGTAACGGATTCTATTAAGTTACTTACTTGCCCAGGGTCTGGATGATCAAACCAGTCCAGTTCATTAAGTTGTTCGGGTTCACGTGTCCAAAAAACAACGGCAGTATCAGTACCTAAATTTTTACGATTAGTAAAAACAAATTTCTTCTCTACCTTTCCTTTTTTGCTTTCAACCAGGTTTTCCTGCCCATTACTTATTAAATAATTTAATCCTTCAACGTAGTTTTTTGCGCAATTTGTACATATTGACGAATTTAGATTACCCTCTAAATTATACGATTCATATGCATCTTCATTAAAAGAAACCAATGCACAACCAGAAGTTTGACCGTCAGGAACTTTTTTTATCATCCCATGAGGGTCTTCTGATATGGGATAGTTAGTCTGACCACAAATGGAACACTTTTTTGTTTCTTTTTTTAGCTTCTCAGATTGCTTATTTTCATAATGTTGGATTATTGCATCATATACTTCTTGTTGTTCATGTAATCTAATATCTTTCACTCTAAAGGCAATATTGCCATTTCGTTCTTTTTCTGATACCTGACTTTCAAAAGCATCCAAAGCTTTCCAAATTCCGTTTTCTTTATTTTCGTAATAAAATCGTAAAACAGGTTTTAATATCTCTAAATTCCTGTATTTATTTATTTTTTCTAGAAATAAATTATGTTTGAAATCTACTGATTTTTTAGCTTTTTTGTATGCTTCATCATTTACCTTTTCTTCTAAATCTTCTTTTTTCTTTTTTAGTTCATTATTTACATATCCAAGAACTTCTTCTGGTTTATCAAGTAATAACCGAGCTTTTCCTTTTTTTGCAGTTATAGCTTCTGCAGGTCTAAAAATTCGTTCAATTACTGAGAATTGAATAAATTTACCGTCTTCGTCAATTACCAGGTCAATATCAATGGGTTCATCCTTAAGAGCATCATGACCTGTACGTATACGTTTTCCAAAGTCTGCCAATTCTTTTATCATAATTTAGCCTCCTTTTCTTCGTTTTGATTAAATTCATAGATAGCTGCAGAAATCTCAGTTTGTATATCTGGTTGAAAATGAGTAGATAGCATCATTTTTTCGTTTTCTTCCTTTGGGCATTTTAAGATGCCATTGACAATAGCTACGTCATAGAAAAAAAGAGGAGCCGGCTGTCCCTTTTCGTTGTAAAAGATATCGAAAAGCATACTGCCAATAGGAATTGTTTCCTGTATGGGTTGTTCGGTCCCTGTTATTTCTGAAAATTCTGCAGCAAACTCTCGTGTTCCTAAGTAGGGTCTTCGCCAGCACTGTCCTTTTTTAACTCGTCGCTTAAACATTTCAGCATATTTCTTGGGAGGATTCTTAGCATCAAATTCGTTTTGATAAATGGATGCTTCAATTATGTATTCAACATCTTTTAATACGATACTATTACGTTGCGCACGCTTATCTTCGATAATAATTGGATTTTTACTTTGTTTTGATTTTATTTCATTTCGTCTTATCGAAAAAAAAGTTATAGGTTTAAGAACAAGAATTCTATGTATCCACCATCGAAACTCAGGTTTCCAGAGTATTGAGTCAAGTATCCCTCTGGCAGCCGAGGGGGTCATACAAGGGTAGGTCATTCGTTCTACCTTTAAATCGGGTCGGGTAAAACAGGCATATTCACCTGTAATTTTTACTCTTAAAATTTCATTATCTAACATATAAAGAAATTTTGATTATTATCATAAAATCAAAAGTGTATTTTCAGTATTTATACCATAATCTTCGTCATACTCGCCATACCAAACCCAATATCCCTGAGGCTCCTTTCCTAATTTGTCAATATTTTGCTTAAAAAAGTTATCATATACTTGTACCGAATATTGTTGCAAGGCTCTGTAATCAAATCTTGAAAGGATAGGTTTATGCCGGATTGATTCGTATAATTCACGACTCTCATCACATAGAATAAATATGGGTTTGGTAATATTATCAATAAGTCGGTAAGAATCTGCAATTTTTATAAAATTTAAATTTTGCCTATTCTTGATAATTTGGTGTTTATCCTCAGGAATAAATAAATTGAATACTTTTCGATAATATTGTGTATAAAAATCATGGTTATAAAGAAGTTTTTCGTTTTCTTTATATAAAGAGTTTGCGAATTCAGCAAGCGCTCTGTATTGCTTATCTGGAGCAGATGTGTCTTCTAAGGTAAATATATATACTTCTCCTGGTTCTTTCATTTTCCCCTCTCTGTTACATCTTCCGGCTGATTGTATAATTGATTCAAGCGGAGCTATTTCCCTGAAAACGCATGGAAAATCAAAATCTACACCTGCTTCAATG
>CAZIRN010000189.1:0-4935 GCA_964541495.1 uncultured Rikenella sp. | reverse complement strand
TGATATAAACCAAGTTATTCATACCGCCATGGCAGGAGAACAAACTCAGAACCGGCACGATTGAAAAACCGGAAATGGCATAAAGCTTAAGGCCGCCTCTTTTTGCCTGCAATTTCCAAAGTCAGCATATAAATATTGAATCTGCCTGGCTTATCTGGCAGGTTTATAACCAGGATTCTTTTCCGGCATCTGCGCATTTACCCTCACCCTCCAATCCATGAGCAGTTTATATAATTCTTCAGTTTTCATCTTTAAATCCCCTGAAAGGTTTATGGATTCAGAGATATCCTTTGACAGATCGAACAGTTGAAGTTCGCCGGTTTCATAGTTCTCAACAAGCTTGAAGTTACCCTTCCTGACTGCTCCTGCCGGCCGGCCCAGTTGATTTGAGAAATGGGGATAGTGCCAGAATATCGGACGCTCTGCTTCCGGTACGACATTACCTGTCAGTATGGGCAATATACTCTTCCCATCGATATTCTCCGGAAATCTTTTTATCCCTGTTATTTCGCAAAATGTCGGGAAGTAGTCAACAGAACTGAAATACTCTTCTGAAATTCTTCCGGGCTCAAATTTACCTCGCCAGCTAACAATTGCAGGGACCCTAATTCCTCCTTCATAAACATGACCTTTCCATTTGCGAAGGGGCAGATTCGATGTCGGAGTCGGACCGAGTTCATCCATTCCCAAACCGCCGTTATCACTTGTAAAAATTATAATTGTATTTTCAAGCAGATTGTTTTCCTTCAGAAAATTCATAATCCGGCCGACACCATCGTCGATACTTTCAACCATTGCAGCATAATATGGATTAAACTTTTCTTCCGACTGTCCATACTTCCTGAAATATTTCATCAGCTTATCAGGCCGGGGAACTATTACCACATGAGGAGCGGAATATGCAAGATAAAGAAAGAAAGGCTTTGTCTTATTGGCTGCTAGGAATTCAATGCCGTAATCTGTAAGTTTATCTGTCAGATATTCTTTTCCATTATCAACAAACTCATTCTGATATGAATCAATATAAACAGAATAGTTATAATAATCCAGACCATTCTTACCAATCATTCTTGTATAACCGAAACCCTGGTTCCAGGGTGCTATTGTATCATGGTTTCCCAGATGCCATTTACCGACCATGGCCGTTGAGTATCCGGCATCTTTTAACATTTCTGCAATAGTTATCTCGCGCGCTTCGAGATATGGTTTCCAATTTGCAGGCAGGACAGGCGAAGACGGGTCAGTCCGGTTTCCTGCAATAAAATTTGTCAATTGGAGTCTTGCCGGATATTTACCAGAAAGAATTGAGGCCCTTGTCGGTGAACTGACAGGGCACGCGGCATAGGCTTGTGTGAAACGGATTCCATGTTTTGCAAGTGAATCGAGATTAGGCGTTTCCGTATTCTTATTGCCATAGCATGCCAGATCTTTCCATCCAAGGTCATCGGCAAGGATAAAGATTATATTTGGTTTCGTATTCTGGGAATAACCGATTCCTGCCGAAAGTAATAATGGTACCAGTGCGAGTCCCTGTTTTTTCATTATAGATTCCTCCCGTAAATATTAAATTTCGGGTTATATTTTTTATTAACCCGAATGCTCCTGAAGTTAATCATTTGATTATAATATAAACCTGATATAATAATACTTTTTCTAAAAATTTATGGGAATTTTCTTCTCACCCACCCAGGATAAAGAGAAAAGCTCAGTTTCAAACCGTAAGCAGAAAGTAATTCATTTCCGGATTTACTTATATCTGACAATTATTGCAGGACCCGGAAGATATATTTCACACCTGCTGAAGTCCTTATACTTCTTCCACCTTACTCGACTTTTCTGTACCATACCATACCATACCATACCCGGTGCAGACGTCCTTTCGCTGATACAGAAATCGTTAATACCGTCGTTATCGAAATCGGCAACCGCCGCAGACGTTTGCTGTTTACCTGAGTTCGGCACCTCAACAGCACCTGTTTTGCTTGTAATATGCACCCATGTAACCTGAGCATTAAGGAAAAACGGAAAAGAAATAAAAATCAGAATCTGAAATGTCAACTTTTTCAAAAGATATAGTTTAAACGGTTCATTAATGTTCGTCTGAAACTCTTGTTTATTTAAGCGAGATAATTGAAATACCCTGTTTTAAATATACTGTATTGCCATTATAACGGAATTTACCATTAAGACCTTCGGGAAGGGAAATTTCTCCTTTACACTCTCCTGATTCTGTTTTATAGAGATCAACCTTAATATCACCCAGGTAATGCGGATATGAAGCTTTTATGTGATGAAGATGCCCGAATGCCGGCGCAATGTCAACGGATTTAAATTCAGGTTCTGCAGGCATAATTCCGGCGATTACTTTCAGGAAAGCCACCGAAGGATAAGCGCTCCATGGGTGTGCGTCTGACCTTTGCCTGGCTTCCCGTTCAGGCGTGGTTGTAAGATTAAGTGGCAGTATTTTCTTCCAGATGTCAATGACTTTATCGAAATAATCGCCAAGACCAAGCTCTCTCATAACATCAAAAGAATGGAACCGGAAAAAATAATCCGGTTTACTTATTGAAGAGTCATTAATGCATCTGATGAAAAGTTCTCTTTGCCCCTCTTCATCAAAGATCCCTGATTTAATTGCGAGCAGGTTTGGTCTCTCATCATAGAAAGTCATATCCGGATTTTCTGCAAACATTTTTCTTTCTTCGCTCCAGCATGAATTATACACATCCTTTTTCACGTTTTCAGATCTCCGGCGACAGATCCCGGCATCAGTCTCCATTCCAAGGTAGTCAAATATCTCAGCCGCATGTTTAAGAGTATATGCATATTGTAAGGTAATGGTTGCAGAATTACCTCTTTCCGATCCGGGTGAAAGTCCTTTCCCTGCAAAGGGCGGGTCATTATACCAGTCAATAAAAAATTTACCGAAATTACCCTCTATAAGACCATTATTAAGCTTGTTCTCCTCAAACCATTGAAGTGTCTCCTTAATATTATTTGCATATGATCTCACAAATTCCCTGTCGTTGCAATACATCATAAAATCATGGATCATATCGATCCAATACAAAGAGAAGTTAATATGAAAGATAGATGCTCTTAAAGGGTAACAGCTTGGAAGCAACCCATTGGGTAATCTTGAATAATTGAATTGCTCGATAGCATTTCTGAGCCAGACATCATCACCGGTCATAAAGAGGTTTACAAGGGCATGAACCTTTGAATCACCGATATACATCATCTGTTCATAATAGGCATCGCTGAAAAGGTTATCCTGGGTACATATGTGTGCTGTATACCATGATATTTCGTCAATTTTCCCGTAAACAGGATCACTGCAGTCAAATGTTGCCTTTCTGGTAAGTGGAGCAACCGTGACAATATTATAGAAATCTTTGATTATCAGAGGTTCACTCCGTGTTTCCACATCAATCTGAACATATCTGAAGGTTCTGTACCAGAGTGGAGTGAACACAAAGTCAGGCCTTCCGTCGCATATTATCACATCGTGAACACCTCTTATTTTCTTGCCCTCAACAATATTTCTGTCGCCTTTTGACAAATCAGGATTCAAAAGATTCTCGGCATATCTGACAGTAACCTTTGCACCTGCTCCTCCTGAAATGATAAGTTCAGGAAAGCCAAGGGAAACCTTATTAAAGTCAAGAAGTATTGAAATTTTTGATCCGGGTTTAACAGTTACTGGCGAAGCTCCCTGAAGAAACGCGGGGGAAACATCAATGCCCTCTGTACGGGCGATTCGTGCAAATTTTTCCGTTTTCTGAACGACCTGCGGAGTGGTTCGTGGTTTCATCAGCCAGTAATGACCACTTTCATTTTCGTTATTTGGTGGCCATATACTTTCAGCCTTTTCCCAGTCTTTGTCGTCGAAGGTCAATGAATTCCATTTATCAGGATAGTCCTTCATCTGAATACTGTCGGCCGGATTACTGGCGTAGAAACCTCCGACTATGTCCACTCCTGACACCCATTTTATATGTAATGGGGAATAGGCTTTATTATGCTTTGCTTTCCATCCGTCAGGGGTATTGACTGCCTTCTCCTTTGCTGTCATTCCCTGCATAAGGAAAGCTGTCCGGAGGGAAACTATTCCATAGAACCTGTCGGGGCCCCAGTTTACCACCTCAGCGGCAATTATATTTTTGCCTTGCCGGAGATATGGGGCAATATCAATCGTCTCATACCTCCAGTGTCTTGTATCTGAAAGCTGAGGTCCTATGGATACAAGCTTCGCATTAACATAGAGTTTATACCGGTTATCGGCGGAGACGTGAACTATGAAAGAGGAAGGCTTTTCTTCAAGACTGATAGTCTTTCTGAAAAGCATTACGCCATAATCTGCCTCCGGAGCATAAGGACATTTAATCCATTGTGACTGCCAGCTCTTTACTTTGTATTTCAATTGAGGATAATTGAGCTCAGGTGCAAGCTGACCATTTGCATCCTTGACAAAGAGAGTGATGGCAAGGAACAAAACTATCTTCAGATGATATTCAATTAAAAATCTCATATGTATTATTTTCAATAATAAGTTACTGTCAGCAATCTAACAAAATAAAGGATTCATAAAAAGAAAAAAAATCAATCAGAAATAAAAAAGAGAAATTTATATAATGGCTTAATATATTGTCCATTTTTTGTTACAGGTTCAATCCTGCGGTCGCCAGTCTGGCAGGTCGCCAGTTTTGCGATCTTGTCGTGGGACCATTTTACGGGTTAAACTCCGCGAAGATCCCAACCGAAACGTCGGGACGGCGTGAGCTTTAAAGCCTGCGCTACCGACTACGCTTTCAGCTTCGTCGGTCAGAGAAAGCTACGGCTGACTAAGCAGCAGGAAACCGGAATTAATGCGCATGGATCAGGACACAGTGCCGGGAGTTCAAGGATGGCGTTTTCTGAATTCCCCGGAAGGAA
>CAZIRN010000188.1:0-4976 GCA_964541495.1 uncultured Rikenella sp. | reverse complement strand
ATTTCCACCTTTAGAATACATATCTCCCGAACCTTCATAGTTGACATTATAAATGCCGATTATCGGCCGGTCGTTGAGGATGCTCCGCCTTGTACCTCTTACATATTCTGCACCTGCTTCCTTGCCGTTATAGTATTCGACAAAAAGGCTTTCTGAATAGTTTCCGAAGCTTTCATGCACCCACATATCGGCAATATCTCTGTAAGTGATGTTGTTTGCAAACCATTCATGACTTGATTCGTGCACAATAATAAAATCCCATGAATCGCCCAGGCCTGTTCCACTCATATCTCTTCCAAGATATCCGTTCTGATAACCGTTGCCGTAAGTGACCGAGCTCTGGTGTTCCATGCCCAGATATGGTGCCTCAACAAGTTTGTAGCCGTCTTCATAGAAAGGATAAGGCCCAAACCAGTATTCGAATGCTTTCAGCATCATGGGCACCTGTCTGAAATGAACCTTAGCTTTCTCGATATTATATCTCAATACCCAGTAATCGCAGTCGAGCGCTCCTTTTTCTCCATTAAATATTTCAGAAAAATGCACATAATCACCTATGTTGATGTTTACTCCATAATTGCTGATAGGATTTGATACGAACCAGTTCCATGTTTTTGTTTTATTTTTTTTGTTTTCAACAACACTTCTCAGTCGCCCGTTTGAAACATCAACAAGGTTATCAGGTATTGTGACACTGATTAACATGCTGTCGGGTTCGTCATACATGTGGTCTTTACAGGGCCACCACAGGCTTGCACCATCTCCCTGACAGGATGAGGCAATAAACGGAAGATTGTTTTTGTCGTGTTTCCATGTGATTCCTCCCTGCCAGGGCGGATTTGGAGCAATCCTGGGCCTCCCTCCATATTCAATAACAACATAAGCAACACTCCCCGGAGCCTGAGTATCGTTGAGATATATGAAATGTGCGTTCCCTTCATGTATAATTCTCAATTCCTTTCCGTTTTGTCTGGCACTTTTCATCATGAGAGGTGGCTGAAGATCTATCTGCATAATGTTTTTGCTTTCCAGAACTCTGTAATAAACAGTATTCGATCCATGTATGGTACTGTCGGATGGATTTACGGTTATATCAAGATGATAGTATGTCAAATTCCACCATGACCTTTCCGGAGTTATCGAACCTCGAAGTGTATCCTGCCTTGTAAAAACCGGCTGCTGTGGTAAAACTTTAGTTGTTAATAATATTAAAGCAAATAAAACGGTTAGAAATCTTTTAAATATGAAATTATTCATTTTAAAATATAAAAAAGTTAATTATTCTGGTTATTATTATTTTAATCTCTTCTTTAATTCATTAATATAATGAAAAATTAATTTAAGTTTTGAAATTTTAGTCAATGCTAGCTACTGAGATGAGTTCCATATTTCCCACATCGAGTGCAGAAAGGTAACCATAATTCATCTCCTGGACATAAACACATCCTGTATCTATTGGTATCACTTGCGATTTTCCTTTGACAAGTTTTCTTGAATATTCCAGTAATTTAGGTCTGTGGCCATGGACAATTGTTTTTCCTGCAAAAACAGGATTTGAATATAAGAGCCTCGATTCCCATAGCATTGCTTCTTTGTCTGAAAAAGGATCTTCGAGTTCGTCATTGAAGCCTGCATGAACAAAATAAAAATCTCCTTCCTTCTCATAATATATTAAATTTCTGAAGAACTTAAGATATTTATTTTCAATGTTTCTGATATTTGCAATACCGAAACTTTCCAGCGTTGTCATTCCTTCATTCAAATACCATAATGGCAACATATGTGAATCATCGTACGAATTGACAAGCATCCACTCATGATTCCCCATAAGAGGCGTTATTTTAAAACCCATTTCAATCAGTTCCATAATATAATCAACTACTTCCCTGATGCCCGGCCCTCTGTCAATATAGTCTCCAAGTAAAATAAGTCTGTCACTTTTTTCGGGACGAATATGGATGTTAACCAGTTCATAAAAAGTCCTGAAACAGCCGTGAATATCACCTATGGCAAAAAGCCTGTTCATAAGGGGGATCGGTTAAAAGTCAAATTTTTTCAAATTATGTTACTCTTTCCGGGAAAATATTTGTTTAATGACAATTAACATACACAAAGTTTTTAAATTTACATATACTTCAAAACTGATATTGAATTTAATGGTTTTTCATATTATTAAATATAGAAATTATTGATTTATTTTGTTATAGATTATTTTTGAATAGATAATCTGTTTTTTGCAGGAGATTGATTTTTTTGCTATCAAAAATTTATGAAATGAAAAAGCTACCGGTTTTATTAATCTCTCTTTTACTGATAATCTCCTGCAAGACGCAGGAGCTTTATCTTAATGTGATTGAGCCTGCTCCGGTTACTTTGCCCCCTGAAGCAAAAAGTGCAGGCATTGCCGACAGAAGCGAAGCATCAAAAGAAGCCGGAGCTCTTGATGCTATAGATAAAGTAATTACCCTTGAAGGTGCTGAGCTTGACAGGGCAGGTGCAGAAGCTTGCATTACAGGACTTTTTGACAGACTTTCTGAAAATACACGTTTCGAAGAAGTAAAGAAAATTGACGAGAAGTTTGCTTCTGTAACCTTACCGGGCACATTCCCTCCTCCGGTCGAATGGCCTGTTGTTGAACGTGTTTGCAGAGAGAATGAAGTTGACTTATTGTTTTCGCTCGAAACTTTTGATACCGATACGAAAATAAATTATCAGATAATAAAGAATGATAATCCGAAAACTATACTCGGTATTGTAACTAAGGTTGAACATCAGGCAAATATGCAGACACTGGTTAAAACAGCATGGAGAATATATTATCCTGCAGGCCGGATGATAATTGATGAATTTCCTATGGTTCACAATCTTAATTTTTCGGCAACCGGTTTGACTCCGGTAACTGCGGCTGCAGCACTTATTAATCGCAAAGAGGCAGTAAAAAGAGCGGCTGAACAGGCAGGAGAAATATATGCTTCGCGAATAATTCCTTATAAAATTACAGTCACAAGAGATTACTATGTAAAAGGTACAAATAATTTCAAAATTGCGATGAGGAAAGCAAGAACAGGAAATTGGGACGAGGCCGGTGAACTATGGAAGATAGAGACTGAAAATCCGAAACGCAAAATTGCAGCACGCGCATGTTATAATATGGCTATAATAGCCGAAATAAAAGGGAACCTCGATGTCGCACTTGAGTGGGCGCAAAAGGCTTACGAAGATTACAACCTTCGCAAGGCGCTGGAATATGTTAGAATACTTGAAAACAGAATGAACAGAAACCAGCTATTGGAACTGCAGGAGGAAGGTGGTTGAATAGAATTAAGGCATAAAATGGAAGTATAATAATAACAGAAAAAAAAATTTGCATATAATTTTTTTTGTTATTAAATTTACACAGTTCTTTCTGGAAAGAAGGGATATAAAGAAGGGATATATTGGGGAGAGGCTGTTATAAATTTAATTTCTTAATGGAACTTTTATTATTATCTTTAAGTATTGAAGAGGTAATGATTTTATAAAATCATACTTATAATATAGTATTGTGTAATTAATTTATGTCAAACCTTAAAACTTAGAATGCCTATGAAAAAATAAAACTAAAGACTAACCTAAAACAATAAAATGAGTGGCTTCTTTTAAGAACCATAATTTATTTGTTCTTAATTTTTTAAACAATTCTGTCGGATCTGCATTAATAAAGCAGGTATTTTTAATAACTAACTTAACCGATAAACTAAAAACTATGAAACAATTTTTTTGCTACTGCCTCTCCTTTTGGAGAGTGTACAAAATACCTTTAAAATTAAATATGGCAGTAATTCTATTTTTTTCCTTTTTTTTAAACGTTACTGCTGAAGACATTAAAAACGTAAGTCATGATCCTGGAGTAATAACTCAACAACTTACGGTAAAAGGAGTCGTTACCGATGCTTCTACCAATACACCAATGGCAGGTGTAAACGTAATTATTCCTGGAACTACCGTAGGAACTATGACAGATGCCTCCGGTAGTTTTTCTCTCACTGTCCCGAATGCCTCAGTTACGCTTCAATTTTCATTTGTTGGATACGTGACACAAAGTGTGCTACTTGGCGGGCGTACTACCCTTAATGTTGCACTGGAACCTGAAGTTTCCGAATTGGAGGAAATTGTAGTGGTAGGTTATGGAACCCAGAGGAGAAGAGATCTGACCGGTTCCATTTCCAGTATCAATGCTGATAAACTTCTCGATAAACCGGCTTTCAATGTGGCCGAGGCTATATCGGGGAAGGTGGCAGGTGTTAAAATAATAACAGCTGGCGGACAACCTGGTGGCGGAAGTATATTTGTTCGCGTTCGAGGTACAAACTCAATTAGTACAAACAATTCTCCATTATTTGTTGTTGATGGTATAGTGGGTGTTGATAACGCTCTCACACTTTTAAATCCTAATGATATTCAATCAATAGATGTTTTAAAAGATGCTTCAGCAACGGCTATCTATGGAGCACGCGGAGCAAACGGCGTCATTATAATTACCACAAAACGAGGACTCACCGGAAAAACACAAGTTGAATATAATGGTACATATACAAGAGGCTGGAGACAAAAAGATTTTGTTTATAATAATTCAGAACAATTTCTTTATGTTTTAACCCAAGCTTGGATGAACATTAACAAGTACGCAACTATACCCAACTGGTTACTATGTCCGGATGCTGCAATAATTCCTGCAGGGCAAGGTGGAAAAACTTATTCAGATTTTCCACATCTATTCGAAAAAACCACTCAAGGTGGTTACTCAATTCCCTTACGTGGAGCCGATGGAAATTATTATAAGCCAAGGTTTGATACCAACTGGGAACATTTAACATTTCCACCTTCTAATTCCACTAACCACAATATAAGTATTCGCGGCGGAAATGAGGCTGCAAGATTAGGCACATTTATAGGCTATACCCTTAATGATGGCTTACTTTTAAATTCATATTTGA
>CAZIRN010000187.1:0-4986 GCA_964541495.1 uncultured Rikenella sp. | reverse complement strand
GTAGGTGGCTATAATACAATATTAAGAGTGGGTGAACCTATTGGTACAATATTTGGGCTTAATCGTCTTGGTACTTACAGTACACAGGAAGTTTCTCTTGCTGCCAGATATGGTTTTGTACCCGGTGATGTAAAATACGAAGATACAAATAACGACGGACAAATAAATTTTTATACTGA
This sequence comes from uncultured Rikenella sp., assembly GCA_964541495.1. GTDB lineage: Bacteria > Bacteroidota > Bacteroidia > Bacteroidales > VadinHA17 > LD21. The sequence goes on along the minus strand of CAZIRN010000187.1, from coordinate 4,807 downwards.
TGGTGACATTATTGGCTGTACATTCCCAAAATGGGATTTGGATTTCGTGAATTCATTAACATATAAAAATTTTGATGTTAATCTTGATATCAGAGCTTCGTATGGTGGCAAAAAAGAGAACAGAACAAATCACTCCGGCGAAGACAGGCAAGTTATGGACAATAATAAAAACAGGGTTCTCGATGCATGGCGCCCAGATCATCAGAATACTATGATCGGGCAGGTTCGTCCCGGTATGGGTGGAGCTTATTACCAGACCTATCCAGACACATGGTGGGTAGAAGATGCTTCTTACATCAGAGGTGAAGGCGCAACTGTTGGTTATACTTTTACCAGACAAATCATCGGAATCAACAAGTTGAGAGTATTTATAAATGCCAAGAATTTCTTCCTTATTACAAAGTATACTGGATATGATCCTGAGGGTAGCGACAATGATAATATGGGAGATTCACTTACTCCCAATATGGATTTCTATATGTATCCACGACCTACTGAACTTACCTTTGGACTTAATGTTATTTTCTAAAATGTTAAAGAAATGAAACCAATTATATATTTTTCTCTCGCTTTACTTCTGATACTGAGTTCTTGCGAGAAATTTCTGGAAGAAAAACCTACAGGAACTCTTACAACAGAATCAAAACTCTCAAGTAACGATGCCGGAATTGCTCTTGCCACAGGCGCTTACAGGTCCCTTGCCAACTGGACGGCAGGCGTTAGTGAATGGGGTGGTAATCTTGTAGGTGGTTATGAATATTTTACCGGGAAAGCTTATTCACAGTATATGGGAGCAAAGCTCTTTAAATATGAAACCGATACTGAAAATGGGGAAGAAGATTATTTTTCCTATCCATGGAGATACTGGTATCAGGGAATAAGAGACTGCAATCTTGCAATAAAAATGATTCCTGAAATTTCAGGTATGTCTGTCGACGATAAATCAAAATACCTCGGCGAGGTTCGTACATTGCGTGCCTTTTACTATTTCTGTCTTGTACGTTATTACGGTGACGTGATATATAATACGGAGGTAATAACGGATTTATCCCAGGTCCAACGTCCGCGTAGCTCACTTGCTACTATCTATAACAAAATTATTGTACCTGATCTTGAATTTGCTGTCAATGAAAGTAAACTTGAAGATGTACGGTCAGGAGGACGAGTTACAAAACATGTTGCAAGAGCCATTCTCGCCGATGTTTATCTTACAATGTCAGGTTACCCTTACCAGGAAGTAATTACAGATACTACTAAGTCATGGTGTGTCGGTGGACTATGGTCTATGACCCAATATCCTGTTAATTCTCAAAGTGCTAAGGAACTTCTGCAAAAGGCTAAAACTCAGCTCGATTTTTTGTATGGAAAATATCCTATCGGAAAATTCAGTGATTTGCCCGATCCTGCTATGGATAATAAAAATGGTGCCATTTTCCAGGTACAGTACCTTGTAGGCACAACTAACAACGGATGTGTTCAGTGTTTCGTGCCACTTTCAAGCCATACAACGGTTCTTACTACAGAAACAGGAACAATTATTCCAAGCCTTGGTTATTATAATTCATTCAATCCGGCAGACAAACGTATAGAAGATAGAGCTTACTTTTATTACAGTGATACGTATGCTTCAAAATACGACGTAAACGAAAGCCCCGCAGGAAAATTTCCATGCCCGTTCCTTTATAAATATTACGATTATCAGTGTATGAAAGTTACAGGATCATCAGGTCTGAATTTCAATCTATACAGATATGCAGATATTTTGTTGATGCTTACAGAAGTAAACTGGGCTTTAAGGCAACTTGGAGTGTCAATTCCTGATAATGACATAGTTAAAGGAATAAATGAAGTAAGAGAGAGAGCCGGACTTTCAACTTTTCTTGCATCTGATCTTACTCTAAAAGATATAATGAGTGAACGCGCTTATGAATTGATATTCGAAAACAAGATGCTCTGGGATCAAAGACGCACAAGAAAAGCTCTTGTTGACGGGTCTGGCTCATTTACAGCACTCGAAAATCTTGTTGGTCATCAACCTGCAAGTTTCAACTATAAATTTTCTAAAAAACATTTATTGTCACCTGTTTCAGTGAATGAGATAAGCACAAACACTAAATGTTTACAAAATTATAGTTGGCTGCCCGTACAAATTGGCCAGTAGTTAAATGGATTTATTATTAACCTCTAAAGCTATGAAAATGAAAAATATCATATTATTTTCGTGTCTACTGGTTTTAATCATCAGTTGCGAACAGGATTTATATGATTTCCCAAGAGATGCAAACGGGAATGCTATCCTGACAACAGTTTCAAGCACCACTACGACAGGTATAAGCACTCTTGATAACCAGTTCTCTGTAACTGCCTATTTGCCAAATGCAAAATCAGGTGACCAGATGACCGTTGAATGTTTGCAGTTACAGATACCACAGGGTGCGACTACAACACAGCTCCTTCCACTTTCAGGTACACAAAAGACGGTATCAGTCGGAAGCGACCTTAAAGCTACTATTAACTATACCCGTACCGAAGCAAAACTGAACAAGGCAGGAGATTATGTTGTAGTGACATTTGCAGGTGCTACGGAATCGGCAAAACAAAGAGTTGATATGGTTACTGCCACTGCTACAACTAAACCGAGAGTGGCTGGAAAAGACGTTGATGTTGCAAGAACAGATGAAACAGCTTACTTCAATGTTACAGTAACACCAAAATCCGGAACTTATACGGGCACTCTTATTGCTAAAAGAAAAAATGGCGTAAAAGATGCTTTTATAGATGTTCCGGGTTCTCCCTTTCCAAATGCTTCAAAATTCCTTGTTCCGATTTCAGGAACTGACTTTGCCGCAGGAAAAGATACAATGTATTATTCCTTTATTTCAACATCGGGATCCTTTAAAGATACCTTAAATTATACGGTAATTGTCCGTGACCCTTACTTCTATTTAAAGAAGACCGGAGTAACTCTGACATTAGGCGGATCGTCTGCCGGAAGGAACTTGCTTATAAATAAGGCTGTTGCTGAAAACAATGCAGATGCAACAATAGCTGTTTCAGCAGGATCGCTTATACTCAAAGGCGGTTCTGCCTGGTTAGCTGCAGGCAATACTATTAAGTTTGTTCCATCTACTGTTGCAATGTACTCTGCAAATAACTCAACCAATGCAATTGCCGCATTTAATGCAGGTACACCGACAACTACTGCAGATCCGATTGTCGGAGAAGGAGTTTATATCTTTCAAATTGTTAATGGTCCTAACCCGGAAAATGTTATTTATGGGATGATAAAAGTAACATCAGTTACACCTGGAGTTTCAGTAACATTTGAATACAGAATTGGTAATATGTATGCACACCTGGCTGTAATCTCATAAATTAGTTTTAAGAAAAAAGCTGCCTCATTTGTTTTATGAGGCAGCTTTTTTCATATTTTTATATTTTATAATACGAGTTAATTTGTTTATGAAAATCAAAAATGCAAACGATGAAAGGAATTATTAAAAACGCCTTTGCCTTATTAATGATATTATCCTTAACATGGCATTCAACAGCTCAGGTTACAAGTTCACAAAAAATTGAATTTCTGAATGCTCCCGTTCTTTTTAAAGAAGCCGGCAAATCTTACCAGCAGGTTGTGGCAAGTTATAGGTCTGAAACCCCGGGGAAAATTGTTTTTTCACAAAATGAAAAAGAAATCCTTAAAGCAAATCTTATTAAAGGGAATAACAGATTCCTTCTCACATTTCCTGAAGTTAAACGTCCATCAAAAATAACAATTACAGCGAAGATAAATGATCAGGCGCCAGTTAAATATCCTTTCACGCTTGTTCCTCCAAAAAAATGGGAAATCTATTTTGTCCAGCATTCACATACAGACATCGGATATACACGCCCTCAGTCTGAAATACTTGCAGAACATATGCGCTATATTGATTATGCACTCGATTATTGCGATAAAACGGATAATTATCCTGACGATGCTAAATTCCGCTGGACTTGTGAATCCGCATGGGTAACAAGAGAATATTTAAGATCGAGACCTTCCTCTCAAATCGAAAGGTTAAGAAAGAGAATAGCAGAAGGCAGAATTGAAGTTACAGGCATGTATGCAAATATGGCAGAGATATCGGATGAAGACCTCATGTATGACTTTTTACAGCCGTTGAAAGAATTTGAAAAATTGAACATTCCTGTCACTACTGCCATGCAAAATGATGTAAACGGTATAGCATGGTGCATGCCCGATTATTTTCAAAATACCGGCGTCAAATATCTTATAATGGGCATTAATATGACACGTTCCATACTCCCATTCGACAAACCCACTGTTTTCTGGTGGGAATCTCCTTCAGGAGCAAGAATCCTTGCATTTCGTGCTGATCACTATATGACAGGAAATAATTTTGGCATCGAGAGCAAAGCTCTGAAGCCCGAAAATATGTTATGGCATATTGCTGATCTCGATAACAGAGGCTACCCTTTTGACCGCATCGGTATTCAATTTTCAGGTTACCTGACTGACAATGCACCGCCTTCAACAGCAGCATGCGAACTTGTAAAACAATGGAATGCAAAATATGAATATCCCAGATTGAGGCTTGCTATTGCCAATGAGTTTATGCAATATGTTGAAAAAAATTATGCAGACAAACTTCCTGTTCATCGTAATGCATGGCTCGACTGGTGGACCGATGGCTATGGCTCGACATCACGCGAGACAGCCGAAGTGAGAAAGACTCAGAATACGAAGCAGGTGGATGAAGGCCTTTTTGCAATGGTTTTAATGATGGGAGGAGAACTAAACCCT
>CAZIRN010000186.1:0-5006 GCA_964541495.1 uncultured Rikenella sp. | reverse complement strand
TCTCAAACACCAGTGGCAGCAATGCTGTGTGGGTTCAAGTCCCACTCCGGGTACTCATGAAAACCAGTTACAAAGCCTACTTCAGGTATCTATCAGGTTAAATTTCAACAGCAATGTGTAAATTTTTTTAAGTGAAAAATTATTGTTATCATTACGATAAAATCAATGTTATATGGACAAAAGAATAAATGAACTTTTTGATGAATACAGGAAAGGTGGTTTATCCCGACGCGATTTCCTGAAGAAACTGACAATATATGCAGGTGGTTCAGCTGCAGCAATGGCTATACTTCCCTCCTTTGGAGAAGAGCTTTTTAGTCCTGAAGAATTGCAAGATTATCCCGGCCTTATAACGGAGTTCATCAAATATCCGGGGGCAACATGTGATATGAGAGCATATCTCGCCCGGCCGGCAGAAAATAAAAAATATCCTGCTGTTATAGTTATTCATGAAAATCGTGGACTTGTACCTCATATTCAGGACGTAACCAGGCGCATGGCAAAAGAGGGATTCCTTTCACTTGCCCCCGATGCACTTTCTCCATTTGGCGGAACACCTGAAGACATAAGCAATGTGGGAGAGCTCTTTAAGAAGCTCGACAATGATGAGACGGTCAAAAACTTTACTGCAGCAGTGAAATATCTCGAAACGCATCCCAACTCAAACGGTAAAGTTGGCTGTACCGGGTTCTGCTGGGGAGGGGCCATGACCAACCAGGTAGCTGTAAATGCGCCTACCCTGAAAGCTGCCGTTCCTTACTACGGACGTCAGCCGGCAGTTGAGGATGTTCCCAAAATCAAAGCAGCTATATTGGCACACTATGCTGAAAACGATCCGGGAATCAATGCAGGTATTCAGACTTTCGAAGAAGCACTGAAAAAAGCAAATATAGAATACAGGATATTCATTTATGCCGGGACACAACATGCATTTAATAACGACACCAATCCACAAAGATATAATGAGGAGGCCGCCAAACTAGCATGGAAGAGAACCGTTGATTTCTTCAGGGAAAAAATCACATAGTTTTTTTGTTCCGGCGATGCCATTCGGCACTTACGTCCTGCACAAAAGGCTTAATATGATTGAAGAATATTTTATAACCATTGCAGAGATAATTCAATCCGGGCTCGCCCGAAGGAGTATTGTTAAACCTGTTCTTCAGACACTCTCCGTTGCACATGTCTCTGACTTCACATTCAAGACAGTATCGAGGTAATGATTCAAGCTTTGCAAGGCCAAAATGCAACTGTTTTTCAGAAGCTAACATCCGCTCAAGAGATGAGGAATTAATATTTCCTATAAGATGTTCATTGTCAACATAATGGTCGCATGAGTAAAAATCTCCGTTGAATTCGATAACCGGGACTCCACCGCAGATTTTTTTAAAAATACACAAAGTATGTTCCTGATTAAAAGCCGGACGTATTGCCTCTTCAAATAGCTGAATCTTTATTTTGCCAATATCCTTTGCTACCCATTCATCAAAAATTTTGCACAAAAAATCCCCGAATTTTTCTGAAGGCACGGATATTTCCGAAACTTTTTCCTTCTTTGACAGATCCTTTATCACCAGAGGCAAAAATGTAATAAACTGAGTACCCAGTTCTTTAAGAAACCTGTAAACTTCCAGCGGTTTCTCAACATTAACAGAATTGACCACGCATAGTATTTCAGTTCTTACATCAAACTTCCTTAACAGCTTATATCCGTTAACGGTCTCCTGAAAAGAAGGCTTTCCATCATGGTAAGTCCTGAATATGTCATGCAATTCCCTGAATCCGTCAATGCTTACCCCTGCATAAAAATTATTATCTGCCAGGAAATTACACCACTCCTCGTCAATTAAAGTTGCGTTTGTCTGTATTCCGTTATATACTGTGAAAGAAGACGGTTTATGCTTTTTCTGGAAGACGAGCGCTCTCCTGTAAAAATCTATACCGGCCAGAGTCGGTTCTCCCCCATGCCATGAAAAGAAGACTTCCGGTCCTTCACTTGCCTCAAAATGTTGTACAATGTATTTTTCAAGTATTTCATCAGACATTAAACGTATTTTATTTTCAGATATAAGTCTTTCCTTATCAATGTAATAACAATATCTGCACCGCAGGTTGCATCTTGCTCCCACAGGTTTAACAAACACCTGAAATTCCTTTTTCACTTTTTTCATATAATCCGAACTGCCTCCTTTTCTCCTTATCTCCCCCTCTCCTCTTCTCCCTTTCTCCTTTTCTCTATTATAGAACTTACTCCAGCTCCGAAAGCTTATCAATATACCTATCAATATAGTTCTGCGTCTCCTTCCTCCTGTACTGCATTATAAACCTCGGATGCTCGAGAGGTATTATTTCCTGAAAGAATCCATATTTTTTGTTTAATTCCGAAAGAAAATTAAAATTTTTGCCCGTGCCCAGACAAATGCATACTTCTCTATTTATTCCGAAAGCCAACTGATTTTCAATGCTTTCAACAATAAAATCATATACCGAATCAATCAATTCCCTGCTATCATAATAATTATAGTTTTTCACCTTTCCCGAAGAAGTCGCAGAAACGAAACCGAGCGGACAAACTGCGCTTATATAAAATTTTGAATAGAATTTCTTTACTCCTCCATATAGTTCGATCATCTTATATATGAATTCGGATGATAGTTCACGGGTTTCGAACCCGTTAACTCTTATCCCGCAATGCTGAAAAAGTCTTATTGTATCGGTAAAATTTATTCCTGTCGTTCCTGCTCCGAATCGCCCTGGATTAATGCCAAGGATTATATATCTGGAATTATTGTCGTTGAAAAATCTTTCATAAAACTCAGATATTATCCTGATTATCTCCTGATTGTTCCTGAACGGATTCATAAGGGAAATACCGTCCGGCAAATTTCCTTTGAAATCCAGGTTTCTGTAAAAATTTATTACTTTATTTCCAAATATTTCCATAAAAATTCAGAACTTATAAAATTATAAATTTCAGCCATAAAAATTTGTAACTTTAACCGCTTTTTACAGAACTTTCTGGATAAAAATTATGTCTGACGTTTCTATTCTGAAGCCTTATGGTGAAAAGCAGATTGCTTTTGACAGGAGGTATCTTGAAATGGCTCTGGTATGGGCAAGGAATTCCTACTGCAAACGGAGGCAGGTGGGTGCTCTTATTGTTAAGGACAAAATGATTATATCGGACGGATATAATGGCACGCCTTCAGGTTTCGAGAACGTATGTGAAGACGAGAACGGCGTTACGAAACCTTATGTGCTTCATGCCGAAGCCAATGCTATTACCAAAGTTGCAAAATCGAACAATTCGAGCGAGAATTCGACGCTTTATGTAACCAGTTCTCCGTGTATGGAATGTGCCAAACTTATCATACAATCGGGCATAAAAAGAGTAGTCTGCTGCGAAAAATATCACAGCCCCGAAGGAATCCATCTTCTTAAACGGGCAGGCATAGAAGTGGTTTATATTGATCTTGAAAACAATACTTATGAAGTACAATAATTCAATACGCAATATTTACATTCCATTAATTATTGCAGTATCAGTTTGCGCCGGATTGATTGCAGGAATTTTTCTGCCGGGAAATGACAGCAGAATTTCAAAATCAAGCATAAGAACAAAAAATGATAAGATTCCTACAATGCTGAATATCATACAATCAAGATATGTTGATTCGGTTGATATTAATAACCTTGAAGAAACTGGTATCCTGGCAATTCTTAAAAAACTCGATCCACATTCGACATATATACGTGCTAAAGACCTTAAAAGGGCAAATGAGCCCCTGCAGGGTAATTTCGACGGTATAGGCATCACATTCAATCTTCTTACTGACACAATACTTGTCATCGGCACAATTCCGGGAGGACCATCCGAAAAAGCAGGGCTGATGCCAGGAGATAAAATTATTTATGTGAACGACTCACTTGTTGCAGGCAAAGGTATTAGCGACGAAGCTGCAATGGCAATGCTCAAGGGGCCAAGGGGGACAGTGGTTAAACTGAAAATCCTGCGTAAAGGCGCAAATGACCTGCTGACCTTTGAAATAACACGAGGAAAAATTCCTCTTCACACAATTGATATTGCATACATGGTCAATGAAACAACCGGCTTTATCAAAATAAATAATTTTGCCGTTACCACTTACGATGAATTCATGACAGGCTTAAAAAGCCTGAAAGAAAAAGGGATGAACAGCCTGATAGTTGATCTCAGAGGCAATCCGGGTGGGGTGATGGAAACGGCAATACGAATTGCAAATCAATTTATTGAAAAGGGAAAACTGATTGTTTACACCCAGGGAAGGGCATTTCCAAAGACCGAGGCAAGATCGACAGGCGACGGCCTGTTCGAAAAAGGCGACCTCGTATTGCTGATAGACGAATATACTGCCTCGGCAAGTGAGATTCTTGCCGGCGCCATACAGGATAACGACAGGGGAACCATAATCGGAAGAAGGTCCTTCGGTAAAGGTCTTGTTCAGGAACCATTTGTCTTTTCAGACGGTTCGGGACTGAGACTGACTGTTGCAAGATATTACACTCCTTCTGGCAGGTCAATCCAGAAACCCTATAATCAGGGAAGCGAAAAGTATTACGAGGAATTTATTGAACGCCTCAACAGCTCAGAACTGTTTGTTCAGGACAGCAGCAGTCTTAAAAATCTGCCTGAATTCACGACAGCAGGCGGAAGAAAATTGTACGGCGAAGGCGGTATTATTCCCGATATTTTTGTTCCGCTCGACACTTCAGGGATATCGCCATATTTCGTCGCTGTGAGAGAGTCGCTGATTTACAGATTTGCTCTCGACTACACCGAAAACAACAGGAATATTCTCAAGGCGTTTTCTGACCCGTATGAACTTGAAAAATATCTCGATAAACAAAACCTCCTGCCGAAGTTCGTTCAATATGCCGAATCCAAAGGCATCAAAAAAGACGAAAAAGGTTTAAAAATTTCAGGCAAAGTCATAGAGATTCAACTCAAAGCCTATATCGCCAGAAAC
>CAZIRN010000185.1:0-5066 GCA_964541495.1 uncultured Rikenella sp. | reverse complement strand
GCCCAGTTGGTGATTTTAAGGTTAGCAGCCAGAGGAGAGTTGGCTTTAAGAGTGATGTTTACAAAAACGCTGTCACCAGGTTGTAGTCCACCGGCAGGGATTAGTCCGTTAGCGATGGAAAGCATTTTGGTAGTTTTGCCAGCGACAGCAACTGTCCATGATGCATCGTTAAGGGTCATTTCAGCCGGGATGTAGTCAGTAAGCTGAATGTTATCAGCAGCAATGGTACCTTGGTTAACGACGGTGATTCTGAAGTTAACGTTTTCACCCGGTTTGATGAATTGCGGTTGATTAGGAGCAAGTTTTTTGTAAAGAGCAAGGTCAAAAGCTTGAGTTACGACCTCTTCGGGATCGTGATCGTCTTCGTCGCCGCCGTTTTTACCGTTGCCGTTGATGTCATTATCAACGAGGAAGACTGCGGTACTCTTAGGGGACTGGTTGCAACGGCTATCAAAAAGAACGAGGAAGTTGTTGAAACACTCTATGAAAGAATACTTGGTCGTACTGTTGTTCATGACGTATTCAATCCGCTTACAGGCGACATGATTATTGCAGCAGGCGAGGAAATAACCGAAGATATTGCAAAAGCTATCGAAGATTCGCCTATTGAACAGGTAGAAATAAGGTCAGTGCTTACATGTGAGTCAAAAAAAGGTGTTTGTGCAAAATGCTATGGACGTAACCTTTCTACCGGGCACATGGTGCAGAGAGGCGAAGCAGTAGGAGTGATTGCTGCCCAGAGTATAGGCGAACCAGGAACACAGCTTACTTTGCGTACATTCCACGTCGGAGGTACAGCTTTGAATATTACATCCGAATCAAGCCTCGTTGCACGCTACAGCGGAATTGCTGAAATTGACGAATTAAAAACAGTTTCAAAGAAAGACCCTGAAAAAGGAAATATTGACATTGTAATTGGCCGTCTTGCAGAACTGAGAATAGTGGACAAAAAAACCGGTATAGCACTTACAACACATTCTATTCCTTATGGATCTAAGCTATATATAAAACCAGGGCAGGAAGTTGAAAAAGGCACCTTGATTTGCGAATGGGATCCGTTTAATGCTGTTATTATATCAGAAGTGTCAGGGAAAGTTGCCTTTGACTATCTGATTGAAGGCGTTACTTACCGGGAGGAATCGGACGAACAAACAGGATTCAGGGAAAAAGTTATAATCGAAAGCAGGGATAAAACCAAAAACCCGGCAATCCGAATCCTCGACAACAAGGAAGAGGTTCTTAAAGAATACAATCTTCCAGTTGGCGCACACCTGGCAACGGATGTCAACAAGATGGTCGAAGCAGGAGATATAATTGCAAAAATACCAAGGGCTGTAGGCAAATCGGGCGATATAACCGGAGGTCTTCCAAGAGTTACGGAGTTGTTTGAAGCACGTAATCCGTCCAATCCCGCAATAGTTTCAGAAATTGATGGTGAAGTATTGTTCGGTAAAATTAAAAGAGGCAACAGGGAAATAACTATCAAATCGAAATCGGGCGAGATGAAAAAGTACCTTGTGCCTCTGTCGAAACAAATACTTGTGCAGGAGAACGACTATGTCCGCGCTGGCACACCTCTTTCCGACGGAGCTATTACCCCGTCGGACATCCTTGCAATAAAAGGCCCAACAAAAGTTCAGGAGTACATAGTAAATGAGATACAGGAAGTTTACCGTATGCAGGGTGTTAAAATTAATGATAAACACTTTGAAATAATCGTACGCCAAATGATGCGTAAAGTTGAAATCATTGACCCGGGCGACACTAAATTCCTTGAAAAACAGATTGTTGATAAGCTTGAATTCATGGATGAAAATGACTGGATATATGGTAAGAAAGTTGTTGTGGATGCAGGTGATTCACAAACATTGAGACCTGGAATGATTATTACGGCACGCAAGCTGCGCGATGAAAATTCTTTGCTTAAAAGGCGTGACCTTAAAACGGTTGAAGCAAGGGACGCCATCCCTGCCACTTCATGCCAGGTTCTTCAGGGAATCACAAGAGCAGCACTTCAGACAAACAGCTTCTTCTCTGCAGCTTCTTTCCAGGAAACAACAAAAGTGCTTAATGAAGCAGCAATTCTCGGTAAAGTTGATAAACTCGAAGGACTGAAAGAGAATGTAATTGTCGGACATCTCATCCCTGCAGGCACAGGTGTAAGAGAATATCAGAGTATAATAGTCGGTTCCATTGAAGAGCTCGAAAAACTTGCAGGTATCAAAGAATCACAACTCGAACCGGCTGAGGATAACAAATAAAAATTTAAAATTATGTCGGACCAGAAACAGCAAAATCAGATAAGCATTGAACTTAATGATGAAGTGGCCCAGGGCATTTATTCGAACCTGGCAGTTATAACACATTCTTCTTCAGAATTTATTATTGATTTTATCAGACTTATGCCCGGAGTGCCGAAAGCACAGGTAAAATCGAGAATTATTCTTACGCCTGAACATACCAAGAGACTTGCAGCAGCTCTCGAAGATAATATAGCAAAATACGAGGCTGTGCATGGAAAAATAAAGGAGGTTAAAGAAACAGGACCTGTTATGCCCGTTTCTTTCGGAGGCCCTGCCGCACAGGCTTGAAAAATATCTAACACAGATAAAGCTTTCTTCCGGACAGGAAGGCTTTATCTGTGTTTTCAATAATAAATACTTAACTTTACAGTTTAATAGAATAATGGCCGGCTATTCCATGAAATCAAAACTGATAAATAAAATACTACCTTTTGCTTCTATTCTGGTTTTATTGATTTTCAATTCTGAATGTAAGAAACAACCCAAATGCGGATGCGGAAAAGATGTAATCTTTACACTTACCAACGCACAGGCATTAATTCAGTATAATGAAGCCAGCAATACCATAGTGTTCTATCCGGCTTTGTCCACAGGCGCTACTTATTATTTCTGCAATCCAAGCCAGTGGATGGATTCAATCAAGAAGCTTAATACGAGTGAATATCTTCTGATAAGCGGGGATGTCTTTTATGAATGTAACTACCTTTACCAGAGCGGTAATTATTACTATTATATTCCACCTGTATATCAGGTTATTGTAACTTCAATAAAGGAAGACAGCTACAGTAAAAAATAACGGTTTCAGGCAGTCTCTGCTGCACATTTCCTTCTTAAATTTGTATCTTTCAGAAAAATTCACATGAAACGGTACAACATTTCTTTTGTCGGAGCTGGACGTGTCGGAGAAGCACTTTGTACTGAATTTTTTAAGAAAGGACACAGGATAATACAGATTTCATCGAAAGGAAAGGAAAACGGTTCTGCACTGGCTACAAAATACGGCGCAGAATGGATAAATAATTTGAACTTTGAAAAGCCCACAGATATAATATTTTTATGCGTTCCCGATAACGTCCTCTCTGATATCTTAAGCAGAATCAAATGTAGTGAAAATACAATCGTAACCCACACTGCAGGCAGTTTCGGAATAGAAGTATTTTCCTCCAACATCCTTCGCAAGGGTGTGCTCTATCCTCTTCAAACCTTTTCGAAAGAAAGGAATATAAACTTCAAGGAAGTGCCTTTGTTTATCGAGGCTTCGGATAAAATTACAGGGGATACACTTAAAACGATTGCAGGTTCGATATCGGATAGAATTTATGAATCGGATGCCTCACAGAGAAGAATGCTTCACATTGCAGCGGTATTCGCTTCCAACTTCAGCAATTATATGCTCCTGTTATCAAAAAAAATATGTAACGAAGCTTCTTTTCCTTTCGATACTCTGGCCCCGTTGATAAAAGAGACCGTAAACAAAGCCCTCGAAACCGATCCTGAGCTTGCCCAGACAGGCCCTGCAGTTAGAAATGATACTGAAACTATACTAAAACACTTGGATTTATTATCTTTCTCGCCGGAAATCAGAAAAATATATGAAATGATTTCAAATTCCATAACAGAATATTACATAAAAAGATGAATAATTTCAAAGAGAAGCTGAACAATATTAAAGGTTTTATTTTCGACATTGACGGTGTTCTGTCATTACAAACTATAAATCTGGATAAATCGGGAATACCTGATCGTACCGTTAATATCAGGGATGGATATGCGATTCAGCTTGCAGTTAAAAAGAATTATAAGGTAGCTGTTATTTCCGGCGCTACATGCAAAGAATACCGGAAGAGGCTTAATCAGCTTGGCGTTAAAGATATTTATCTGAACAGTGCTGTGAAGATAAACTGCTTTAGAGATTTTTTGAAAAAATCGGGGCTTTCGGCTAACGAAGTTGTTTACGTGGGAGACGACATCCCCGACATTGAAGTTATGAAAGAAGCCGGAGTACCTGTTTGCCCGGCCGACGCCGACAATGAGGTGCGAAAACTGGCGGTTTATATATCCGATAAGAAAGGGGGCGAAGGATGCGTTAGAGATATTATTGAGCAGGTTCTCAGATTACATAATAAATGGATGAACTCCGATACCTATACATGGTGAGTATATGAAGGATTTTTTGAAACTTATACGGTGGCAAAATCTTCTTATTGTAGCGCTCACAATGATACTGATGAGATACGCCATTATAAGCCCCATCCTTGGCAAAATTGATGTTACACTGCTGTCTATAGCCGGAAATGAACAGACAATGAGACTGCAGTTTCAATGGTACGATTTTGTGCTCCTTGTATTGGCAACAATGATGATTACTGCAGGAGGTTATATTATTAACGATTATTTCGATGTCAAAACCGACCTGATAAACAAAGGCAAAGTTATAGTTGGAACTGCAATTTCGCGCAGAAAGGCTATCATGTGGCATAGCATAATAAATTTTTCTGGTGTGGCTCTTGGTTTTTATGTATCATGGAAAATCGGCTATACGCTTTCAGGCGTAATGTTTCTTCTTGTTACAGGCTTGTTTTATTTTTACTCGGCCACTTATAAAAGACAGTTCCTTACAGGTAACCTGCTTGTTGCTTTCCTTACTGCAATGCTCCCACTTCTGGTTCTTTTCTATGAGTGGATACCTTTGAATAATTATTATGCAATTTTTTCAATCAAAATGCCTGAATTCAAGATGATTATCTGGTGGGTGGCAGGCTT
>CAZIRN010000184.1:0-5067 GCA_964541495.1 uncultured Rikenella sp. | reverse complement strand
ATCTTCCAAACATGAATCAGGCTATTGATGATATACTTCGTAAGGAAGAGCTTTCAAAAGAAGATATTACTGCATTGCTCGGAACAGAAGGAGAGGAGGAAGCGATGCTTTTCAGAAAATCTGCTGAAATAAGGGAAAGGTATATCGGCAATAAAGTATGGTTCAGAGGCCTTATTGAATTTTCAAATGTCTGTAGCAAAAATTGTCTTTACTGCGGGATAAGGAGGGGAAATAAAAACATTACAAGATATACTCTTTCGGATGATGAGATACTTGATGCCGCAAAATTTGCGCTCGAAAATCATTACGGTTCGATAGCACTGCAATCCGGAGAAGTTGAAAGCGAGGCTTTCACAGAAAGGATAACGAGGCTGCTGGAAAATATCAATAGGATGTCAGGCGGGCGACTTGGAATAACTCTTTCTGTGGGAGAACAAAAACCTGAGGTTTACAAAAAGTGGTTCGATGCAGGTGCACATCGTTATCTCCTGAGGATTGAAGCATCCGAAAAGGAACTTTACGAAAAGATACATCTCGATGATGGAAAACATAATTTCGACAGGCGACTTGCTTGCCTTAAATCGCTCCAGGATATTGGCTACCAGACGGGTACCGGCGTTATGATTGGCCTGCCTTTTCAAACAATTAAGGATCTTGCATCTGATTTGCTGTTTATGAAGGAATTAGATATTGATATGTGCGGCATGGGCCCTTACATCGAACATCCCGACACACCATTTATGAAATATTTGGGTTTACTGCTTCCTCCCGAAGAAAGACTCGACCTTACACTTAAAATGATTGCCGTTCTCAGAATTATGATGAAGGACATTAATATTGTCGCCGCTACTGCCCTTCAGGCCATAGAACCTTCAGGAAGGGGAAAAGCAATAAAAATAGGAGCAAACATTGTAATGCCCAATATCACTCCGGTAAAATACAGAGGCAGTTATAAACTATATGAAAATAAACCTTTAACTGAAGAGGATAGTCTGGAGTGTCAGAACGCCCTGAAAACCGGAAGCACCTTTGCCGGCATGGAAGTGGTTCATGACGAATGGGGCGACTCGAAACATTATTTTAACCGTATTAATAAGGCAAACTAAAACAAATAGACGTTTTCTCCCCATCTCCTATATAGTGGTCAACTATTTTTCTTCCTAATGATTAATTTTACTATATTCGACGGGTTATTTAAAGAGGGTAATGTAATTAATCAATTGTAAATCACTAATATACTCGTATAATACCGAAATTGGTGTAGTTTGTATTAAACAAACTTCAGTGTTTCGGGTTAAATATTAAATGAATGTTCGGATAAATAGCGGACATACCTTACTATAAAAACTGCATAATAGTATATTCAGATTTAATTGGAATAATTAAAATTGATAATAGTCAGCTTTTTTAAAAAATAAAGTATTTATTTTTAAATTTTATCCCGAAAAAATGTCGGAGGAAGAAAACAAAATAAGGCAAACACTTATTGATCCTCTGGTAGTAAGAAGGATGCTTAAGGAAACCGGAATTGAAGATATTAGCAAATCCAGCATCAGGGAGATTGTAAAGCTTGTTAATCAAATAGAGAAAACTTCAGGTGTGGAGTTCATAAGGATGGAAATTGGTGAGCCCGGGATACCTCCGCCTGATATAGGCATTAACGCTGAAATTGAAGCCCTGAAAAAAGGGGTTGTTGCTTCATATCCTGATATTGAAGGAGTAAAAATTCTGAAAGAAGAAGCATCGAGGTTCTTTAAATTATTTTTAGATATTGACGTTAGCGCTGAAGGTTGCATACCTGCTGTTGGCTCGTTGATGGGCAGTATGCTTTGTTTTCTGGTTGCCAACCGGAACGACAGGACAAAGGAAGGGACGCTGTTTCTCGACCCGGGATTTCCTGTTCATAAACAGCAGGTGAGGATGCTCGGGCATGATTATTACTCTTTCGATGTTTATAATTTCAGGGGAAAAAAGCTTAAAGAAAAGCTCGAATCATACATGGCAGGAGGTAAAATTTCCTCTATTCTTTATTCAAATCCGAATAATCCGTCGTGGATATGTTTTACTGAGGAGGAGTTGCAGATTATAGGAGAGCTTTCCGATAAGTATGATGTTATTGTTATAGAGGATCTGGCATATTTCGGCATGGATTTCAGGAAGGATTATTCTGTTCCCGGCAAGCCGCCTTACCAGCCTACGGTGGCTCATTATTCAAAGGACTACATAATTTTGGTTTCGAGCTCAAAAATATTCAGTTATGCTGGTCAGCGTATAGGTATAATGGGAATATCCGATCATCTTTTTTCGCGCCGTTATCCCGATTTGCTCAGATATTATTCATCCGACAGTTTCGGGCATGCCCTCATTTATGGTGCCCTGTACAGCCTTTCTGCCGGTGTGACACATTCGGTTCAATATGGTCTTGCGGCATTATTGAAAGCAGTAAACGACGGGGATTATAAATATATCGACGATGTAAAAGAATATGGGGCGAGAGCAGGAATCATGAAGAAGCTGTTCCTGTCGAACGATTTCGAAATAGTTTATGACAGGGACGTTGACGGACTCATTGCCGACGGTTTTTATTTTACGGTTTCATACCAGGGGATGACATCCGGGAAATTGCTCGAGGAACTTCTTTGCTATGGCATAAGTGCAATCTCACTGGTAATTACAGGAAGTGAGAGAACTGAAGGGCTTCGTGTTTGCGTATCGAGTGTAACACCCGGTCAGCTTAGTGAACTTGGGCAACGGCTTGTGAAATTTCATACCGACCATCCGGTAAATAATTAAAATAATAAATATGGCAAAAATTAAAGGAAGTATTGTGATTGACGTTGAACATTGCAAAGGGTGTGAATTATGCATTTACACCTGCCCCACAAAAGTAATTGCTCTGTCGCCGGAAGTAAACAGCAAGGGCTATAATTATGCATACCCTGCAATTCCGGACCTTTGCAATGGCTGTGCAAACTGTGCAATAGTTTGTCCCGACGGCGTTATCACAGTATATAAAATGAAAATTTAAAAAAGATGGAAAACGAACTTAGACTGATGAAGGGGAACGAGGCATTAGCCGAGGCAGCAATAAGAGCCGGCGTTGATGCCTATTTCGGATATCCTATCACACCACAGAGTGAAGTACTCGAATATCTTATGGCAGCGGACCCGGGTAAAACCACCGGTATGGTTGTTCTTCAGGTCGAGAGCGAACTGGCGGCTATCAACGCGGTTTACGGGGGAGCGGGATGCGGAAAGAAGGTAATGACTTCATCGTCTTCTCCGGGGATAAGCCTCTTTCAGGAAGGCATTTCATACATAGCAGGCGCAGAGCTTCCATGCCTGATAGTAAACGTTGTAAGAGGAGGGCCCGGACTTGGCACCATACAACCTGCTCAGTCGGATTATTTTCAGGCTTGTAAAGGCGGCGGACACGGCGATTATCATCTCATTGTGCTTGCCCCTGCATCGGTACAGGAAATGGCCGATTTCGTTGAAATTGCTTTCGATCTTGCTTTCAAATACCGGAATCCGGTAATGATACTTTCCGACGGCGCTATCGGACAAATGATGGAGAAAGTGTATCTGAAGCCGTCTGAGGAAAGGTCAAAGACATTTCCTGAATGGGCCACAACAGGCAAGCCTCCGGAAAGAAATCGAAACATTATTACTTCTCTCGATCTTGACCCATACGCCCAGGAAAGACGTGTCTTGAGACTTATGGAAAAATACCGGCAGATTGAGAAAAATGAAGTAAGATATGAGGAAGTCAGGACTGAAGATGCAGATTATCTTTTCGTTGCTTACGGCACCAGCGCAAGAGTGTGCATGAAAGCGCTGCAACTTGCACGTGCAGAAGGAATAAAGGCAGGGCTTTTAAGGCCGATAACTCTCTATCCATTCCCTTCGAAAAGGATAAATGAACTCTCGGGTCGTATGAAACATATTATCTCGGTCGAGATGAGCGCCGGACAGATGGTTGAAGATGTTATGCTTGCTGTAAATGGTATAACGGATGTAAGCCATTTTGGCCGCGTAGGAGGTGTTATTACCGAACCAGAGGAAGTACTTGAAAATCTGAAATCAAAATTGTAATGGCCATGAAAACTGTAACCGGAATAAAAGAAATAATAAAACCCGAAAATCTGGTTTATAAGAAATCTTCACTTCTTACTGATAAGCCGTTTTCCTACTGTCCGGGATGCGGACATGGCACGGCTCACAGAATACTGGCCGAAGTGCTGGAAGAAGAAGGTCTGCAGAGCGAGACTATCGGAGTTTGCCCTGTAGGATGTTCTGTTCTTATGTACGATTTTATAGATATTGATATACTGGAGGCAGCACACGGCCGTGCGCCTGCTGTCGCGACAGCTATAAAACGACTGTTTCCCGAAAAATTTGTATTTACTTATCAGGGCGACGGCGACCTGGCGGCAATAGGAACATCCGAATCTATCCACGCCTGCAACAGAGGTGAAAATATTCTGATAATTTTTATTAATAACGGCATCTATGGAATGACCGGTGGACAAATGGCTCCGACTACGATACCGGGAATGAAGACCACAACCTCTCCTTACGGGAGAGATGTTAAAACAATGGGGAATCCTGTTAAGCTGACTGAACTGGTGGCTTTATTGCCAGGTACATGCTATGTTACACGCCAGAGTGTCCATACTCCTGCTACTGTGAGGAAAACAAAAAAAGCAATCAAAAAAGCAGTTGAATATCAGAAAAAAAACATGGGCACATGTTTTATTGAAATTGTTTCCAACTGTCCGTCAGGATGGAGAATGACACCAGTGGAATCCAACAAATGGATGGAAGAAAATATGTTTCCTTTTTATCCTCCGGGTGATTTGAAAGTACCTAAAGAGGATATTACAAAAACAAAAGACAATGAAGGCGAATAATTATAACAATAAATTACAATGACTGAAGAGATTATAATTGCAGGTTTCGGAGGACAGGGCGTACTTTCGATGGGAAAGATAATGGCTTATGCTGCGCTTATGCAGGATATGGAGGTTAGCTGGATGCCTTCATACGGCCCTGAGATGCGTGGAG
>CAZIRN010000183.1:0-5115 GCA_964541495.1 uncultured Rikenella sp. | reverse complement strand
GTTATTTTTGCATCCAGATTGGATCGAAAGCTTGTTCTTTTATACTGATATCCCTTCACTACGCCATCCTGGTCGAGGTGGCTTCCGGAAACATAATATTGAATGTGCTCAGTTCCACCTGAAATACTGATATTATGTTCCTGAAATCTTCCGGGCTGGGTAATCTCGTCCAACCAATCAGTAGTAATACCAGCATTGTAGTTGTCAACTTCAGAGGAATTAGGAAGAATCATTGTTTGAGTCATCCCGTTCTGCTCCATATAATCAGCATATTTCTTAACATAGGCTTCCGGTGACATAGGTTTTAAAATATGCGCCATTTGTTCGATCCCCATATTCGTATGATAATTGATTACCGGTTTGCCCTGTGATTTAGGTCCTCTCTTGGTCGTGATCAGGATAACCCCGTTAGCACCGCGTGTTCCATAAATGGCAACCGCCGAAGCATCTTTCAGAATTTCAATGGACTCGATGTCATTCGTATTTATATCATTCGTCGATCCAAAAAATGGAATTCCGTCAAGTACAATAAAAGGGCTTGTATTGGCATTAATGGAATTAACCCCCCGTACTTGCATTACACCTGAACTTCCAGGAACTGAGGAAGTCTGTGTAACCAGCAAACCCGCAGTGGAACCCTGGATAGCATGCATAAAATTCGTAACAGGTATGCTTGATAATCTCTCTTTAGAAACCGATGCAACTGAGCCGGTAATATCCGATCGTTTTTGCGTTCCATACCCCACTACTACCACTTCGTCAAGCTCCTTTATCTCCTGCACCAGAGCAACATTCAGGATGTTTTCCCCTGTAACCGGCACTTCCTGTGTAACATAACCTATAAATGAAAATACAAGAACAGCATTTGATGAACTAACAGTAATACTATATTTGCCGTTCATATCAGAAATGACACCCTGGGTAGTACCTTTCACCACAATATTAACACCCGGTAAAGGTTCTCCGGATGCAGCATCTGTAACAGTACCGGAAATCATTTTTTGCTGAAAAAGGTTTTTCCCTTCATTCAGATTTTTAGGTGACAGAATAATCTGTCGACCGTAAACAAAATAATCCACATTATCATTCCTGAAAACCGTACTGAGAATATCTGATATTTTCGCATTCTCAGCTTTCACCGAAACATTGCGTTCCACATCAACAAGCCGGGCATTGAACAGAAAATAAAATTCACTCTGTTCCTCAATGGCAGAAAGCACCTTTGCAACCGGCACATTCTTCAGGTCAAGATTCACTTTTGCATTCTGTGAATACGAATCATCGGCAAATACATTGAATGCTGTAATAAACAGCAAGATGAGTACATTTCTCATATAAATAAGGATTTTCCGGGACAACAGGTTTGGTAAATTACCTCCTGCATGAAAAAGGTTTTTTTTCATAAATTTGTGTGATTTAGTTGGTTAAAACCTAATGGAATTTTCTCTAGGCACACTGACTGAATCAAAGGAAAGCGTTGCCGCGCTTTCCTTTTTCTTTACTTTAATTGTTCATGTCATAGGCAAAGTTTTTTGGTTAGTAATCAGGTTACTTTTATTAGGGTTTCCGATAGAAAAGCTCTATCCTTCTTTTACCAAAAGTACCGTCAGGATTCTGCACCCGACCAAAATCCCGGTACTTTATGGGTGCTGTCATTTTAATCAATTTTAAAACTTCATCAAGGGTTTCATCCTGAAATGTTCCATAATAGACGTAGGATTCCAAAATGGAATCTTTGATGATAATATCTGAATTGTACCAACGATTAAGTTTCTCAACAACATTCTTAAATGTTTCGTAACGAAATACCATTCTCCCGTTTTTCCATGAAGTATAACCTGCGGGATCAACCTGCACCACATGGGATGAGCCCGTCTCTTGATCTAGTACGAATTTTTCATTTGGTTTCAGATAGCAAAGACTCCTGGTGGTCTTTCCTTGTTCCCCGAGTATCTCTACTTTTCCTTCTTCAAGTACAACTTCAGTTGAATTACCATCAGGATATGCATACACATTAAAAGCAGTACCATACACCCTGATACTGATGTCTTTTGTTTTAACAATAAACGGTCTATGGTTTTCTTTTTCGACTTTGAAATACCCTTCTCCAGACAACTCCACAAGCCTTGATTTACCAAAAAACCTGTTTGGATAACGAAGATATGAACCACTGTTTAACCACCCTTTTGTTCCGTCAGGCAAAACAAAGCTGGTCCTCGTACCGGTTGGCACATATATTTCTGAATAACCTTCAACTGCATTGTTCGGGAAATTAGCATTATATAAGAATCCAACAGTAATAAGCAGGGGAATAAAAAGAATGGCAGCAACCTTTGAACAAACACTAAGGAATTTTTCCGTTTTCGTCAGATTTTTAATAAACACTTTTTCTTCAAGTTTAATCTGATGATGAATCCTGTCCAGAATCTGTGCACGATCGAAATCAGTTATTTCGTTATCTGCCTGTATTTCATTCCAAAACCTGAATGCTTCTCTGTATAACTCCTGCTGTCCTTCCGGACTTTTTAGCTTTGCCGCCAGTAAGTCCTCTCTATTCTCATCATCAAGAATCCTCTTAAGTTCATCCGATGGTCTGTCTCTTTTCTCTTCCATTTTATTCCATTTAAAAAAATAAAGCTAAAAGGATTCCTCCTTTTAGCTTTATTAGCCCCAACTAACTAATACTGAATAACTTACTAAATCGTCCCATATAAATTAGCAGATCACATATATAATATCCAGCATTGGACGCAAAATCCCGGTCTTCAGAATTTTTTTTCTTTTTTTTTTACTTAATTGATTTTATGACAGATATAAAAATCAATACGTGCAGGATACTCTTCATTTAATGAAAAGCCAGAAAAACAATATTGAGATCAATCGATGATCCATTAAAAATTTCTTAATGAAATTTTTAGCATTTGAAAAATGGTTTTCTACTGTTTTCACTGAAACATGGAGCATTTCAGCAATCTGCACATTTTCAAGATTATCCCTTGTTCTCATCAGGAACACTTTTCTTTGTTGAGGTGGCATTTCTTCAACAAGTCTGTTCACAACATCCAGAAGATTCCTGTATTCTATCTCTACATTTGTTGAAGTATCTTCCAGAATGTAATTCTTCAGTATATTCTCTGCCTGTCTCCTGAGGGAAGCTTTTTTTCTGAAAACTTTACATACAGTATTGTAAGTAATTTTAAAAAGATAACTGTTAAAATCCTGATTTTCATCAAGCTGGTCTCTGAATCGCCAGAGATTTGTAAATACTTCCTGGGTTACTTCTTCTGCTTCCGTTTTGTTTTTCAGGAAACTCATTGCAAACGAATAAACTTTCCTGTCATAGGAATAATACAACTGATCGAACGAACGAACATCGCCTTCGATGAACTTCCTGATAAGAAGTTTATTATGAATCTCCGATCCCATAAAAGGCAAAAATAATGGAATTGGAAACAATTTAAAGGCCCTTTTAAATTATGCGAATGGTTTTTCCTGATTGCTTATCTAAGAATAATAGGCATTATTTAGCCAATAAAAGATCCCTTTGATTTGCCTCTTCTCATGGTGCAACATATTTAATCCCAGATTGTGCATTAGGAGTGAAGAGAACGAATGCATAGAAGGAAAGGGTTTAGGGAAGGCATCCGGGTTAAACCCGAAGAATCGGAGATTGAATCGACCTGGAAGGTGATGAATGCATTTCTAATGCATAAATCGGGTTAAAAAAACGGTTGAAAAAGAAATTACCTGGTATCTCGTTAGTTCTTCATCCCTGCTCTAAACCAAACCAGCCAGAACACCTTTTATGTATCCAATCGATTCGGCCATTCCCGGGAGAGGATCATTGGCATCCTTTTCAAATTCAAGAGCCAGTATACCAGTATATTGTAATCGTATAACTTCCCTGAGAAATTTGGGTATATCGATTATCCCTCTTCCTATTTCACAGGTAGATCCTGTTTCATCGGCCCGGGTTACATCTTTGATATGAACATCAAAAACCCGGTCATAGTATTTCCTGATGTCCTGGGAAGGGTCCCTTTTAATCCGTGCCGTATGGCCAATGTCAATGCAAAGGCCCATGCGTGAATCCATATCTTTAATTTTCTCATAGGCACTCTCCGCACTCGGATAATTTTTATCACCGGGGCCATGATTATGAATGGCCAGCTTAATGTTGAATTGCTGTACTTTCTTCTCCACATAGGGCAGAAGCTCATGCTTTGGAACTCCGATGATAATCTCCATTCCGGCCTTTCGGGCATATTCAAAAGCTCTGTCAACTTCTTCGGTAGTGTTCATATAAATAACACCCCCGCCATAAAGACGTATTCCGGCGTTTTTACATTTCTGAACCGCTTCGGCTATTTCTGCATCCGATGCATCCAGTTTCAGATGAAAATCTTTCAGAGAGATGTTGTCTATATTTAACCGTTTGGTCATCTTCAGAGCATCATCTAAAGAAAATTGACGAAACGAATAGGAGGCGATTCCTAACCTAAAACTGTACTTTGGAGCCGTTGCTTTCTTTTTGATGTCTGAGGCTGTCACAATGGATGGAAATGCCGTAGAAACGATTCCCATTCCTGAAAGTTTCAAAAATTCTCTTCTATCAGCTTTCATGTTTGTTTTGTTTGTCATTATGGAAATAACTGTCAGTTATCTAATGTTTTTGGACACCTTATTCATTTTCCAATATTACTTTAACTCCTTTTGGTGCATTATATGTGGTCTCCAACTTATTGTTCTTTCCTTTTACATGTTTAATTTTCAGAACACCATAAGGCGTAGGAAAGCTGCCTGTCACCCATTTCAAATCGCAAAGATGAGGCTTAATCAGGATTACCCTGCATCCTGGTTCAACAACATTCACACCAAGAATATATTGAGTCAGCCAGGAGGTAGGTCCGGAAGCCCATCCATGGCAGAAGCTATGCCGGAAACCTTTATAACAATAATTACCATAAGAACCATGTATGTCCACTTTCCCTAACGGAACAACTTCATCAATACGAGCAGCATTTTTCATCCAGTCGATATCAAAATCTTACCAGAAAGTTGTAGCCCCTAGATCAAGCATGGAACCCCAGTATTGGCGGATGTTATCCAATGCTC
>CAZIRN010000182.1:0-5120 GCA_964541495.1 uncultured Rikenella sp. | reverse complement strand
CACTTCAGTTGTAGTGTTGAGTTGTTCTGTTTCATATACCTGTACAACAATCCTGTCGAGCTGGTTATAATTTGTTTCCTGCTGGGTGTTTGCATCGGATGAGCTTACAACTACTCTTGACATTACTCCAGGACCAAAGAAACTCAATGATGTGGAAGCTTCAGATGCCAGTTTTGTATTTACAAGGGCTCTGTTCTGGAACCTCATGAGCATTGTCTGAACAGGTATATAAATATTGTCGTTATAAACATTAACTCCTTTTTCCTCGAAGCCTGTAAGAGAAACATTGGTTTTCTGCAGAACGCCGATAACCTTCAGCCATATTCCGTTAAATTTGATGTACTGACCTATAGGATCGATCTTATTGAAGAACTTTGAACGTATATTTGAGCCGATTATGCAAACCTGTAATCCGTTTTCATCCTGGTATTTATTGAAAATAGTGCCCCCAACAAGAGGCAGGTTATAGAGATAGAAATAGTCATTTGAAACACCTACGAGTTTTGCAGAGTGTTTTATACCATTAAGGATTGCAGTTCCATTGAATGATATCTCAGGGCTTATTCTTTTCACTGAAGGTATGTTTGACTGTATTGCGTTAACGTCGAGCATGTTAAGACCACGTGAAAACTTATTCTGTTGTTTTTCGCCCTCTTGGTTTGAAGTGCTGGTTTTTTCCTGAATAATAGGGTTAATCAATATATTATTAACCCCAACCATTTTCATCTGTTCGAGTATTTCTTGCTTTGCTCCTCGTCCAATGGCAAGCATAGCAATTACCGCTGCTACACCAAAAATTATACCAAGGGCCGTGAGAATAGATTTAAGTTTGTTTGATATAATTGATTCCACTGCAATTTCGATATCATGAAAATATCGTAATATAAACCTGAACATTATTTTTTGATTTAAAAATTAAAAACCTGATTAAAGAATAGTTAAAAGTCGCTTTCTGGCTGACTTTGAGTGTTTATTCTTCTCCTTGCGGAAGTATCGCGTCCTGAAGTACTTCTTTGCTGGGAACTTCTAAATTGCTGCATTCTTTGTCTCATAGCTGCAGTATCCTGCACCTGACCGGAAGCTCTGGCTCCTCCCTGGAAGCTGCCGGGGTTAGAATTTTGGAACTGGCCTCTCATGCCGCCTCCTGTGCCCATCATACTTTGCCTTTTTTCGGCTGCTCTGGAAGCTTCTTCTCTGATACGTTTTTCTTCTTCCTGTTTCTGCCGTTCACGTTCTTTTATAACTGGTATAAGTTCTTCCCCTGCTAAAGAGAATTTCTCAGGCTTTGCAGGAGTGCTTAAGTATAACTCTGTCCCAGGCTCTAAGCCTTTTTCAACCACAACATCATTTTCATTCGTTTCACCAAGCAGAACGATCTGCTTTTTGCCATTTTTTGTATAAACAAAAGGTATGCTGTCGGAACCGGTCTGAACACATTCAAGAGGTATATAGACGACATCATTGAGTGTTTTTGTGATGATTTTGTTTCCCGTTGTCATAGCCGGTCGGAGAATAGGATCGGAACCGTCAAGTTTGATAAGCACTTCGAAAACCTTTGCATCGGTATTAGGCAGTTGTTCACCAATGTTGGCAACGCTTGTTACAACGCCAGTATAAGCCCTGTCCGGAAAAGCATCTACGGTAATATCAACTTTTTGTCCCGGTTTAACCTTGCTCACATCTATTTCATTAACATAGGTTTTGGAAATCATTGACGACATGTCGGGCAGGGTTGCAATAATATTATCGAACGGACTTATTGTCGAGCCTGCTTTCCTTTTTGCACCGGTTCTGTCCCTCTTATATATAACCATACCATCGGCCGGAGCTCTTACAATAAATTGTGAAAGAATGTTCTGAAGATCAGCAACTTTTTGCCTCTGTTCATTGACCTGACGTCTTAAATTGATTATATTAGTCTTTGCCTGCTCAACCCTGAGGGTATAGCTGCGTTTTGCCTGTTCCAGAGCTCTTTCCGCCTTATCTAGGTTAATCTCAGCCTGCCTTATTGTTGCAGGCGGTTCGTATTTTGACTGCTCAAGAGTAATTTTTGCTTCCTCAACGTTGTATGTAAGGTTTTTAATATTGTCGCGCAGGTTTGTGAGAGTAACAGCTGTATCAAGCATTGCTGTTTCCAGATTTGTTTCGTAAGTGTTAAGCCTTTCAATTTCATCCTTAAGTGTATTTTCAAAAGATGTTCTGTCGAGGCTTGCAACATAATCTCCTGCTTTAACTTCAGTGCCTTCAGGAACTATGTCCAGAATCTTTATATCCGCTACTCTTACATTTCTGGACTGTGCTATTTCAGGGCCTCTTATATCTATTGAGTTTTCAGCTTGAAGTTCACCGGTTGTGAAAACAATAATATCAAACTGGCCTTTTTTAGCAACGGCAAATAATGTGTTTACATCTTCTTTTTTGTTAATTTTATTTATAACAATTATTGCAATAATTACTACTGCCACAACAATTCCTGAGATAATTAAATTTTTCTTCATATTATTTTTTTACTTAATATAATTTCACTTTTAAAATTTTCAGGCACAAAAGTATTAAAAAACTGAAAGCTTAAATTGATGTTTAACAATTATTAACAGCATATCATTATTTGCCTGTCAAGTTATAAGACATCTATTCTGCTGCTTTTATTCCCGTGTAGTGTAAAAAAGGGAAGGAAATTTAAAGATTTTTAACAATTGATATCATGTGGTCTGCCAGTTCATCGGCCTTTTCAGCGCTGCGGGCTTCGGCATATATTCTTATTATCGGCTCTGTATTAGAAGCTCTGACATGAATCCACCAGTTTTCGGATTCCACAAGTATGCCATCGCGCTCATCTATAGATGATCCTGGAAATTCCTTTTTCACATAATCCTTCAACTTTGTGAAATCTAACTGTTTGTCGTATGCAATTTTCTTTTTCGATATATAGTAATCGGGATATTCTTTTCTTAATTCGCGACAGCTTAATCCCTGCTTTGCCAGATGAGATAGAAAGAGAGCAATTCCTATCAATGCGTCACGTCCATAATGAACAGACGGAAGAATTACTCCGCCGTTCCCCTCACCGCCTATAACGGCATTTCTTTTCTTCATCTCCTCGATAACATTTATTTCTCCTACAGGGGCCGTAAAATACTGACCTCCATGTCTTACTGTTATGTCCCTCAGTGCGCGGGAGGACGACATATTAGATACTGTATTACCGGGTTTATATCCGAGAACATAATCGGCGACCGAAACGAGGGTATATTCCTCACCGAACATTGTGCCGTCGTCGCATATAATAGCCAGTCTGTCGACATCAGGGTCAACGGCGAATCCGAGACAGGCATTTTCGCTTATAACTCTGGAAGATAATTCTCTAAGGTTTTCAGGTAAAGGTTCAGGATTATGTGCAAAATTTCCGTCGGGAGTAGCATTTATGAGTACAATTTTTTCCACTCCAAGTTTCTTCAATAATTCAGGAATTATAAGTGCGCCCACAGAATTGATACAATCAACCACAATCTTAAAATCGGCCTTTTTTATTGCATTTATGTCGGTTAACTCCATTTGTGAAATCATTTCAACATGTTTTGCTCCCCACAAATTGTCTGCGAAAACTTTACCTGTATTTCTGTGAGATTCATAAACAAAATCTCCTGAATCGGCTACTTTTAAGATTTCATCAGCCTCAGCAGCAGAGAGGAATTCTCCGTTTTCATTAAGCAATTTTAGGGCGTTCCATTCTGCCGGATTATGACTTGCTGTAATTATTATTCCTCCGGCAGAATGTGTACCGGAGACCGCCACTTCAACAGTCGGAGTGGCTGCCATTCCGGTGTAAATCACATCTATTCCCAATGATATAAGTGTGTTATTTACCAGGTTAGCAATCATTTCGCCTGAGGTGCGACTGTCACGGCCGGTTACGACAGTTATTCTTTTTTCATGATTACGTTTTTTCAGCCACATTCCGAAAGCTGATGTGAATTTCACAATATCGCAGGGAGTCAGATTCTCACCGGTCTTTCCACCAATAGTACCCCTGATTCCTGAGATTGATTTAATTAATGTCATTGGTCAATAATAATGAAAATACAAATTTGCAAAAAAAAGCAATCGAGTTATCTCATTAATTAATTGTAAATTTGCAGCCCGATAATTAAAAATATGCAATCAGGGAAGGGGATAAAGAATAAAAAAAATATTAAATGTAATTCTGACACTTATTCAAAAAAAAGTGAACCCGGGAAAGTGTTAAGGCTCAACAGATTTATTGCAAATAGCGGGGTTTGTTCACGCAGAAAAGCCGATGAACTGATTATAAAGGGATTGATTACAGTTAATGGCAAAGTGGTCAGAGAACTTGGAAGTAAAGTAAGGATTGATGACGATGTAAGATATAGAAACAGGAAGTTGTCGCCCGAAAAGAAGGTATATATTATATTGAATAAACCTAAAGGTTATGTGACAACAACTTCCGATCCTCATGCCGATAAAACGGTGATGCAGTTAATCGGAAGCAAATCTGACGTAAGGTTATGGCCTGTTGGAAGGCTCGATAAAAACACAACCGGCGTAATGCTTCTTACAAACGATGGCGAACTGGCAAAAAGGCTGACTCATCCTTCTTTCGAAAAGAAAAAGGTCTATCATGTTTACCTTAACAAGGATGTGACAAAAAGTGATATGGAAGCTATGGTTAAGGGTGTTGATATTGGAGATAAAACTGTTGCTGCCGATGCTGTAGCTTATGCCGATACCAATGACAAAAGCCAGGTGGGTGTTGAAATACATTCAGGTGAGAACAGGGTTATAAAAAGGATGTTCGAGAATCTCGGGTATAAGGTTTTAAAACTCGACAGAGTATATTTTGCCGGGCTTACAAAGAAGAATCTGACCAGAGGGGAGTGGAGGTATCTTACACAAAAAGAAATAACAATGCTTAAAAGAGGAGCTTATAATTAATAGTCATTAATAATCAACGAGATGCACAAATCGGGTTTTGTAAATATTCTGGGTAATCCGAATGTAGGGAAGTCAACTATAATGAATTCCATGGTTGGCAGGAAGCTTTCGATAGTATCACCAAAAGTTCAGACTACAAGGCACAGGATTATGGGGATTCTTAACGG
>CAZIRN010000181.1:0-5137 GCA_964541495.1 uncultured Rikenella sp. | reverse complement strand
ACAGCAAATTGTCCCTATGCCGTGGGTTTATTATCCCCTGCTTGTTCCGTCACCTGCTCATCCCATAACAAGGAATTTGAATCGTATTTTAGGAAAATATGTGAATTATATCGATACCGTGGGAAGAGACCCTGAAATAGAAAAGACAATTCTTCTGACTACAAGCCGTCGAGCAAGAATAGTCCGTCCTCCAATAACAATAACTTTGAAGGATATAGACAGAATGCCTGATGAGAGCTTTTTCAACAGGGAGAATCTGCCTGTGGCAGTACTTCTTTCCGGAAAATTCAAATCGGCATTCCGAAACAGAATTGTTGAGGGATTGAATGATACCGAAATGAAAAACATGGCTAACATTAGCAGCCCGACAAAAATGATAGTTATAGCTGACCGCGATATAATAAGAAACGAAGTATCCCGAAGCGGAAATACCGAAATACCTCTCCCCCTCGGACAGGACAGATATACACTTCAGACCTTCAGCAACAAGGACTTCCTTGTCAATTGCATCAATTACCTTGTTGACGACAAAGGCCTGATGAACATCCGATCGCGCGAACTAAAATTGCGATTGCTCGATAAAAAACTCATAAGCGAGAAAAGCTCCCTAATAAAAGCAGTGAATGTTTTGGTGCCGGTGCTGATTGTTGTTATTGCCGGAATAATTTATTCGGTAGTCAGGAAAAAAATATATACGGAATGAAAGCGGCAAATAATAATCTTTCGAGGCTTATTCTGATTTTCATTATATGTGCGGCAATTATTTTCCTGCTCTTCAGGCAAAGGTCACCTTTTGGGAAAAATAATTCGGCATTTTCTGTTGACGAAAAGGCTGAGATATCGAAAGTTGTTTTATATGAGAAAGATAATAAACTTGTTATTTCGAGAAAAGAAGATGAATGGGTTATAGATAATAAATATGAAGCAAGAGACGAAGCCGTTCATTTTCTGATTCAGATACTAAAGGATATGAGAGTAAAATCGCCTGTTAACTCCGACACATTTGAAGAAGAGATAACAAAACATAATATCGAACCAGTAAGGGTAAATGTATATACAGGCAGAAGGTTGAGAAGGAGTTTCTTTGTTTACAGAACTAATTCTAACAAATATGGCAACATAATGAAAATGAAAGCATTCTCGAAGCCTTTCATTATGTATATTCCCGGTTATGAGATTGATATAGGCCAGTATTTTACTGCCGATAAGCTTTTCTGGCAGCCTTTCACTGTTTTCGACATCCTGCCTTCCGAAATTGCAGAGATAAAAGTGGAACATTGCCACGATACTGCCTCATCATTCTATATTATTATTTCAGAAGGTAATCCTTCTCTTTTTTCAGGTGATGGTAGTAGTATTACCGGATGGGATAGCTTAAAAGTAAGACGTTATGTTTCGTATTTTACATATATTCCGTTCGAAAGCATTGAAACCGGACTTACTACCGAAAAAAAGAGGGAGATAACTGAGAGCAAGCCGGATTACAGAATCGGGGTGAAAAAGAAAGACGGCACCGCTGTTGAGCTAAATATTTGGCAGCGAAAGAAGTTGGACGATAATGGAAAAGAAATTACGGATACCGACAGGGTTTGGGCAAAAATCGAAGGTCGTGATGAAATATTGGTTATGCGCTATTTCGACCTCGACCCGGTTTTGAAAAAGTTGTCATATTTCATGAAAAATTGATTTGTTGTTATCTCTTTTTTTCGTAATATTGGTTTTTCTGTTTAACGGATAGAGATAGTTAAGATTAAGATATAAAATAACTTATAATATTTATTGAAAACTAAATAAAAAGAAAATATGAAATTTGTAGTATCAAGCAGCGAACTACTTTCGCATCTGCAGGCGATAAGCAGGGTAATAAACGTAAAGAATACTTTACCTATCCTCGACGACTTTCTTTTTAATCTCAATAAAAATGAGCTTGAAATAACTGCTTCCGACCTCGAGTCAACTCTTATTACAAGGATGAAACTTGACAATGCCGAAGGCAGTGGTTTGATTGCCGTCCCTGCAAGGATTCTTCTTGACACTTTAAAGGAATTCGGTACACAACCGCTTACATTCGACATTAATACCGATACACTTGCGGTTACTATAATTTCAGAGAATGGTAAATATAATGCGGTTGGACAAAACGGGATTGACTTTCCTGTGCTTCCTTCATTGAAGAAAGAGAAGAAAAAATCCTTCATTGTAAGTTCAGGTCTGTTGTTCGACGGAATCAGTAAGGCTATTTTTGCAACGGCTGAAGATGAGCTCAGGCCAGTGATGGGAGGCATTCTTATTGAGTCGTCGCCGGAAAAAATAACCTTTGTTGCATCCGATGCACATAAACTGGTAAGGTATCAGCGCACCGACGGCAAAGCAGATGAAGAGGGCTCATTCATTCTTCCTAAAAAACCCGCTTCACTTCTTAAAAATATACTGCCTAAAGAGGAAGGCCCTGTAGCAGTCGAATTCGACGATAAAAATGTATTTTTTACACTTGCAGGTTATAAAGCCGTGTGCAGGCTGATAGAAGGCAATTATCCAAACTATAACTCGGTTATCCCCAGAAACAATCCGCGCAAAGTTACTGTTGACAGAGCTGGATTCTCTAACATTCTTAAACGTGTGTCTGTTTTCTCGAACCAGGCCAGTAACCTCGTAAAGCTTCATATTTCAGGCAACCAGATGATAGTTTCGGCCCAGGATATTGATTTTTCAGTATCGGCATTCGAAAAAATAAACTGCCAGTATGACGGCGATGAGATGGAGATAGGCTTTAAAGCAATATTCCTGCTCGAGATTCTTGCCAACATATCGTCGCAGGACGTTATCATCGAGCTTGCAGATGCCACAAGAGCCGGTCTCTTCCTGCCCGCCGAAAGTGAAAATGAATATGAAGACCTCCTGATGCTCCTGATGCCAATGATGATAAATGTTTAAAATGGAATTGAAAGGCTGGTGACTTTCTATTTTATTTTAAACTACTTTTTTAAGTTTCTAAATTTTGTCGGACAATATTGATTTATATATGATTTTACAACTTTCTAAGTTTCTGTAGTTCTAAGTTGAATCAGTGTCTGAAGTTGTATTATTGAAACTTCGTTGTTTTTACTGTCTGTTATTGGATTGTCTGTGAAATGTTTTATTGAAGAATAAACATGAAAATAATCTGTGTTGGACTAAATTACAGGCAGCATGCCGATGAGCTCAAATGGGAGCCGCCGGATAAGCCTGTTTTATTTATGAAACCCGATTCTGCATTGTTAAAAAACTATAAGCCGTTTTTCCTTCCTGATTTTTCGAAAGATATACATTACGAGGTTGAAGTTGTTGTGAAGATATGCAGGCTGGGGAAAGGAATTTCTGCAAAATTTGCTCACAGGTATTTTGACGAGGTGACGCTTGGTATTGACATCACGGCAAGAGACCTGCAGGCTGAGGTAAGAAAGAAAAGTCTGCCGTGGGAGATAACCAAAGGCTTTGACGGGGCGGCGCCTGTCGGAAAATTTCTTCCCGTAACCCGATTCAGTAATGTCAATAATCTGAATTTCAGGCTCGAAATAAACGGCAGCACGGTTCAGAAAGGTAACACTGCCGATATGATTTTCAGTATTGCCGAAATAATAGAATACGCTTCAATATTTTTTACCCTTAAGACCGGCGACCTGATATTTACAGGCACGCCGCCGGGTGTGGGGCCGCTTAAACGCAACGACAGGCTTATAGCTTACCTTGAAGATATTCCTGTATTGGATTTTATGATAAAATAATATATAGGCAATTATTTCGCGTGAAAGATTCACTTATAGAATAAAAGATAAAACAAACAAACTTTAGCTTATTCAATCATCTTCTTTGCCAGATCGAGTATGGTAGTATCCTCTATGACAACTGTGCCGCCGTTTGGTCCTTTCTCGTAATGAATGCCTGCAGATTCGCCTTTGCCGAAATAATTCCTCACCTCCTCCTCACTTAAATCCAGCTCCCTGGCAATCTTTCTGATTCCTCCCTCGGGAAGACTGTCTTTTATCCGTCTTAATTCGTTGAAAGTAATAGTTTTGCTCATAATTACTTCATTAAAAATTATTTATGAAAAACTCCATTATTTCAAAGATAATCATTTTAAACGACAAAAAAATAATTGTTCAGGTTATTTAAGCAATGCTTCATAACTCTTTTCCATTTTTGGAGAGGCAGTGAGGGGCATTTGTAAATTTTTTTCAGTCTTTTTTGTTTTTAATGATAGATTTTTTATAACCTGCTTATGAGTTCAAGAAATAGCTTCATGCTTCTTTTTTTATCCTCATCTAAGTTATAGTCAATATTATTGTGAATGTAACTTTTAAGCTGTTTATCGTTCATTGGACACGAACCTCTGAAATAATCAACCACACGGTCAATGTTATCGAGGCCCGATTTTAAAGCTGTGTTGAATCGCATGAGAAGCGAATCGTCTATTTCCCTGTTCGAAATCCAGCAGGCGAAGACAAAACATAATCCTGTATATCTCTTCCATTCCTCAGCCAGGTCGAGGCCGAAAGCAAAGTGCGGCTCGAGTTCGAAACACTGATCACCGATAAGCACAACAGCCTCCCCGGGAGCAATGTTGATAAAATCGAACCCCTCATTTGTGCCTGCCCATCTGAATTTTCTTTTCCACATGAACTGTGCAAGCACTCGGGCAAGAGCTACCGATGACCTCGATCTGTAATCGAGGTAAATGTTGTTTATATCTTCGAAACTGCTATTACTCAACAGCATAACTGTTTTCACCTTCCTGTAAGCACCTATACAGTAATTACTAATTATTTTGTAATTATTTATTTGCGGCAGAGCCGCCACAGGAACCAATCCGATATCGGCTCTTCCGCCAGCAAGTTTTTCAGCACATACTGCCGGATGATCCGTCTCGATTATAGATTCATCATCAAGTCCGCCATGCTTTAAACCCCAGACAAAAGGATAGGAATTTGCATATCTCACTACCGAAATTCTGATTTTATCCATCTCAGTTCGAGTGCCCGAAAAATATTTACCTGGCTTATTCTTTTTCAAGCCTCTAAAATACTACTTTTGTCTCGGAAGATAAATGACGAATCTGTAAAAAATTGAAGAGATGGATTTGAATTCACTCACTGCAATT
>CAZIRN010000180.1:0-5156 GCA_964541495.1 uncultured Rikenella sp. | reverse complement strand
TTCAGGTTCTGTCTCAAAATATGATTCAATCTCATCAATCGCTATTTTGATATCATATAGAAGTTTAAGCTATCTCTCTGTCATACACTATTTTTTTGTCCCGATCAAGAATCTTCCGGAATATCGGATTTCGGATTGCCTGGTTTTCAAGCAGGTCAATTTCTCTGCCAAGCAGTTTTTCAAGTTTTTCTTTAAAATCGAAATAGTTGTCAGCATATTCGAGAATATCGACATTATCAAATTGAACCAGCATATCTATATCGCTATCCTTGTTGAATTCAGAAGTCAGAATCGAACCGAATATATAAAGTTCTTTGACTTTGTGTTGTTTGCAAAGGCTTATTAATGAATCAATATTTTTCTCAATTATGTTCATGAATCAAAGATAGTAATTTTTTTTTATTCGAATTATCAATTCGGTTGCAAGTTACACCTGACGACCGACGGCATGAATATAAAGGATAGATGAGATGTTCTCTTTTCTGCTTTAACAAATGCCAGATTAAAAATAGTAAATTATCGCGAATGTGCTCTTTTCTTTGATTTCAGTCGGTCTGGAATAAAACCCAATAATGTCAAAAGCCATAATAACAAGAATTATAAAATAAGGGCGGACAATGATCCCCTAACGATTGGCAATATGACCAGTGGAGGTTTGCGGGCTTCGTACTTATCCACTGTTACGAACCTTGGCTGCGGGGTATATGCTTCAAATTACCACAGACCACACCATTGACTACATTGTGTGTTGGCATCTGGTAATTTTTATAGTCTTTTGTAATTCATTAATGATCAGGTCTGGTATATCTATCAGGCTAAAATTATTAATGTCAATTTTAAAGTCTGCGCGTTTATATGAATCTCTAAAAAAGTTATAATCAGCTTTAATCTCTTTCAAATACCTCTTTTTCTTTGAATCATCTAATTTTTCTGTCATAGGCTTTGAATCTTTATCGTAAAAAGTTAACCTATCCAATACGTTCTCATACGAATCATTTATCAGAATTGAATATAAGTCTTTGTCAGCTTTATGTTTTTGATAAACTTGAAGATATGAATATTTTAATCCTGATGGTGTACCGGAAATTACAGAATCAATGTTTTTTGCAAACAGGTAATCTAATACTTTACTGGCTTTTTCTCTGTATCCGTTCATTGAAAGACACTCATCTTGAATTCTTGCAATTGGTTTTTTATAATAACTCTGAATTTCTATATCTAAGTTAAAGAATGAAAAATCAATTTTTTCAGCCAACATTTTTCCAATTGTCGTTTTCCCTACACAGCTAATACCAACTAAATACAAAATCATAAAACCTTATAAATGTTTAAGAATCAAATTTCCGTTTTTCAATAGGAATGGTTTTTACTTTCTCAATATTTTCTAAAATCTTTTTACAAGTAAAAATCAACTTCTTTTTGTCTGGAGGATTACCCCAAAATAAATCTTCTAATTCCCAATCATCCATTTGTAATATTTCTCTGGTCAGTTTTTCAGCTTTATCAATGTATTCAGTTTCATTTTTACAATCATTTGATAATAAGCCATAATGCAAAGTTAAATCATGAGTTAATTTCTCTGCTTCTATTAAAATTCCATTATATGCTTCTCTTGATAAATCGTCTGTATCCATATGCAGTATGTTCTATTTTGCTTGTTGCCAACCGTTTATACCTCTACAAAGATAAAATAATTTTCTATATAAGATGTTATTCTGTATCTTAGTGAGTGCATAAACACTATTTCTCATCATAAATCATCAAACGGACTCCGGATATTCTGAATACTCTGAGTGCTTATATCCCCGTCGTCCGACTGCTTTTATGCCCTGATAACGCCTGAATATAACTTAAAATGCACTTATTCATGCATAAGATAAAAGGCACAAGGCGCAAGGTAAAAGACTTATAATTAGAGCTTTTTCCTTTTTCCTTTTGTCTTTTATCTTTTTCCTTCCCGGCCGTTCCGGACGGATACGCTCCCGCCCCGTCGGTCACACAGGAAAAACCAACACTACCTGCTCAAACTGCTCAATTACCTGCGCCTGACTACCCGCTTACCGAAAATCAATACAAGTTAAAAAAATCAAATGAATTACAATATGCTGATATGAAAGAATTAATTTTTCTTTCTCAAAATCTTTTCTTCCAGATAGCATAAATATTCAACCGAAATCTTTATCTAACCTTTATTGAAAATGCCTCCAATGAATACTAAAAGGCAGAAAATTAAAAAGCATGACAAATCAGACTCCCCTTGTCATTTTTCATTTTTCAATTTGCATTTTGAAATTTTCAATTTACATATTATCCCTGCAAAGAACCCTGTCAAAAAAATTACCGTTGTTCCTATTACAATTGTCATGTACCCATGAAGCGGACATGCATATTTCTGAAGTTGACCTGTAAAAAGCACGGGGGAGAGGCTCATCCAGGCGATGACTACTATCCCTGCAATTACTCCTGCAAGAGCAGCTCCGCTGGTTATTTTCTTCATAAAGAAGCCTAACAGAAAAAGTCCAAGCATGCCTCCGCTGAAAATTGACGCCAGTTTCCACCATGCATCGAGAGCACTCTGTACATCTATCATTGCAATACCTATTGAAATGCCCGCAATACTGAAAAGTAAAGAAGCGGAGTAGAGGATTTTCATCGCTCTTTTCTCATCGAAGTTTTTATCGCTGCTCTTTTTGAAGAAATCGTTCAATATAACAGTAGCGGAGCTGTTGATACTTGTTGAAACAGTGCTCATTCCTGCTGCAAAGACCGATGCAATAAGTAACCCTGTCAGCCCGACAGGCAACTGGTTGAAAATGAAATAAGGAAATACTTTGTCGCCAGTTATCCCTGCAGGAAGAAGTTCCGGCCTTGCAGTATAGAAACTGAAAAGCCCTGTTCCTATAAAAACAAAAAGGAGCGATACAGGGATGTAGAGCAATGCTCCGAATAATGCCGACTTTTTTGCTTCTTTTTCTGACCGTGCAGTGAGATACCTCTGGATATAATTCTGGTCGATCCCGAAGTTCTGAAGGTTTATGAATATTCCGTAAATAAGAACTACCCAGAATGTCGAAGTCGTAAAATCGAATTTCATACTGCCGAGACTGAATTTATGATTTGCCGATGCAATACTGAATAACTGACCAGATCCCTCTGGCATAGAAAAGAGCAGATAGAGCGAACATACTACTGCACCTGTTATCAGAATAATTCCCTGTATTGCATCAGTCCACATAACGGCCTGTATTCCGCCAAGCACCGAATAAATCATTATACTGATTCCGGTTATCAGTATCACCACCCTCATGTCCCAGCCAAGTGCTGTATTCAGCATCAGGGCAAGAAGGAACAGGATAGTTCCGGTTCTCATTAGCTGAGTAAGAAGGTACATCAATGACGCATATATTCTTGCCCATTTACCGAAACGAAGTTCGAGATAGGTGTAAGCCGACGGACTGTTGACCGACCTGTAAAGAGGAACGAAGAATTTTACTGCCATGTATGCGGCAAGGGGTAACGACAGACTGAATACAAATGGATTCCAGTCGCCCTGATATGCCTGACCTGGAAGCGCAAGATAGCTGATACTGCTGAGAAACGTTGCAAGTATAGACATACCCACAACCCACGAAGGCATGCTTCTGTTTGCCAGAGTGAAAGCCGATGTTGATTTGTTTTTTCTGTAAAATGAACCTCCGAAAATGATTATACCGATAAGGTATAAAATGAATATAATTAGATCAACTACTCTCATCCAGTCACTTTCAGGTTATCAAGTCCCAATACTGTTTTGTCTTCCGCCTTTTGCCTTTGTCTTATCTATCCAAACTTATAATGTTTCTTAACGGTTTTGTTTATCTTCCATGTGCATTTCAATCCTTCCGGAAAGACGACGAGGTCTCCTTTACCGAAGTGAACCGGTTCGCCGTTTTCAGGTGTCACCACAACATCGCCCTCGAGGATATAGCAGGTTTCTTTCTCATCATATTCCCACGGAAATTCCGATTCTTCCTTTGTCCATATCGGCCAGGAACTGACTCCCAGCCTGTTCAGTTTTTCCTTATCAGGTTTTTCGACATGTATCATTTTACACTTGATTTGGTTACGTCCAAAAATATCAAAACAATTTGATATAACAATTTGGATAAACAGACTTCTGTTGTTTAAAATCTTTTTGACTTCATTTTTGTTTAATACGTATAAAATTAATATATTTGTACGGATAAAATAAAGAATAATGGACACAAAACTGACTATTAAGCTCGATGATGACGTGATAAAAAGGGCAAAGAGATATGCCAGGCAGCAGGGGACGAGTCTTTCGAAATTGGTTGAGTCTTATTTTGACTCAATGACAAAAAATGAACCTGATGATATTGAGATCACTCCTCTTGTTAAAAGCCTGAGTGGTGTAATTTCTCTGCCAGAAGATTTTGACTATAAGAAAGAACGTACTGATTATTTAATCAGGAAATACTTATGAAAAGCTTATTTGTTGATACAAATATTGTTCTTGACCTTCTGGCTCACAGAATGCCATATTATACCGATGCGGCAAAATTGTTTTCACTTGCCGACAGGAAAGAAATAAAACTTTCTGTTTCGGCACTATGCCTGGCTGATATAAATTACATCCTCTCAAAGCAAAATCTGGAAATGGATGTAAGGGGAATCCTGAGAAAGTTCAAAGTACTTGTGGATGTCCTCCCATTCGATGATAAAATAATTGATCTTGCTTTGAATTCAGAGTTCAGGGACTTTGAGGATGCTATCCAGTATTTTACAGCAATTGAAAACGAACAGGACTTAATAATAACAAGGAACCAGCCTGACTTCAAAGAAAGTAAGATACCGGTAATGAATGCCGGAGAATTCATAAAAACGATAAAAAAATAGAGAGGAACTAACCCTGCACACGACCGATAAATTAACAATGTTAGTTACTTAATTTTTTCTTATGTATAAAATGAGTAGCAGAATGCCTTTTAAATTCCAAGAATATGTTTCAGGTCGGCTATTTGTGTATCCCAGAGATGGATTGCATCTTCTTTTTCATCCGGTTCGGCAAAGTCGGTAATAATAAGTGCCACATCACCTGTAAGTTCCTGAATAATTATTCTGAATTCGAAATAGTTTGATTCTTCCTCTTGCCGTTC
>CAZIRN010000179.1:0-5230 GCA_964541495.1 uncultured Rikenella sp. | reverse complement strand
GTGCGTATAAACATGTCTGAAATCTGATTTGCTGGTTTCGGTACAATTCTTAAAACATGGCCAGTATTATCAATTTTTAACAGATTTCTGTCAGTCCCGATATAAATATTTCCATTTTCATCTTCCGTTATTGCATTAACAGATACTTCCCGGGAAGAAAATTCCGGGTGATTACGGTATGGATGCAGGAAACTTTCCTTTTCACGGTCAAATATATTTAATCAGCCGTTTTCCGTTCCTATCATCAGATTACCTCTACTGTCCTCAAAAATGACTCTTACAAGATTACCCGACAAACTTGTACTGTCTTCAGGATCATTCAAAAAATTCACGAAACGGTTTCCGTCGAATCTGCTAAGACCCTGACTTGTACCGAACCATATCCATCCTTTCCTGTCCTGAAATATATACTGTATCAGGTTGTTCGGCAATCCGTCAGCCTGAGAAAAGTAATCAAAACTGTAATTATTTGCAGGTCCTATAGCCAGAGCTTCAGATGAATAAATGTAACAAACAGAAAAAATTATTGAAAAGAGGAATCTAAATACTGCCCTTTTGTAAATTGAACCAATTTGCCGGCTGTTCAATATTTTTAATTTTTTAAGGTTAATGAAACAGCACATTTTTAATAAAATGAAGTTTGACTTAACAAATTTAATCAATAATGGAATTATTTCACCTGGCGGAGAAATTATAAATGTTTCAATTATTTCCGGAGTTTCCTTATTTTTTAATCAAAGGGAAAAAGTAATCAAAAATTCTTGTTTTTTAAGTTAAAATAACAAGTCCTTTTTGCTGCTCTTTTCAATAATTATATTATTCCATCAGCAAAAGCATAATTAAAAAATGCTGGAAAGCAACTATTATTTGTTATAAGTCTTAATATCCTTTATATTAAGCTGAAGATTTCTGTTGCCGTGGAATTCATTCATCTCCACTGAGAAACATATATCGAAAGGCTGTCCCGATTTTATATAATCGAAATGTTCGGCCTGGCCGAATGCAATGGCCTGAATTGTTTTCGAGCCCGGTGTCTCCTGGTAAAGTTCGAGTTTTAAGTGATCGCCGGAGTTTCCAACAATCTTGCCGTTTCCTGTATCGAAAATATTTCTTGTCATATATACGGGCGACATATTCTCGGGTCCGAAAGGTTGAAACCGGTTAATGCCGTTATAGAATTCCTCATTTATCTCTTCGAAATCTATTTCGGAATCAACTAAAATCTGCGGAATAAGCTGTTCTTCAGTAATTGTTTCCGAAACGTACTCCTCAAATCTTTCCTTAAATAGTTCGATATTCTCCTTTT
The DNA here is from genome assembly GCA_964541495.1 of uncultured Rikenella sp. Classification (GTDB taxonomy): domain Bacteria; phylum Bacteroidota; class Bacteroidia; order Bacteroidales; family VadinHA17; genus LD21. Next base: position 3,924 of record CAZIRN010000179.1, on the reverse strand, counting down.
TAAGTGTAAGGCCTGCAGCATACATGTGACCTCCAAAGTTCTCGAGCAGATCGCTGCAGGCCTCTATTGCCTGGTAAAGGTCATAGCCCTGCACTGACCGGGCCGAACCTGTTGCAAAACCATTCGATTCCGTAAGTATGACTGTAGGCCGGTAATATATATCAATAAGTCTTGAAGCGACAATTCCTATAACACCTTTTTTCCAATTAGGATTATAAAGTACAGTTGTTCTGGCATTTACATTATGCTGGTTGTCGGAAATCATTCGCATAGCCTCGGTGGTGATTATTCTGTCCACTGTACGGCGTTCGGCATTGAAGGAGCTTATTTCCCTGCTAATATCTGCAGCAAGCCGCGGGTCGTCGGAAATAAGCAGGTTAACCGCCTTACTACCGGTCTCCATTCTTCCTGCGGCATTGATGCGTGGACCTATTTTGAACACCACATCTTCGACGGCAAGCTCTTTATGTAGCTCCGATTCACGTATTATCTCTCTGAAGCCGATACGTGGCGATTCATTGAGCTGTTTCAGACCAAAATGAGTCAGTATCCTGTTCTCGCCGGTTATTGGTACAATGTCAGAAGCAATGCTAACAGCTACAAGGTCGAGGAAATGAGTTATTTGGCTAAAAGGGATGCCATGAACGCGGCAATAAGCCTGGATAAGTTTGAAGCCTACGCCGCAGCCGGAAAGTTCCTTATAGGGATAACTGCATCCTGGCTGTTTTGGATCGAGAACTGCAAGTGCATCAGGTATTTCCTCGTCAGGGTAGTGATGGTCGCAAATTATGACGTCGAGACCTTTCGACCTTGCATATCTTACTTTTTCTGCTGCTTTTATACCGCAATCGAGTGTAATAACCAGACGGCAGTTATTTGCCACTGCATAGTCGAGCCCTTCATAGGAAACACCATAACCTTCTTTATAGCGGTCGGGGATATAATAAAGAACATTAGGAGAGAATTCCCTAAGAAATGAATACATCATTGCAACAGCAGTAGTGCCGTCAACGTCATAGTCGCCGTAAACAAGTATTTTTTCCTTACGGCTTATTCCGGATGATATTCTGTCGACTGCAACATTCATTCCTTTCATAAGGAAGGGGTCGTGCAGGTTTTCCAGTGAAGGAAGGAAAAAAGTTCTGGCATCGGCCGGTGAAAAAATACCGCGCTGCACCATAAGGTTAGCAAGCGACCCGGAAACATCAAGAGCTCTTGCCAGCTCCCGCACAACAGCCGGGTCGCCCTTCTCTTTCACTACCCATTTTTTCTCCATCACTGATATCATTAATAAATTTGAGATCGAATATATCCTTGAGCTTATCCAGTAAATATTTCTTTACTTCTTTCATATCCTGCCTGATGCCGGTTTCTTTTTGCAGGGAGGTAACTCCTTTGTCAGTGAAACCGCAGGGATTGATATAATTAAAATAATCAAGCTCCGTATTTATATTGAAAGCAAAACCGTGCATTGTAATATAACGGCTTGCCTTTACTCCTATTGCACATATTTTTCGTGCCTTTGTATTATTGTCTGCATTGAGCCATACACCCGGAGTTCCGGCAAGTCTTTCACCTTTCAGGCCAAAGACCGACATAGTCCTGATAACTGCTTCCTCGAGTCTGTAAATATATTCTTTCAGGCTGATACCCACCTCTTCGAGGTCAAAAACCGGATACGCCACAATCTGACCCGGGCCATGGTAAGTTATGTCGCCCCCCCTGTCAGTCCTGTAAAACGCAACATTTTTAGCACGCATCTGAATCTGATTGATGAGCAGGTTATTTTCCGACCCGTTTTTACCAAGCGTATAGACATGAGGATGCTCGACAAAAATAAGTGTTCCAGGTACACTTTTATTTAATTCACTCTTTCCCCTTTCATTATTTTTTTTCTCTTCAGCAAGACAGTTGAAAAGAGACTTCTGGTAGTCCCACACCTCTTTATAGTCTCTCAATCCAATGTCTTCGTATTTAACGCGGTAACTCACAGGATTATTTATAAACAGACGCAATAAAATTAAGTTTTTTTATCGTAAGCCTGCATGTATTTCGGCGTGATATGATGATCTGACAAGAGGGCTGCTTTCGACGAAATCAAAACCTTTCTCTATTCCGATTCGCCGGTATTCCTCGAACTTTTCAGGTTTGATATATTCCACAGGTTCCATAAACCCCTCTGCAGGTTTAAGATATTGACCAATTGTCATAATCCGGCATCCGGTCCGGCGAAGGTCGTCCATCGTCTGAATAACTTCTTTTTCTGTTTCACCCAGACCGAGCATAAATCCTGATTTTGCAGGAATCCCTGATTCTGCAATTGTCTTTATCACAGAAAGGCTTGTGTCGTATTTTGCATTAGAGCGGATGAGTGGGGTTAGTCGTCTTACCGTTTCAAGATTATGCGATATTATTGAAGGTTTCGCATTTATCACAAGTTTAATATTATTCGGGTTACCGTTGAAGTCGGGAATCAAGGCTTCGATGGTGATGCCAGGGTTTATTTTTTTTACTTCTTCGATGGTTTCAGCCCAGAAAGAGGCTCCGCCGTCGGTCAGGTCATCACGGTCAACTGATGTGATGACGCAATGAAGAAGGTTGAGTATTTTTATCGCGGCGGCAAGCCGTGAAGGCTCTTTCGGGTCGGGTTTAAGGGGTTCCCCTGTCTTTGTGGCGCAGAATTTACAGGCACGCGTACATATATCGCCGAGAATCATGAAGGTTGCAGTGCCTGTGTTCCAGCACTCACCTATGTTCGGACAGTTTCCGCTCGAGCATATCGTATTGAGATTGAATTGTCGTGTAAGGTTTTTTATTCTCGAATAATTTTCCCCGCTGGCCCTCTGCATCTTAAGCCACGGCGGCAATCGTCTCCCCTGTGCCATACGTAAACATTAAACTTTCAAAAATAACAAAAATACAAACGGGAAGAACGTTTAATTTTTGACAAAATGATGAACAAAAAATTAGATTAAAATATGTCCTTTCAGAGAATTTTAAGAAAAATATCAAAACTAGACAGGGCTATGACATTCAAGAATAAACAATATGAACAAAGTCCCTGCAACTGTAGAGTTCCTTTTTTACTAATTTAGTCAGCCTGTCGTAAATTTTATTAAACAACCGTGTATATATTTGATAATCATAGTAAATAAGTTTCACATGGAACATAAATGCTTGTATTAATCAAAAAGAGTAGTGTTTATTTTTATTTGTGAAACATAAACAATTAAGAATATATTTAGAAAAAATAGCAAGCATAAATTATTCAGTTTGAAACAGATCTTTACAGAAGAGCAGGTTTAAGAGTTTAATTGCCGGATAGATAAAATAGTTGGCATTAAAGACTTATATTTAAAAAAGGGAAATTATATATTTCATAAATATTCCTAAATAACTCATGCAAATTCGGGATTTATCCTTAATCAAACAAGATATTTTTCAAATCTGCAAACTATGAAAACATTAAATTTTTCAAATTTTTGTACAGGAGTCATTAATAATATTCGATATTTTTGACCTTTTATGATTAATGTATGATTGATGAAAAGGGAGTGATGAAGCGCCGCGTCAATCTTTTTGACGGCATGATGTTCGTTTCCGGCTCGATGATAGGCTCCGGAATTTTTATTGTGAGCGCCGACATTGCCCGAAATGTAGGCTCTCCCGGGTGGCTGATGATGGTCTGGCTAATTACGGGATTGATAACCGTTATCGGAGCCGTCAGTTACGGGGAGCTTGCTTCGATGATGCCGAATGTAGGAGGCCAGTACGTGTATCTCAGAGAGGCTTACAATCCGCTTGCAGGCTTTCTGTTCGGATGGACAACTTTTCTTGTTATACAGTGCGGCTCAATTGCCGCCGTGGCCGTTGGCTTTGCAAAATTTACAGGGGTTTTGTTCCCATGGGTATCGGAGAAAAATA
>CAZIRN010000178.1:0-5232 GCA_964541495.1 uncultured Rikenella sp. | reverse complement strand
AATACATTCCGGAATGACCCGGGAAGAGATAGAAATCATACTAGAGAACAGTATTTATGGTGATTACAAATTCCTCTATCTTTCTCCCGAAAGAATTTCGACGCCACTCTTCCGTGGAAAGGCTCCACGCCTGAATGTGTCGCTTGTAGCTATTGATGAAGCTCACTGTATCTCTCAATGGGGCTATGACTTCAGACCTTCATATCTGAAAATTGTGGAACTGCGTGAGCTGCTTCAAACAAAACCGCCTTTCCTTGCACTCACTGCATCGGCTACTTCAAAAGTTGCAGTGGATATTATGGAAAAACTCGATTTCAGAGAGAAAAACGTGCTGAGAACAAGCTTCCACAGAAAAAACATTTCTTATATTGTAAAGAATGTTGAGGATAAGAACGGCTATCTTATCAATTCTCTAAGTAAGGTTAAAGGAAGCGGAATAATATATGTGCGCAGCAGAAAAAAATCGCACGAAGTGGCCGAAATGCTGGCAGGAAGAGGCCTTAGTGCCGATTATTACCATGCAGGCCTGTCGCAGGAACTGAGAGATAAAAAACAGACATCATGGTCGTCGGGTCAGACACGTATAATCGTTGCAACAAATGCATTCGGCATGGGCATTGACAAACCCGATGTAAGATTCGTCATCCACTGGGACATTCCTGAATCAATTGAGTCGTATTTTCAGGAGACGGGCAGGGCAGGAAGAGATAATAAACCTTCATGGGCTGTTCTGCTTTTTTCGGAAGGCGATAAAACCAGACTGAAACAGGGCATCGCTCACAAATTTCCTCCGATTGAAAAGATAAAAGATGTTTACGAACTTCTATGCAATTATCTCCAGGTACCGGTAGGATCAGGCAAAGATTCCGTCCATGATTTCAATATGCAGGATTTTGTTTCAAAATACAGGCTTCCGGTTATTGACACCTATAACAGCCTTGTTTTCCTTCAGCGCGAAGGTTATATCGAATTCACAGAGGAAATAAACAATCCGTCGAGAGTGCATTTTGTTGTTGGCAGAGATGAACTCTATAAATTCCAGGTGGCTAATGAAACATATGATAAATTCATTAAACTGCTTCTCCGTTCATATACGGGCATGTTTACCGAATACGTTCCGATAAATGAGGAAATGCTTGCAGGGAAAGCAGGAATAAGCCGCGATACAGTATATCAGTTTCTTGTGCGTCTTTCTTCATCCAATATAATACACTACATTCCCGGAAAGAAAACGCCACTTATTATTTTCACCGAGGAAAGACTCGACAGAAAATCACTTTCCATTTCACCCGAAAACTATTTGCATGTTAAGGAAAAATATATGATGAGGCTCGAAAAGATGCTCGAATATGCTGAATCTGAAAACAGATGCAGGTCGGTTATGCTTCTTGAATATTTTGGAGAAGAATCAGAACGATGCGGGACATGCGACGTGTGCAGGAAAAGAAACGAACTGGAACTAAGCAGGTATGAATTCGATATTATCCTTGAAGAAATAAAATCAATACTCAAAAACGAAAATCCTGATGCAAGAGAACTTATTTCGAAAATGCGATACCCTGAAGAAAAAGTAATTAAAGTAATCCGCTGGCTGCTTGACCATAATAAAATCGTAAAAGACGAAGGAATGAAACTTCACTGGACTGGAAAACAATAATTTTGACTAAATTTACAATTTATTTCATTGATTAATGAGCGATAAGCCGGATTCTCTGTTCACAGGTACTATTGTCGAATTCGTTGCTTCTGCAAATGAATTCTGCAAATATGCAGAACATGCTTCGGAAATTGAAGCCGTTAATCTGCTGAAAATCCTTCAGCGTCTTCTGCCTTTTATTTATTTGAAAGCTTCACTCTTACCCGACCTCGAACCCTATTTCGATGAAGGAAATGAAAAATTCGTTAAAGAATCCGACTGGAACAGAATTCATGATACCATACTGTCGAAACTTGGTACGGCCGATGCTTTTCTCGAGGTTTTTGACGACAGAATGAAGGAATCTGAAACCCCTGTCACAGCAAGTCTTGCCGAAAATATTGCCGATATATACCAGGACCTGAAAGATTTTGTGATTCTTTACGAGACAGGTACAAATGAAATAATGAACGATGCAATATGGGAATGTAAGATGAATTTCGAAAACTACTGGGGCCAAAAACTCGTGAACTCATTGAGAGCAATCCATAAACTTATTTATTCCGGTGAGGAAATAGGCAAACAACCTGAAGATACAACAGACGATAAAGCTGAACTGCAAAGAGAAAAATGGATTATAAGCCGGCGACAGAAAGATTTCAGACAAGATGACGGAAAATAAGTATTTATCTGATATTACTGCAGATGAGCTCAATAATTATAAGACCGGCAGTTTTCCTGGCAATATTCTAACCGTTGACTCTTCTGAAAATTTCCACTATTATTTGAGTTTACTTCAGAACCGGAAATTCCTGGGATTCGACACAGAAACCAAACCTTCATTCAGAAAAGGAAAAAGAAATAAAGTATCACTTCTGCAACTGGCTTTCGATAATACCGCATTGCTTTTCAGAATAAACAAAATCGGGCTGCCGGCCGAATTGCTGAAAATTCTTTCCGACCCAAATATAATAAAAGCCGGTGTTGCAGTGCAGGAAGATCTAAGGATTCTAAGAAAAGTGGCGGAATTCCAACCTGCAGGTTTTGTAGATTTACAGAACATAGCAAAAGAGTTCGGCATAGAAAGCAAAAGCCTCAAAAAACTCTCTGCTATCGTTCTTGGATTCAGAATATCAAAACGACAGCAGGTTACCAACTGGAATGCTCAGGTATTGAGCGAAGCTCAGAAAATTTATGCAGCTACCGACGCATGGGTATGCTATGAGATCTATAAAAAATTAAAGGAGACAGAGTAGGTTGCGAATAGCAAATTGTAAATAGCTCATTATATTTTTTTATTTTGCATTTTTCAATTTGCATTTTTATTTATCTCCCTGAGTACTAAAATGGCATCACTTTTATATGATTGATAAAAAAATCATCCTGAAATCCGGTAAAGAACAGTCGGTTCGCAGATATCATCCATGGATATTTTCGGGTGCTATTAAGAAAATATACGGCAGTCCTGTTGAAGGCGATATTGTTGAAGTGTACGACAACAAGGGAGAATTCCTTGCCGTCGGCCATTATCAACCAGGCTCCATAGCTGTCAGGATACTTTCGTTTGAAAAGATAGTGCCCGACAGAGATTTCTTTCACAGGATGATTTCAGCCGCAGTAGAATACAGGCTTAAACTTGGACTGCTGACATCCGAAAATACGAATGTCTTCAGACTGGTTCATGCCGAAGGCGATAATCTTCCCGGACTTATTGCCGATTATTATAACGGCATGGTTGTTATTCAGATGCATTCCGCAGGAATGTACGGAATACGAAAAATGATTGCAGAAATATTAACAGAAGTGCTCGATAAACATGACAAAAAAGTAAAAGCCATATATGATAAGAGCGAGTCAACAGTTCCGTATAAATCAGGTATCCACCCCGTTAACGAGTTTATAACAGGAGAGTCTGATCCGGTCATTGTAACGGAAAACGGTTATAAGTTTCGTGTTGACTTTATTACAGGTCAGAAAACAGGGTTCTTCATTGACCAGCGTGAAAACAGAAAGCTTGTTCAGGAGTATTCTGACGGCCGTTATGTTCTTAATCTTTTTGGATATACAGGGAGTTTTTCTGTTTATGCAATGAAAAATGCCGCTCTCGTCCATACAGTTGACAGTTCGGGGCCGGCAATCGCGCTGGCCGACGAAAATATAAGACTCAATTACGGGACAGATTCCAGACATACATCATATCAGGCCGATGCATTCGATTTTCTTGCTTCTTCAGAAAATAAATATGACCTTATCATACTCGATCCTCCGGCATTTGCAAAACACAATGACGTGCTTTCGAATGCACTTCAGGGTTATAAAAGGCTTAATATGAAAGCTATAGAGAACATCAAACCCGGCGGCATCATATTTACTTTTTCATGCTCACAAGTAGTAACAAAAGAAAATTTCAGAAAGTCGGTTTTTGTTGCTGCAGCAAATACCGGCCGTAAGGTGAAAATAATCAGCCAGTTCGGTCAGTCGCCCGACCATCCGATAAATATCTATCATCCGGAAAGTGAGTATCTGAAGGGCCTTGTTTTATATATCGAGTAATTTAAGGGCCTGAAATAAAAGGCATTAGTATCCTAACGGCCTTCCACCAGATGTCTGTTCCTGTGTGCGTGGCATTTCCGGTTTACTTGGAATCTTGACGTCCCGTTGAGCCGCAAACCATGCAAATGCAGCGGTTATTATGGCGTTATGTCTCAGGTCGTTCATCAGAAGTCTGTCGTAGGTATCCATAACGGTATGGTATCCGCGGCCGTATTCAATAGGATCCTGTATAAACTGAAAACCTGGCAGGCCTGCGCTGTCGAACGACAGATGGTCTGTTCCGCTGGTGTTTCTGATAGTTATTGTCGAGCAGCCCATGTCGGCAAAAGGTTTGAGCCATTCTTCGAATATCGGTCTCATAAGTTCGTTCGACTGCAGATAAATACCTCTGTACTTTCCTGTGCCGTTATCCATATTGAAATAACCTGCAAATTTTTCCCAGCCCGGTTTTTTATTTCTGTTTGTGAGATCCATAATGTATTTCTCCACATATCCTCGAGAGCCGTTTAGTCCCTGTTCCTCGCCTCCCCATAGAGCCACTCTGATAGTTCTGCGCGGTGCGACATTCAGGCTTTTCAGAATTCTCATTGCCTCGAGCATTACAATACACCCCGATGCATTATCGGCAGCTCCGGTTCCACCATGCCATGAATCAATATGAGCACCTATAAGCACTATCTCATCTTTGAGTAACTTGTCGGTTCCGGGAATCTCTCCTATAACGTTATATATCTTTGGACTTTCAAAAAACTTGTTTTGTATTTCAATTTCCATAACTACCGGCACTTCATGATTGATAAGTCTGACCATTCGGCCATAGTCCTCGACCGGAAGATTGAGCTGCGGAATGGGTTCAGGGTCGCCCCACTTGTAATCGGCAGCATTCGAACGCGGAACATTGAAATTTCCGGAATTGTTTATTATTACGGCTGCTCCTTCCTCTTTCGCCATTTCCTGTATTTTAGTCTGTATAATCCTCTGTGCCAGCATTTGTCCAATGTCGGCTTGTGGCCTTCTGGCTAAATCTCCCCCATCGGATGCTT
>CAZIRN010000177.1:0-5316 GCA_964541495.1 uncultured Rikenella sp. | reverse complement strand
GTTGCTTATTGTCTGAAAATCACCAATGTTGACCCTATTGATTTAAACCTTTACTTTGAAAGGTTCATCAACCCAAAAAGAAGCAGCCCGCCCGATTTTGACATAGATTATTCATGGAAAGAAAGAGATGAAGTTCTCGATTACATCTTTAAGCGATACGGTTACGGCCATACCGCACTCCTCGGTACAATAAACACATTCAGGGGAAAATCGATTGTAAGGGAACTTGGTAAGGTATATGGACTGCCGAAAGAAGAAATAGACAGTTTGATTAAGTATCCTTCTGCAGAAATAAACCGCAACGGGATAACCGATACAATATTCTCCACAGGACTTAAAATTGTTGACTTCCCGAACATAAGAAGTATCCATGCAGGAGGTGTGCTGATATCCGAAGAACCGATAACATGCTATACGGCTCTCGATATGCCTCCGAAAGGCTTCCCGACAACACAATGGGATATGTACACGGCCGAAGAAATCGGTTTCGAGAAACTTGATATCCTGAGCCAGAGAGGCTTAGGTCATATTAGCGATAGTGTCGAAATAATAAGGCACAACAGGAATGTAGAAGTTGACGTGTTTGACGTTGAGAAGTTTAAAAATGACCATGGAGTAAAGGAATACCTGCGGAAGGGTGAAACAAAAGGCTGTTTTTATATTGAAAGTCCCTCTATGCGTGGCCTTCTAAGGAAACTGGGTTGCGAAGATTATAAAACCCTTGTTGCGGCCAGCTCTGTCATTCGTCCCGGCGTTGCACGATCGGGCATGATGCGCGAGTATATATATCGCTTTCACAATCCCGGCAAGTTTGAATATATCCATCCGGTAATGAAAGAACAACTCGAAGAAACATTTGGTGTCATGGTTTATCAGGAAGATGTTCTCAAAGTATGCCATCATTTTGCCGGACTTGACCTTGCCGACGCCGACACCCTGCGGCGGGCAATGAGCGGGAAATACAGGTCGAAACAGGAGATGCAGCGCATCACAGGCAAATTCTTCTCGAACTGCCGGGAAAAAGGATATAGCGAGGAAATAATAAAAGAAGTATGGCGCCAGATAGAATTCTTTGCCGGCTATTCTTTCTCAAAAGCCCATTCAGCTTCGTATGCCATTGAGAGCCTTCAGAGTCTTTTCCTGAAAGCCCACTACCCTCTCGAGTTCATGGTTGCAGTAATAAATAACTTTGGAGGCTTCTACTGTACATGGGTCTATGTGCATGAAGCAAAAAGATTTGGAGCCACAATTCATCCCCCATGCGTAAACATGAGCACTTACATGACAACTATTTATTGTACAGATATTTATCTGGGATTTATTCATGTTATGAATCTGGACGAAAAATTTGCCAGGTCAATTGAAGATGAGAGAAAAAGAGAAGGAGCTTTCAACGATCTGGGTGATTTTATCGTCAGGATGAATCCCGGGATCGAGGAGGTCATACTGCTCATACGTGTTGGAGCATTCGGGTTTACCGGAAAAGAAAAATCAGGGCTTCTCTGGGAGGCTCACATGATGATAAATAAAAGTAAACCCGAACCAATGCGTCCGCTTTTTCCATCACCTGTCAGAAAATTCAAACTGCCTGAATTCGAGCAGGATCGTCTTATCGATGCTTACGATGAAATCGAACTGCTTGGTTTTCCGGTTACCCTTTCATGGTTCGACATGCTCGAAACATCATTCAGAGGCGAAATAATGGCATCGGAGATGAATGCACATATCGGCAGAAAAGTAAGAATGACCGGACAACTTGTCACCGTAAAGTATATAAAAACCGTTAAAAATGAATGGATGAATTTCGGCTGTTTTATTGATGCAGAAGGAAGTTTCTTCGACACCACTCATTTTCCGCAATCACTGAAAGATTATCCTTTCCGGGGAAGCGGAACATATCTTATTCTCGGAAAAGTTGTGGAAGAGTTCGGTTTCCCTTCGATCGAGGTTGAAAAGCTTGCAAAACTTCCGGTCAGGCCTGATCCAAGATATCACTGCTCTCCTGCCTCAAGGCCCTGAGGACTCCTTTAACCGATAAAATTTTTTTTATAATACCTTGTAACACATTGTTATTTGGAACCATTATCTGAAGTGTACCTTCAAACATTCCGTCTTCCATATTGTAATTAAAGTTCCGAAGTGTTACTTTATATTCGGAAATAATATCGGTTATTCTGTTGACTATTCCGATTTCTTCGATTCCCGTTATTTTTATCGCTGCTCTGAATGCCGGCATATTCCTTGCCTGAGTCCATCTGGCATTCACCACCCTGTAAGGATATCTTGCAATAAGATATTGTGCATTGGGACAATTCAGTCTGTGTACTTTAATCCCTTCGGATATTGTAACGAAGCCGAAAATTCTGTCGCCAAAAATCGGATTACAACATTTTGCCAGCTTGTAGTCAAGGCCTTCGACTTTTTCGTCAATAATAAGATAATCGGCATAAACCGATTCTGTGTAGTTTACCGGATTGTTTCCCTGAAGCAATTTAATTTCCTCAGTTGCAGAAGCTTCTTTTTCTTTTTCAGGTTGCCGTGTAAGAATTTCTTTTATTTCATGCAGGTCAATCTTTTTATCGGCTATAAGACAATACAAATCCTGTGCTGTACGAAGCTGATAATGCGACTGCAGTTTTTTTACCACTGCATCGTTATATGTGATTTTCCAATTCTTTAGCCGGCGCACAAGCATTTCTTTCCCTTCTGCAGCAGCAAGTGCTTTTTCTTCATTCAGTGCCTGTCTAATCTTATTTTTTGCCTTTGAAGTAACTACAAAAGAAAGCCAGTCCTGATTAGGTTTCTGGTTTCGGGAAGTCAAAATCGAAACATGATCGCCGTTCTGAAGCACATGTCTTATTGTTACATTTTTTCCGTTAACTTTTGCACCGACACATGTACAACCAATTTCCGAATGAATATCAAAGGCAAAATCCAGAACTGTTGAGCCGGCCGGAAGCTGACGAAGGTCTCCTTTCGGAGTGAAAACAAAAACTTCATCGGAATATAGCCCCGGTTTTATCTGATCTATAAAAGAGTCATCTTTTTCAGACGATTCCAGGATTTCTCTCATTCGGACAAGCCATCTGTCAATACCTGAATCGCCGTTTAATCCTTTATATTTGTAATGGGCGGCAAGTCCTTTTTCAGCTATCTCATCCATTCTTTTGGTTCTTATTTGTACTTCCACCCATTTACCGCCCGGACCTATAACCGTAGTATGCAAAGATTCATACCCGTTAGATTTTGGAACAGAAATCCAGTCACGCAGCCGGCTTGGATTAGGCTGATAAAGATCCGCAACGATTGAATAGACCTGCCAGCAGTCGGATTTTTCATTTTGAGACTTGCTATCAATAATAATCCTTACAGCAAATATATCGTATACTTCTTCAAATTCCACTCCTTGTTTTCTCATTTTACTTAAGATGGAATGAATTGATTTTGTGCGACTTTTTATAGTGAACTTAAAGCCTTGCTTTAGAAGCCTTTCTTTTATAGGGGCTGTAAATTCCCTTATAAGTCTGTTACGTGATGAAGCTGTTTGTTTTAGTTTTTCATTTATTAAAGTATATTGTTCAGGTTCGAGGTATTTAATCGAGAGATCCTCGAGTTCCGATTTGATATTATAAAGCCCAAGCCGGTGAGCAAGCGGTGCATACAGAAAATATGTTTCGGATGAAAGTGCAAGTTTTTCTTTTTCTCCTGCGCTATCCAGGTTTCTCATTAAATCGAGCCGCTCAGCCAACCGGATAAGTATAACCCTGACATCTTCTGCAAGGCTTAACATAAGCTTGCGGAAACTTTCAGCCTGGTATGAAGCTTGTGCAGGCTCAATCACATTGATCTTTGATAGTCCTTCAAGAATATTTACAGTGCCTTTCCCAAACTCCTGAGAAATTTCATCTTTCTTATTTTTAATAGGATCCCAGGCATGGTATAACAGCGAAGCTGCTATAGACGAGATTCCAAGTCCCATATCCTGAGCCACTATAAGGGAAACATTAAGAGCATGCAGGATTATCGAACTTCCTGTAATGGTAGTCTTTCCTTCACAATTATTGATCAGAACGTCAATAGCCTTCCTTATTTTCGGAATATCCTCCGAAGGAATGAACTTCCTACATGCCAGCAATAAAGCTCTATACTTTTTATAAACCTGTTTTGACTGCATGCGGATAATTTTGTTATTAAGATAATAAAAATTTATCGGATAACGATGCGGAAAGGAATAAAAACTCCCCGACTATATAAGGCCGGGGAGTTTTTATTATATTAAAAATCGATAATTTTAACGGAATGAAATCCCGATTCCTCCTGAGAACACGTTATACTGTGCTCTTGTAAAGTCGGCATGAATGGTCAAAACTGCAAGTTTTACCCTGAGTCCTATATTTATTCTCATTCCTGAAAAATTCTTTATTTCAAGAGGTTCAATACTATTGCCTTTCAGCACTCCCGAGTCGGTATATTCGGCATGCGGGGTTCCTGAGGTAACAAGCACAGGTGTTGGAAAGTTACCTTCAAGAGAAACCTTAGTTTTGGTATTACTGTATCCTACTCCACCGTAAATGGCCAGAACTGCAATGTTCACCGATCCCAGAAGGCCGATATTCAAAGCTTCTACAGTTGATGCGATATTCTGGTCGTCGAATGAGGTTGAGATATCGTAGACAGAATAGCTTTGAGGGACTTCCGGGTCAGGCTGAAGGCTTACGGCAATGTCTCCGTTCAGTTTTGTATAAGCTCCAAATAAAGAAACATCAATTGGAAGAAGTTTATTCCCTGGTAAATATTGAATTATACTATGCATAACACCTATGCCCCACAGGCCAATACTCCCGTTTTCCTTTATATTTATTTTTGGAAGATAACGGACTTTTATTTCTGTCCCAAGTGGCAATCCTATTCCTGCCTGTAAAGTGGGTGCAGGGATATATCTCCAATCGGTTCCAGGTGGAAGGGAGAATGAAGCAATTTCTACACCGCTTTCGGTTTTGGTGAGTACTGGTCCCTCAACATCGGGCCCTGAAATTGTCGGAGATGTACCTGACCCCTGTAATGTTTTCAGACCAAGGTCAGATACATTGAACGTTCCTGCAGATTCGGGAACAACTCCAAAATTAAGAGATGCTGTAATGTCAAAGCCACCCAGTTTATGAGGTTTTGCTGTATTATACCAGCCGCCGTTAAGTCCAGCACCAAAAGCATTGGCCCATGGACTTATATAAGCCTTGATAATTTTCATTCCATCCGATGCGCCGGCCCGTAAAAAATCAACATTGTCAATCTGTGCCATGGAAACGACACCTGCAA
>CAZIRN010000176.1:0-5357 GCA_964541495.1 uncultured Rikenella sp. | reverse complement strand
ATTAGCCAAACCCTGAGTTGCCATGCCGAGAGTATATATGTTCATTCTGTTTGTTCCTGCACCCATTATTCCTCTAAGTCCGCCTGTACCGAACTCAAGGTCTTTATAAAAGGCATCTATAAGTTTTGCTTCATCGCCTTCGAGCATTTCTTTTACTTCGCGGCGGGTTTCTTCATTGAATTCTTTGCCCAGCCATACCCGCGCTCTTTTTCTTATTTTTTCAATCTCGAGCATATATTTTGTTTTAAATTACATTTTCTTTTTTCATCTGATCAATACATTTTTTCAGGCTATCCTCCCATTCCGGAACTCTTATTCCATAGGTATCGCTGATTTTCTTCTTTGAAAGCACCGAATAATGAGGTCTAACGGCAATTGTAGGATAGGAATCGGAATTAACCGGTTCAACGGAGCAGCTTATTTCTGCAAAACTGAGTGCAGCTTTTGCGAACTCATACCATGTACATTCTCCTTCATTTGAATAGTGATAAATCCCTGAGGTTAAAGGAGTACCATTCCGGTATATATCGCGGATAATTTTCATAACTGCCATGGCAAGGTCAGCAGCCCATGTTGGTGTGCCGGTCTGGTCATTTACTACCTTCAGCGATGCATTTTCTTTTGCTTTTTTAATTATTGTCTTTACAAAATTATTCCCGAAAGCAGAGTAGAGCCATGAAGTTCTAATAACCATCGAATGACGATTTTTCAGAGCGTTTCTTTCCCCTTCGAGTTTCGAAGCTCCATATTTCGAAAGCGGATTGGGAATATCGGTTTCGATATATGGCCGATTGGATTTTCCATCAAAAACATAATCGGTTGAGAAATGGATAAACCTGCATGGTGAATTCTTTATGGCATTAACTATGTTCATAACGCCTTCGCTGTTTACCTTAAAAGCCTCATCAGGTTTTTCCTCCGCTTTGTCAACAAGGTTATAAGCAGCACAGTTAACTATCCAGTCGGGTTTGATTTCAGTAATGAATTTCTTTGTTATTTCAGCATCAGTTATGTTAAGTGTTTCGAAGTCGGTGAATATGAAACGGTATTCAGGGTAATTTACTGAAATTTTTTTTAATTCCATTCCCAGTTGACCATTTGCACCGGTGACAAGTATTTCAGGCATTATTTATTTAAGATCAAAAGTTATTTTCAGCATCTCTGAAATGTGGATTTTTGCTATCTTTTTCGCTTATAATGGCTTTTGCCGGATCAATTTTCCAGTCAATTCCAAGAATAGTATCGCTGACAAGAATTCCACGTTCTGATGATGGTCTGTAAAAATTGTCGCATTTATACTGAACGACGGCTGTTTCGCTAAGTACAGAAAATCCATGTGCGAAACCGCGCGGTATTAAAAGCTGTTTTTTTGATTCGGCGTCAATTTCAATGCCGTACCATTTACCGTAAGTTCTTGAATTTTTTCTAAGGTCGAGGGCTACGTCGAATATTTTCCCTTGAATAACTCTGACCAGTTTTGCCTGTTCAAAAGGCCGTAGCTGGTAATGAAGTCCTCTGATTACTCCCTTTACCGACATTGATTCGTTATCCTGTACCGGGACGAATGATATTCCTGCTTTTTTGAAGACTTCCTGGTTAAAAGTTTCCATGAAGTAACCGCGCATATCCCCGAAAACATCAGGTTCAATTAAAAATAATCCGGCGAAACCAGTTTCTTTGAGTTTCATTTTAAATTAGTGTTTTATTGTTCAGGGTTTTAATTCTTCACTGGCTATTCTAAGAAGGTACTTTCCATACTGGCTGTTCTGGCATGGCTCGGCCAGTTTGATAAGTTGTTCCTTTGAGATAAAGCCGCGTTTATATGCAATTTCTTCGATGCATGAAGCCTTGAGACCCTGGCGCTGCTCGAGTGTTGCGATGAAATTTGATGCCTGAAGGAGGCTTTCACATGTTCCGGTATCCAGCCATGCCATGCCTCTGCCCATCAGCCTGACTGTGAGTGTTTTCTCTTTCAGATACAATCTATTAAGGTCTGTTATTTCCAGTTCTCCGCGTCCGGAAGGTTTCAGAGTTTTTGCTTTTGACACTACAGTGTTATCGTAGAAATAAAGGCCAGTAACTGCATAGTTCGATTTTGGATTGGCAGGTTTTTCTTCAATGCTCACAGGTTCCTTGCGGCTGTTGAATTCAACCACTCCATAGCGCTGAGGGTCAGTTACATAATAACCAAAGATACAGGCTCCTTTTTTTAACCTCGCAGTTTCCAAAAGAACATCTCCAAATCCATGGCCATAGAAAATATTGTCGCCCAGTATCATACATACTGTATCGTGACCAATAAATTCCTCGCCTATGATAAAAGCCTGGGCAAGTCCTCCGGGGTGAGGTTGTTCGGCGTAGGAAAATTTCATTCCGAGTGAGGAGCCGTCGCCGAGAAGGTTGACGAATAAAGGAAGATCGCGTGGTGTGGAAATTATAAGGATATTTTTTATTCCGGCAAGCATGAGAACCGACAAAGGATAATAAATCATAGGTTTGTCATAGACCGGCAGTATCTGCTTGCTTATTGCATAAGTTATCGGATAAAGCCTTGTACCCGATCCTCCTGCAAGAATGATTCCTTTCATTAGTTATTTTGTTTATAAGTCTTCACTATTCTTCCACATCTGAATGTTTCACCCTCACTATCTATCATCCCTCATCCATAATCCATCATCAATCCCTTCATTTTCTTCCGATTCCGTAATATTGGAATCCTGCTTCCCTTATTTGCACAGGTTCATATATATTTCTTGCATCAAATATTACTTTGTTTCTCATGAGCTTTGACATTTTTTCAAGGTCGGGGATTCTGAATTCAGGCCATTCGGTGACTATTGCAAGTGCATCGGCCGATTCGACTGCAGTATATTGGTTAGATGCATAATGGATTTTGTTTCCGAACACTTTTTCTGTTTCCTTCATTGCGGCAGGATCATAGACGCTAATAGTAGCTTTCTCGTCGAGTAGTCTTTTTATCAGGTGAATTGCCGATGATTCCCGAATATCGTCGGTATGAGGTTTAAATGAAAGTCCCCATACTGTTATTTTTTTGTTTTTCAGGTTATTGTTGAAATATTTCATTATTTTATTAAAGACCACATTCTTCTGATATTTATTTGCCTCTTCCACTGCATTGATTACTTTCATATCATAGCCATGTTCCTGTGCTGTGCGTTGGAGGGCCTTAATGTCTTTCGGGAAACATGAGCCGCCATAGCCAGGTCCCGGATAAAGAAATTTACTGCCTATCCTTGAGTCGCTTCCGATTCCTTTTCTTACCTGATTGATATCTGCACCGAGAAGTTCGCACAGGTTGGCTATTTCGTTAATAAAGCTTATTCGTGTAGCAAGCATGGCATTGGCTGCGTATTTCGTTAATTCAGCCGATGCAATATCCATATAAAAGATTGGATGATTATTAAGTACGAAAGGTTTATAGAGCCTGCTCATTATTTCGGCGGCTTTTTCGTTTGAAGTCCCTATGATAATTCTTTCCGGTTTTAGAAAATCTTCCACAGCAGAACCTTCTTTCAGAAATTCGGGATTAGACGCCATGTCGAAGGGTATTGTGACATTGCGGTTCCTGAGTTCCTGTTCCACAGCTTTTCTTACTTTTTCCGAAGTACCTACAGGAACTGTACTTTTTATTACAATTATCACATAAGATGTTATTACTTTTCCAATTTCAGATGCAACTTTAAGGACATGGCTGAGGTCTGCACTACCGTCTTCATCAGGAGGTGTACCCACAGAAATAAAAATTGCTTCAGCTCCTTCAACACACTCTTGTGTATCAGCAGTAAAGATCAGACGTCCTTTCTCGATATTTCTTTTCATAAGGGGTTCGAGGCCCGGTTCATATATAGTTGCACGTCCATTGCTCAGAATTTTGATTTTTTCCTTGTCAATGTCGGTACAGGAGACAGTCACTCCGGTTTCTGCGAAACAAGTTCCGGTAACCAGTCCAACATAACCTGTTCCAATAATTGCGATCTTCATAAAATTGTTTAAACTTAAATATTTAAAATGTTTTGCAAAGATAACATATCAAACGAATAACGAAAATTGAGCATTGTAAACTAAATTGTGACAAATCAACATTATTTCAGATAAAATGTATATTAATTAAAAAGAATTTCCATAATAAGAATTAACATATTATAGAAAAATTCAATTATCTTTGCACACCTGTTTTAATTAAAATATTGTCTAATTTATTAAATGTTAGTTTATTAATATTATTATATGATTCAAAACGAAGAAAAATCAACCGATCTGGACGGAATTGAAAATTCTGAAAGGTCAGAAAGCGAATTTCCCGAGGCAAATAATGGCGTCGAGAGTGAGCAAACACAAAAAGAAGTCAAAACTGAAACTGGAGAACATGTAGAAATTGAAACATTACCGGAATCTAGATCGGATGAGATGCCGGTTCATGATGGGAAAACCTCTTTTATTGAAAATTTTAACTGGGATGAATTTGAAGCTGAGGAAAAGCGTACCTCGCCTAAATATGCTGAGTACGAAGCCATTTACGACAAAACACTTTCAACTATCTCGGTTGATCAGGTTGTGAAAGGGACTGTTATTCAGATGACCAACCGGGAGGTTGTCATAAACATAGGTTACAAGTCGGAAGGTGTTGTAAGCCTTAATGAATTCAGATATAATCCGAATCTTAAGGTAGGCGATACTGTTGAGGTATACGTGGAAAGCCATGAAGACAAGAAAGGTCAGCTTGTGCTTTCTCATAAAAAAGCAAGAGCTCTCAATTCATGGGAAAGAATCAATGCGGCTCTTGAAAATGATGAAATCATCACAGGATATATAAAGTGCCGTACAAAAGGTGGAATGATTGTAGATGTCTTTGGCATCGAGGCATTTTTGCCTGGTTCACAAATAGATGTCAAGCCTATACGTGATTACGATGTGTTTGTGGGCAAGACTATGGAATTTAAAGTTGTTAAGATAAATCAGGAATTCAAGAATGTTGTTGTGTCGCACAAAGCACTTATTGAAGCCGAACTTGAGCAGCAGAAGAAGGAGATTATTGCAAAGCTCGAAAAAGGGCAGGTTCTCGAAGGTGTTGTAAAGAATATAACTTCTTACGGAGTGTTTATTGACCTCGGTGGCGTTGACGGACTTATTCATATAACCGATCTTTCATGGGGGAGGGTCAATCATCCTGAAGAAATTGTTCAGCTCGACCAGAAACTTAATGTGGTTATTCTCGATTTTGATGATGAGAAGAAGCGTATTGCTCTTGGGCTCAAACAACTTACACCTCACCCATGGGATTCTCTTGATCCCAATCTGAAGGTGGGTGACATTGTAAAGGGGAAGGTGGTGGTTTT
>CAZIRN010000175.1:0-5372 GCA_964541495.1 uncultured Rikenella sp. | reverse complement strand
AGCAAATAATTATGTGACTAGTAAATAGTTTTTATTAAATTGCCGAACTCAATATTTAAATATTAATAATTCATGAATAGGCTACCATTTAGATCAATAGATATTATAGAAATTTAAGGAAAACAATAAGGGGGGAAATCTTAAAAAATGATAGACATAAAAAGTAGTTGGATAAAGTGTTGCCGGAAAAATTAAATAAAAATATAATAACAGGATTTTTTGCATTAATTGCGGCAGGCGTATTGATATGGTGGTATGCTGATGATCATTATCCTGCAGGAATAGTTGAGCGGGTTCCTGGTATGGACAACAGGCCAAAGATAGAGCCACGGCCAGATAGTGTAGTTATAGGTGAGTTCTTTGACACCCTCAATCAATTCGATGAATATGCTTATGGTGAATGGACCAGGTTCAGAGGAATGTATTTCGACAACATAAACCATGACACTGTTCCTCTTGCTGAATCGTGGGATTCGACAGGGCCTCCAGTTGTCTGGAAAAAAACTCTTGGCGAGGGTTATGCCGGGGCTTCGGTACATGACGGCAGAGTATATGTATTGGATTATGATGAGCGTCGTAAAGCAGACGTACTGAGATGTTTCTCATTGAAGTCAGGCATCGAAATATGGCGAAGATGGTATTATGTTGATTTGAAAAGGAATCACGGTTATTCGAGAACAATTCCTGCTGTAACTGATAAATATCTTGTGACTATAGGTCCGAGAGCGCATGTTATGTGTTTGGATCCAATTTCAGGAAATCTTTTCTGGACGCTCGACATTGAAAAAGAATTTGCAATTCCCGGCACCACTAAGGGAAGAATTGTTCCCGACTGGTATACAGGGCAGTGTCCGTTAATAGATAACGATGTTGCAGTTATTGCAACCGGCGGTAAGGCATTAATGACAGGCATCGATTGCGCCACGGGAAAGGAATTATGGAGAACGCCAAATCCTGATACTCTCAGGATGTCGCACGGATCGATAATGCCAATGGTAATTCACGGAAAGAAAATGTATGTGTACAACGCTATCGGTGGCGTCTGCGGCGTATCAGCCGAGGACAACGACAGAGGCAGACTTCTCTGGACAACAAAAGAATGGAATCCGTCAACTTCAGTTGCTTCTCCATTGCTGCTGAAAAATAATGAGATAGCTGTTTTCGGAAGTTACGGAGCAGGCGGCGCCAGATTAAAAATAAATTACGACGGTTCATCATTCACCGCATCGGTTGTGGAAATGCACAAAGCAATGGAGGGAGCATCGAGTGACCAGCACACTCCTATAATTACCGGCGACCTTATGTGGACGGTAATGCCCGAGAACGCAGGAGAATTAAAAAAACAACTGGTTTGCTATAATGTTTCCGATCTCCGAACACCTGTCTGGTCGAGCGGAAGGGAAAACAGGTACGGAAGAGGTCTTGGCCCTTATCTGATAAGCGGCGACAGGATGTTTCTCCTCAATGATGATGCAAATCTCCATATCTTTAAAATTGGAACAACAGGAGCATCATTGTTGTCTAAATATAAAATCATGGATGGCATTGAAGCGTGGGCTCCCATGGCTCTGGCGGGTGATTATCTCATACTCAGGGATTCAAGGAATATGGTTTGTCTTTATATCGGAAAAAAACAGTAAGAAATGAAAAAACAAAGATTGCTGGCATTATTCTCAATTCTCATAATACTGGCTTTTATAGTGTACATTATATATGATACAGCGCGAAAGCCGGCCGAATTTAAAGAAAATGCCGTCGAAGCCGAAAAGACTTCTCCTCCTGAACAATGGAAAGTTTTACAGGAAGTCTTCGTCGCACAGGGTTTAAAGGCTGTTGCTGTTTCGCCTGAGGGTAATATTTTCCTTGGCGGGGATTCATTCTTGTCTTGCTATGATAAAGATTTGAAAGAAATCTGGACTCAAAGCACTCCAGATAAAATAACTGCAATTACTGTATGGGGCGATACTATTTTTGCTACTTCAAAAGAACTAATATTTTTAGTAAACACCAGTGGAAAGCCCATAGGAGAATGGGGGCCTTATGATGAAAATTCCCTTTTTACATCTATATCGGCAAATAAGAATTATCTGGCAGTAGCTGACGCAGGAAACAAAATAGTGTATATTATGAAAAAAGACGGCGAGGTTATTTCAATTATCGGACAATCGGGTGAGAAACTGCTTATACCAAGCCCTTATTTCGATGTTTTCCTCACACCTGATAATACCCTGTTTCTCGCGCATACAGGTAATTTCAGAATTGAGAAAAGAAGCATCGAAGGTCAATTTCAATCTACATTCGGTAAATCGGGCACAGCTCTGGAAGATTTTTGCGGATGTTGCAACCCTGCTCATTTTACCGTTATACCGCAGGGATTTGTGACATCTGAAAAGGGAATAAACAGAATAAAAATAATGGGGCCTGAAGGTGGCTTTATTGAGTATGTTTCTTCAAATAATAATTTTGTAGCTTCTGTTCCACTCGATGTTGCATCAATTGACGGCAACATCATTTATGGGGCAAATCCCGCAGATGGGAAGCTATATGTATTTATAAGAAAATAACTTTTACACAGGAACTGAATTTATTTATAGAACGATATAATTAAAACTTTTATGGACATAACACGGGCCGATTTTCTGAAAAAGTTTATTCGAGCTGTTCTTGCAACTTTACTTGTTGCGATTACGCTTTTATTAAGCTGGAGAACTGTTGTTGGAAACGAGTGCAATGGGTGTCAGTGGAAAGGCATTTGCAGAGGGGAATCCGATTGCAGTAAATTTTTAACAGATAAAAGATGAAAGGAGAAAAAAATAAATATCAGTCAAGACGCGATTTTGTAAAAAAGGCCGGGGAGATTATTTTAGCCGTTCCTGTTGTTGCCCTTCCTGTTGCACTCTTAAAAAAGACAACAGCATCGGGTTACGTGTGGCAGATCGATCCTTTCAAATGCACTGCATGTGGTAACTGTAAGACAAGCTGTGTTCTTACACCTTCAGCGTCAAAATGTATGCATGCATATACTTTATGCGGTTACTGTGATCTCTGCGGAGGATTTCTAAAGGAGGGGGCAAAGACAATAAGCACCGGCGCTGAAGTACAGATGTGCCCTACAGGTGCAATTGAAAGGAAATTCGTGGAAGAACCGTTCTTCGAGTATAATATCAATGAGGATTTGTGCGACGGTTGTGCAAAATGTGTAAAGGGATGTAAAGACTTCGGAAACGGTTCGCTTTATATGCAGATAAAACAGGATTTGTGCGTGAATTGCAACGACTGTTCAATAGCCAGAAATTGTCCGTCGAAGGCAGTCTCACGTGTTCCTGCTGAAAATCAATATATACCTAAAGACAAAGCACAGCGGAAATAAAGAACTCATTAAAAATAGATGAAGAAGAATTCACTCCCATATCTACTCTTAATAATAATGCTCTTATGGCATTCGGTATTGTTTGCCCAGGAGCGGTTTCCGCGTCCTGAATTCGAGTCGGGATATGTTTACCCCGAAAATCAGATGCCGTTACAGAGATCGATTGTATGGGAATATATCGATGTTGGTGTTCTTATAGTGGCTCTTTCTTTAACAGCATGGCTTGCCATAAAGAAACACTCACGGCAGGGCCTGGTATGGATGTCGGTTTTCTCTCTGGCTTATTTCGGATTCTTCAGAGAAGGTTGTATTTGTGCTGTCGGCTCTATTCAAAATGTTTCCCTTGCTCTGTTTAATAAGGATTACACAATTCCACTTACGGCTTTATTGTTCTTTATTATACCGCTTGTCTTTGCGCTTTTATTCGGAAGGGTGTTTTGTGCAGGAGTATGCCCTCTTGGAGCAATTCAGGAACTTACAGGATTAAAACCTGTCAAGCTTCCAAAGAGCATCGAGACTGCAATGTCTGCAGTGCCATTTATATATCTTGCTCTTGCTGTGCTGTTTTCTGCTACTCAAAGCACATTTTTGATTTGCAGGTACGATCCTTTTGTTGGAATATTTCGTCTGGATGCTCCATATACGATGATAATCTTCGGCATACTCTTATTAATTGCAGGGATTTTTATAAATCGTCCATATTGCAGATTCCTGTGTCCTTATGGCGTTATAATGAATATCTTCTCAAGGTTTGCCAGTAACCATTTAAGTATTACTCCTTCGGAGTGTACAAATTGTAGGCTATGCGAAGAAGATGCCTGCCCTTACAATGCAATCTTACCATCTAATACGGAATATCCTAAAGAACCTCCCGAACAATCAAGAAAGAGATTTATTTTATATTTTCTACTTATCCCGTTGTTTGCTGTTGCAGGAGGATTTTTATTTTATAATATGGCTCCAGGTTTGTCAAAAATTCACAGGGATGTACGTCTTGCCCAGGAAATAAGAATTGAGAATGAGAAAGGCATTGAAGCAGTATCAAAGGCTGCTATAGCATATAAAGAAACGGGGCAGACTGATGAAGAACTTTTTGCGAATGAAATAACAATAATCAACAGGTTCAAAAAAGCAGCTCCTTGGGCAGGTATATTCCTTGGAATGTCTTTCGGAATTAGTTTGCTTTCCTTAACGATGTCGAGGAAAAGAACAGAATATAAACCGAATCAGGGTAAATGTTACAGTTGTGGAAGATGCTTCAAATATTGCCCTGTTGAAGTCAAAAAAAACGAATAAATGAGAAAATTAACAGAAAAAGAAATAGATATTCTTAAATCTATCAGTCATATATCAGGGATATTTACTATCATCGTGGCTTTAACTATGATATTCAGTTACATTCAGTTAAAGACAATCAATCCTTTAGATAATCCTGCCTTTCAATGGATTAAAGAACAATACGATAAAGATCCTGATAACGCATTGAAGGCTGAACAAGTAAGAGCTATTGACCTTATGGCACGTAAAGCGTATTTTTCTTCACGCAGGCAAGTGGAAACGGGCTCTTATTTATTGCTTGCAGGTGCTATTATTTTTATATTCTGCCAGTATTTGATTTCAGAAAATAAAAAAGTTACACCTTCAATTCCTGGTCCAAAACAGTATCAAACCGTTGTTCAGGCAAGTAGCAGGAAATACCTTCTTTTGTCCGGTTCGATTTTGACTGCAGGAGCCATTATTATATCCTTCATTCTCAGAAATAACCTTCCCGATCTCAGTTCTACACGCATTGCGGCCGAAGAGAAAAAGAGCAGAGTAGTAAAGACCGATAAATCAGGCGAAGTACTGGAAACCGGCATACTTATGGAAGAATTCATACCTGATTCCATAAACTTCCCTTCTTTTAGAGGCCAGTACGGCCGCGGTATAGCCGGAGGCTCAGGTTATCCTTTAGAATGGAACACAGAAACCGGGGAAAATATAAAATGGAAAGTTCAAGTGC
>CAZIRN010000174.1:0-5378 GCA_964541495.1 uncultured Rikenella sp. | reverse complement strand
CTCCCGTTTTCAGGGTCTGATGCAGGGCGGATGGCTGCTCGCAACTGCAGTCGGAAATAAACTTCTTTTTGTCGGCACGCTCCTTTGGGCCAGAGTGAATCTTTGGCAGTTATGGCTGGTATTTATAGTTTGCTGCCTTGCTTCTGCAGCATTCATCTTCTCAATTTTAAAACGGCTCGAACGCGTAACAAAATAATCTAAAACCTCAAATCTTCAATTGAGAATTTCCGATGTATATCTGTTGGCAATAGCCGATTGGTCCTTAGCAAGGCCCTGAATTATTACCATTTGTGCGCCTTTCCATGAAAGGAAGATATCGCCGTTATAACCGTCGCGAAATACATATTTACCCTCAGAGGCATCTTCAGGCGACAGCCCTGTTTTAGCAAGGTATGCCTTTGCCGTCTCCTGTACTTCTTCGGAGTTGTCTTTTTCTATAAGGTATATTGAGAATAATGTTGCATCAATCTCATATTGTGCCTTAAAGGCTTCACTAAGAAACTCATGTCCAAGTACTTCCTTATTAATAAATGTCTCCGTGTTTTTAATTTTGTTGCTTTCCGGAAATTCCGAAAGAGCTTTGGGGAATGACGAATCTCCAGGCAGCATATCAGCTACTTTTATTGCAAGCGATTCAAGTTCATTAAGAACTTTTTCATTCTTCGAATAGGTTCTTATTTTCACATAATATCTGTCCTTGAAGAAATTAAGAGATCCGTCATTAGTTTTGTAACCCTGGGCGCCAACATTTATAAATCTGAAAGAAGGCGAACGTTCCGATGCATAAATTCCGAATGCGTTGTTTCTATCTTTATGTCTGTATATTTCAAGTTTTATAGTATGTTTACCATTTTTGTATTCACGAACATGAACATTTTCAAATCCGTATGCAAGGTATCCGTCGGCTGCACCATCAATAAAATCCCAGAGTGTTTCAGGCGTATAAACAGGATAATTGGATTTTATTTTATATCCCTTAAGTACCGGAAACGAATAAGGCTGAGCCGTTGCATCAATAGCGATAACTGAAAAGAGAGAGAGTATCAAAAACAATCTTCGCATCTTATCAATATTCTGTATTTCATGCTATAAGATCAGTCGGGATACCTACAATCCTCGATACATCTGCTATTTTTTCTCTGACGTCGAAGCCGTTCGAACATTTAACAGTACATTCCTTGCAATTAACGCATGGTGTGATTCCGGTTCCAAGTTCACCGAGGAGTTCATAAGCCATGCGCAGGTTGGAATATCCGTAGGCATACATATAGGCTCTCATCAGGTCGGGAACCGGCAGGTTGAATGGACAAGAGGCGAGGCATTGTTTGCAACTGGTGCAAAACATTCCGGGTTCTTTCGCCATAGCCAGAAGGTCTTGCTTTTCCAAATCAGTTAAAACAGGGTCGGCAAGTAATTTGAGGTTACTTGTAAGATGGTCGAAAGCAGTCATTCCAGGTATTGCTGCACTCACATCAGGATTAGAGAGTGCCCATTTAATTGCAGCAGAGGTATTCATTGGCTTTGTTTTTTCTTTGTCCATGAATCCGCCTCCGGCAAGTGTTTTCATTGCGATTATACCTATTCCGGCTCTTGCTGCTTTACTCAATGCCTTATTCATTTCATCCAGTTTAGCTGTCCTGAAATTATAAGAAGCAACAACAACATCCCACATATCGGATTCAGCCGCAGCTTCAAGCATCCCTGCCATATTGTTATGAGTTGAAAATCCGATAAACCTTGTTTTCTTTTCTTTTTTAAGTCTGGAAAGTGCAGAAACCAATGGTTTATGTTTAAGTAATTCAGGATTGCTGACATCGTGAATAAGTAGTATATCAACATATTCAACCTGAAGGCGAGAAAGACTTATATTGAAACTTTCCAGAAAGGCTTCTGATGTAGTCTGACTTGTCGGAAGTCCGTCACGGCCGACGCCGGCTGGCCTTATTTTAGTTTCGACCATAAAGGAAGAACGCGGCCATTCTTTAAACAGATTACCGAGCATGGTTTCATTATTTCCGTTCTGGTAGCCATTTGCCGTATCGAAAAAATTTATTCCGTTATCATAAGCGGCTTTACAGAGTCCGGGACTGTCGGCCCGCATAACTCCAAAACTGACCACTGGAATTTTAAGCCCTGTTTTACCGAGGGTACGGTAAACGATCTTTTTTTCCTGTGTTCCTGTCTCACCTCTAACAAGGGAGCCGGAAAACATAACTGTACCGGCTGCACCGGCTAATCCTCTGAGCAAAAATCTTCTTCTGCTAATACTATTCGACATATCAAAAATAATTTAATTATTTCTGCTGAAAAAATACAATTTTTTATTTTATTTTCGTTAAAAAGAAAACAATATGAAACATTTTTTTATAATTATTTAACATATTTTCTTCCAGTTATATTGTTAAATTGTCTTCAAAAAATGTTTCACTGATTAATTTCTTTTTCTTTGAAAGGAAATAAAATGGACGTATATCTGAAAACACTGATTTCCAGAGGTGAAAATCAGAAGGTTGATTTCAAATATTGCATCAACGATTCAAAGAAAATTGCCAGGACTCTTTCAGCTTTTGCCAATACCGAAGGAGGAACTCTTCTGGTTGGCGTAAGAGATAACGGATCAATTGCAGGAGTTAATTCTGAGGAGGAGTATTATATGATTGATTCCGCGGTGAAGCTTTATTGTAAACCGGAGGTTCCTTTAACCATGAAGCCGCATTATGTTAACGGTAAAACAGTTATTGAGGTTAAGGTGGAAAAAGGAATGAACCGGCCTTATATGGCAAAAGGAGAAGATGGAAAATGGAGAGCCTATTTCAGAAACGATGATCAGAATCTTATTGCAAACCGGATTCTTATCAGGCTATGGAAATATGATATAAGAAAAAAAGGTATATTGATCCGGTTCGGTAAATCCGAAAACATTCTAATGAACTATCTTAAGGAAAATGATTCCATAACATTATCAGCATTCAGAAAGATAGCGCAAATCCCGCTCTACAGGGCGGAAAAAATCATTGTCAATCTCCTCTTATGCGATGTTCTGATAATGGACGCATCGGAAAAAGGCTACAGATATCGGCTCAGTCGTTCAGAATAAAGCCGGATAAAAAATCTAAATACTTTTTTCAGGTTTTCAGGCCAATTACAAGGATATCATCAATTTGAGGTGTCTGTCCCATCCATTCTTTAAGTCTCTGTTCAAGGATTTCCTTTTGTTGTTTCATTGGGAAATCCTGAATATCCAAAATGAGCCGTTTAAAATTCTTTTTCATGAATTTGCGTCCATGCGGACCTCCGAACTGGTCAATATAACCGTCGGTAAAGAGATAAAATGAAACATCCTTTTCGAGCTCCCACTCGTAGAATACGAAATCCTCATCCATTCTTGAGGAGATGCCGATAGGCATTTTACTGGCATATATAGTTTCAAGAACATATTTCCCGTTTGAAATTGAGCCGTCGGACATTTCAATATTACCTTCCTGAAAATCTTTTACATTGCTTTGCTCTTTAATCCTTCTTACTTTGAAGCAAGGATTATAAGCTCCCGAAAATTCAATCCGTGATTTATTGAAATCGAATACCAGCAAAGCCATATCCATACCATCTTTAGTTTCATCGTCACTTCCCGACTGTTTTAAAGATTCAGTAACATGAAGGCGTAATTTGCTCAGTATTAAATCGGCTCGTGGTTCAGGTTCGTTATCAATAATTTCATCAAGGAACGACATACCAAGAAGGCTCATAAATGCTCCGGGAACTCCATGCCCTGTACAATCGGCAGCCACAACATAAAGCCTGTTATCCTTTTTGGTCATCCAGTAAAAGTCACCGCTTACAATATCTCTTGGTTTAAAGAGTATAAAATAATTATTTATGTTTTCTGAAAGGATTGTCTCTGAAGGAAGTAAAGCCATCTGGATTCTTCTTGCATAATAAATGCTCGATTCAAGTTCTTCTTTCTGCTTAACAACAACAGCAGTTCTTTCGGCAACTATTCCTTCAAGCCTTATATTTTCGTTTTTTAGTTTTCGTGTATATGCTTTGATAATAGCAATTATTGCCAGGGTAAACGCAATCAGATAAAGTATTATCATTACTGTTGTAAGATACCACGGTTTAAGAATATAAAAATCAAAAACAGCTTCATTTGTTTCAATATCTGTTATTGTTTTGGCCTTAACCCTGAAAGTGTATTTTCCATAAGGAAGGTTTGTAAAGTCCTTATAATGAACCTTTTCCCATTTCGACCATGATTTGTCAAAACCTTCGAGCTTATAACTATACACATTGGCATCCTCTTCGGTAAAATATGGTACAGACCAGAAAAACGAAATGGAATTTAAACTATATTTTATTTCAGGAAGCGGATTACCTTCATTGGTCAGCACAGGAATACGCTTACCATTACTTAGGGTTTTATAAAAAGTCCCGGCCATCAATATCGAATCAGAACCAATTACAATTTTTGACAAAAGAGTATTTATTTGAGGAAGAGGAGTCAGCATTTTCCCCTTATCAATCACATATATACTCTTTGATTTAGGAATCCATACCCGATTATCAAAATGCTTCAAATCGAATTTTTCAATATCAGGCATGACATTCAGAGGTCCTTTTACAACTTTTACTGTGGACGAATCCCTTTTGAAGAACATTTCGCATAATCTGCCATTTGACACCGATAACCAGAAATCGCCGTCCCCATCCTGATAAAAGTCCCTGCAGTTCAAATTCTGAGTATATCCTCCAAGTAGTTCATCAGAAGAAATCCATTTTGCTGAATTATCATCGTAACGATATAAACCCTTGCCAGTTACTGCTATAATCTGGTCGTTTATTTTTGAAATATTGTTTATTGAGGCTTCAGGCAAACCATCTTTTATTGTGAATTCAACAGGAACCGAATCATTTGCAGCAAGAAACAAAAGACCGGCAGGGTTACCTGAATAAATGAAAAGGTCTCCTTTTTTGTTTTCAATCATTGATGCAACATACCCGTTGATATTAGACTTTATCGTATTAACAAATTTCCATTTTTTACCGTCATATTCAAGTACAGCAATTCCTCCTTTATCCCGACCAATATAAAATTTTTCAGGATCAACCTTCGATTGAAGAATTGACCTGACATAGTATGAACTTTTTTTCAATTCATCCTGGTAATATACAACATCATCAACTTTATATATATGTCCGTTGCTTTTTATACAGTAGAGGCCCATCCCGGTCCCTGAAAGAAGAAATTCTTCCTTTCCTGAATGTGCTGTAATAAGATAAAAAGTCTGATAACTTAAATTACCTGTTTTGTCGAATTTAAGATATCCGTTTTTATCGGTGTAACTCTTAAATAGCCCGATATCTGTTGCGACGTAGAT
>CAZIRN010000173.1:0-5397 GCA_964541495.1 uncultured Rikenella sp. | reverse complement strand
AAAGTTCTTATGAGCAACGAACAATGGTTTGGCGTCACTTATCGCGAAGACAAACCTTATGTAGTTGAAAATATCCTCAAAATGATCAAGCAGGGAATCTATCCTTCTTCACTCTATTAAATATCAATCACCGGCTGTTTTTGCTTTTACCAGAAAAAATCTCTCCTGAGAACTGAAATATTATTACGGTTGTCGGAAACAGTAAGTTCAAGGGTATGATTTGTATTCTTTGTTATCCTGTCGCTGTCGAATTTATAAAAAATAAGATCGTTTTTGGCGTCATATTCGAAAAGTGCCCATTTTCCGTCTATCAGTCCGGTATAATTTTTTATTCCTGAAAGATTGTCTGTTATCTTGATTCTGATTTCTTTCAAAGCCGAAAGGTTGGCATTTTGAGTCAGTCCGTTGGGAATAATTAAAGGTGGCGTTGTATCGGCAGCAACGGCATAATTGCCGAAGTTCATAACAGAAGCTGTGATATACCCGCCGGAGTATGTTCCTCCGACACTTTCAATACGTCCGTTGTCATTCACAGCCACAACGACAAATTTCGAGGCGACTGCCTTTGGCACAGAATCAGGCATTATGGAGACTGTTATGGCTTTATGCAACGGAGTGAACCTGTCGTGAATTTTGTGTATAGATGAATAAAACAGATCGTTCCCCTTTTCTTTCGTATATCTGAAATGGAGTGTGTCATATAAAGCGCCTTCAGGTATGGTAACTTTAATGCTATCTGATTCAAACGAATTGTTTTTTCCGAAAGGCATCAAAATAACTGGCATATCTTTTCCATTGTTTTCCGGAACGGAAGTGTCAGCCAGAGAAATTTTATTTACTTCAGAGTAAATTGATGAAGAAGCAGACTTTACTTTGAAGCTCAATGTTGAAGGGTTGCCGCTTCCGTCTTTAACTACTATCAAAATATTATGTATGCTTTCCGTTTCAAAGTCGTAAAGCCCGTTATTCATATAACTGCTATATCTGTCAAGCCTGTCATTTGGAAGAACAAATGCTCTGTGAATCCATGTATTGTTTTTCATAAGAGCCTCATAATCAATGTGAGCGTTGATGTATCTTGTCTGGTCGAAACTGAATTCACTAATATCGTACCGAAACCAGGGAATGGAATCAATAAAAAGCTCGATAGAGTTTATATCGAATCTATTTGGTGTGTTATTCATAAAATCCCTGCAAATTATTCCGAAACCTGCAGTACCGCTAATTGTTAATTCACCGTTATCTACAAGTTTGTAATTCCCGTTTTTTCCTGAAGTATTAAGAAAAATTTTTTTATTACTGCCATTGATTAAAGAAGATTTGTTTGCAGGATAAACAACAAGCCTTTCAATTCTTGGTTTAAGGTTGTCATCAATCTTAAATCCGAATTGTAATGGATTGACAGGTTTTTCGCCGGCAGTTTTTCTTATCTCGAAATGCAGGTGAGGTCCGGAGGAACTGCCTGTATTTCCTGAAAAGCCTATCAGATCGCCTTTTTTAAATTGAAATCTATCTTTGGGTGGATAGAGAGTTACAGAATAGCTTTTTTTATTATACTGTTGTTTTTTGACATAATCTTCTATTTCCGGAGAAAATGATTCAAGATGCGCATATACTGTCGAATATCCTGAAGGATGCCTTAAATATAATGCTTTACCGAATCCTGAAGGAGATATAATAATAAGGTAAACATATCCGTCAGCGCTGGCAATCACATTTTTACCGGTAATACCCTGTGTTTTAATATCTATTCCGGAATGAAAATGGTCAGGTCTCAGTTCGCCAAAACCTGACGAAAGATAAAGAGGAATATTTACAGGTGGTCCGAATAGTTCCTGTCCGGTTATTATATAGCTTCCTGTTACAAATAAAATAATTATAAGAATAAATATTTTTCTCACGTATCTATAAGTTTATAAAGTTTGCAAAACTATTTCTTATTAGAACTTTTGCAAACTAATTGTGTTAATTTTTTGAAAATATCATTAATAAATAGTAACTTTGTAACAAAGTTTTTTGTATGTCTGTTCAAGGTTATGAAGAGTTGAGAAATCTTAACAGTAAAATAGATGAGTTAATTCAACGTTATAATAACCTTGAACAGGAAAACATAAATCTTAATACCCTGAATGAAGAATATGAAAAATTGCTTCAGGAACATGAAGCTGAAATAAAAGAACTTGAAAAAAAATACGAAAGATTAAAATTAACAGGAGCTTTGCTGGGAGATGGAGAAATGAGACAGGAAGCTAAGAAGAAGATAACCGAACTTGTGCGGGAAATTGACAAATGTATTGCTCTTTTAGACAGATAAAATATAGTAATGGATGATGAAAAGCTATATATCAGGGTTAATGTGGCTGACAGATATTATCCATTAAAAGTGGAAAGGGAAAATGAGGAGAAAATCAGACGGGCAGCAAAAATGATTAATGATAAAGTCCTGTTGTATAAACAAAGGTATTCGGATAAGGACATACAGGATTTTCTGGCGATGACTGCCCTGCAGTTTGTGATAAAGCTGATTGATGAAGAGGAAAAATTAAGCAGTGATTATCTCCCGGCTGCCCTGAACGAACTGACAATTAAAATTGATTCGGTTCTTGGAAAAAAGAGTAATGACGTTCTTTAAAATAGGCAATAACGATTACCCGCATAGTTTCTTAGTTAGGTTATGAAACTCAACATTAAAAAACTTTGAGGTCAAGCTCAGTTTATCAAAGACAGGCCTCATCCCGTTTTGTCGGGATTCCGCCTTGCGGCGGAACAGTGGAAGTCTGAAATGAATTGGCAGCCTCAGCCATGAAGTCATGGGGTTTTATTCAATCTTAAGAAACTTTGCGGGTTTTTTGTATTAATAATAATTAAATGATGAAAAAAAATGACTCTAATTGCAACAAATAATTTTAACAGTGTAACTATTATAATTGCCGCAATTGCTCTGGCAGCAGGATTTGGCATTTCATATCTGTTGTGGCAGGCTCTTCTCAAAAAGAGAAGAGAAAAAATAATTTCCGAAGCTGAGGCTGAAGCTGAAGTGATCAAGAAAGAAAAGATACTTCAGGCAAAGGAAAGGTTTCTGCAATTGAAATCTGAACATGAAAAAATTATTAACGAAAAAAACAGCCGTATAGCACAGGCTGAAAACAGAATTAAGCAGAAAGAGCTTTCTCTTGGTCAGAAGATTGAAGAAGTACAGCGTAAAAAAAATGAGGTAGATGCAATACGCGAAAATCTGAACACACAAATGGAGCTTCTTGAGAAAAAATCTGAGGAACTCGAAAAACTCCACCGTCAGCAGGTTGAGCAGTTGGAACTCATCTCCGGTCTTTCAGCCACTGAAGCAAAAAATCAGCTCATCGAATCTCTTAAAGAGGAGGCAAAGGCAGAAGCTATGTCGTACATCAATGAAATAATTGATGAGGCCAAGATGACTGCTAATAAGGAAGCAAAGCGTATAATTGTTCAGACTATGCAAAGGGTTGCATCGGAACAGGCCATTGAAAATGCTGTAACTGTTTTTCATATCGAATCGGATGAAATAAAAGGCAGGATAATTGGCAGAGAGGGACGTAATATAAGGGCTCTGGAAGCTGCAACAGGAGTTGAAATAATTGTTGACGATACACCTGAAGCCATAGTGCTGTCAGGATTCGACCCCGTGCGCCGCGAAATTGCAAGACTCGCATTACACCAGCTTGTCACCGACGGGCGCATCCATCCAGCAAGAATTGAAGAGATTGTTGAAAAAACCCGCAAACAGGTTGAAGATGAAATCCTTGAAGTGGGTAAAAGAACTGCCATAGACCTTGGCATTCACGGACTTCATCCAGAACTTATAAGGCTGGTTGGAAAAATGAAATACAGGTCATCCTATGGTCAGAATTTACTTATGCACTCACGGGAAGTAGCCAATCTTAGTTCAATAATGGCTGCGGAACTTGGACTTAATGCAAAACTTGCCAGAAGAGCTGGTTTATTACACGATATCGGAAAAGTACCTGACGATGAACCTGAACTGCCGCATGCAATCCTTGGAATGAGACTTGCCGAGAAATATAAGGAAAAACCTGAAATAGTTAATGCAATAGGCTCTCATCACGACGAAATTGAAATGACAACTCTTATTGCACCGATAGTCCAGGTTTGTGATGCTATATCCGGAGCAAGGCCTGGAGCAAGACGCGAAGTGGTTGAATCATATATAAAACGGCTTAAAGAACTCGAAGACCTGGCTCTTCAATATCCGGGTGTTACGAAAACTTATGCAATACAGGCAGGCCGTGAACTACGCGTTATTGTCGGTGCAGACAAAACCACAGACCAGGATGCTGAAAAACTCTCAATGGAAATTGCACGTAAGATACAATCGGACATGACATACCCTGGCCAGATAAAAATAACCGTTATAAGAGAAACAAGAGCAGTTAATTATGCAAAATAGTCAATTGCAACATGTAATAAACCTCTGAGGTTTTTAAAATATCGTATCTTTAGATAATTTATTTGTTACTCTCAGATGGCAAAGATCAAAATAATCAATCTTGTTGGTGCCAGGCCTCAAATAATAAAAGCATCTGCAATAAGCAGGGCAATCAGAAGTAAGTTTTCCTCAAAGATAAATGAGTTGATAGTTCATACCGGCCAACATTACGACCGTGAACTTTCGCAGGTTTTTTTCGATGAACTCGAGATTCCAAAGGCACATTATAACCTTGGAGTGGGATCGGCGCGACACGGAAAACAAACCGGACTTATGCTTACCGGAATTGAAGAAGTGTTGCTTTCTGAGAAGCCTGATTGCCTGATGCTTTACGGCGATACAAATTCTACACTTGCAGGAGCCCTTGCAGCCGTTAAACAACATTTTCCGGTTGTTCATGTTGAAGCAGGACTCAGGTCGTTCAATAAAACAATGCCGGAAGAAATAAACAGAATTGTGAGCGATATTGCATCAACATTGCTTTTTGCCCCTACCAACGAAGCCTTTAAGAACCTTATTGCAGAAGGATTTAGACCCGAAAACAGCCCTCCTTATAATATTAATAATCCGAAAATCTATCTTACAGGCGATATAATGTATGACAACACCCTTTTCTTTTCATCTCTTGCTGAGAAGAAAAAAACTTATATGCTCGACAGGCTTAAAATAGAACGTGACGGATTTGTACTTGTTACCATTCATCGAGATATTAACACTGATGATATTCTGAGACTTAATACCATACTGACCACATTGCTGAACCTTGCTGAAAAGTCGAAAATGGTTTTTGTTATGCCGCTTCATCCCAGAACAAGTCTGTCACTCAAAAATAACCTCGAGGAACTATTGAATAAACTTAACAAAAGCAAGTATATCAGAATTATTCCGCCTGTTTCTTTCCTCGAGATGACTTT
>CAZIRN010000172.1:0-5407 GCA_964541495.1 uncultured Rikenella sp. | reverse complement strand
CTGCCAATCTGTCCATTATTGCATCGGCCCCGAGCACTCGGGGGTTCACATATAAACTCGTACCATTTAGACACCGGTAGCTGAGATGTTATTATTGTTGACTTTTTCCCGTATCTGTCTTCGAGTATTTGGAGGATTGCCAGTCTGGTTATATTGTCCAGTCATATTAGACCATCTCACAATTTAGACCGGATTACTCAGTTAACTTAAATTTTACACAAAATTATGATTTATTTTATATCAATTCTCGCAAAAATAAATGAATACAAATTATCAGCAACAGCAAGTTTTTGTAATGCTTTCTATTGTAATGGAGATAATGAAAGATAATTATAATAAAAATATTAACCTACATGACGTAGCAAATTATGCTAATATGAGCTCATCTTCTTTTTGTCGGTATTTTAAAAAACTTACAAATAAATCATGAATGTCTGAAAAATAGACCGTATAAATTGTAACGTGAAATTATCAAATCAACGAGTGATCTACAATTTCTTCCTTATTATTATCCCAATAAAGTTTTTTGCCTTCTCTGTAGGCATTTGTAGCCATTATACTTGCTATCGAATGCCAATAGCCAGTATGAATATTACCATTTGTATTCTGATTCCGTGTTCTAATGCAATCAATCCAGTTGTCAAGATGATATTTGCTGTCATCGCTTAGATTAACCGGCCCTAATTTCATATTATATTCATCAGTTGTAACTATCTCAGCCTTGCCACTCTTTACTGCTTCCTTGAACCCTTCATGAAAATCAAATCCCCCAGGAAGGTCTTGATGTTCAGATATAAAAAACCAGCGGGCGCTACCTTCTCCTCCATGAGCAAACAACGTTCCATCCTTCCCCCTAATGCAAGTATAATCACCAAATTTGTTTGCAAAGCTTGAAGAATAGGAATGTAATATCTTTTTATCATCATAAGTGGCAAGAGCCTGAAAGGTATCAGGATTTTGCCTTATATCAGGCCATCCAAAAATACCGCCATTTGCAACCATTGAATCGGGAATAAATGTATCGGTGTAAAAATGAACCAATCCGCTTGCGTGACTCATCCACTGAGATGTAATACCTCCTGAATATTCCCCGAATATTCTGAATTCAAAATATTTCCATGGGTCAAACGGACAATAAGGCTTCCCAAGCAACCACCTGTTCCAATCAGTATCTTCCTCCCGAATTGCCTTAACATCGGGATCGTCGGGATCGTGCCACCTGTGGTTGTTGTCATTCCATACCTGCTCAATCTTTGTTATCTGCCCAAGTTTCCCAGAACGCACTATATCCCTTACTTTTATCTGTATCGGGTCACTTAGCCATTGAGAACCCATTTGAACCACTTGTTTTGACGATAGAACAGCACTCCTTGCTAGTTTTGCATCTTCAACATCTGTTGAAAGAGGCTTCTCGCAATAACAATCCTTCCCCGCTTTAACTACTTCCGCCAGTAGTTTTGCATGCTGAAAATCCCCAGTAGCAATCATTACCGCATCCAGATTTTGCATTAAAAGCATATCCTCAGAATATTTGAATTGCTTTACATATGACCCAAACAGATTTTTGCAGTTGGCAGCAGCTTTTTCTCTGTTATTTTTCCAGATATCGCAAACTGCAATTACTCCAAGATTTTTTTCTTTCTCTGACATCTTCACCATTCTCTGATGTCCTGAACTTCGTGCACCACAACCAAGAAACCCTATATTTACCCGGTCATTAGCTCCAATAATTGAATTATAGGAACTCCTCCTAAAACCCATTCCACCAATGGCTAGCCCAGTCGTTCCTATAATACTTCTTTTAATAAATTCTCTACGCTTTGTCATAATAAAATGATTTAATTCACACTAAATTAACTACTCATTCTCAATTGCCTGAGAAAACTTTCATGCAACGGTAAAAAAATATTTTTAAGGTTTCTTATAAACCCCTTCCGACAGTTGTGCCCTGACAAACATAACCTAAAAAAATAGCAAAAAGAGAAGAAAGAGTTCTTTCATAAAAACTGAAAAAATCATATCAATGAAGCAGAATCTCGATCCAAATATAAAAAAGCTCTCGTATGTTTGCGTAAGATACTGGCTGGACAGTCGGGCGATATCTTATGATTGATAGTCATATATACTGCCCGGGCTTTCCGTTTATCCGGAACACTGCAAATAATAGCCTTCGATTTCATTATTTGCTTAATTGACATGCTAATAGCTTGTTTCGGTACATCCTCAAGTGTCTGAAACCATCCTTCCCCTACCTGTTGTTTACGACACTCTTCATTTAAGTTAACAACCAGATAGGCTTCTTCCGTTTCGAAATTGGCAGGAGGATCGTTGAATGCCAGGTGACCATTCTCTCCAATCCCAACAAAGGCTACATCAATAGGATGTTCTGCAATAAGTTTCCCAAGTCGGATACATTCTTCCTCAGGATTATCACTGCTACCATTTACATAATGAAACGCTTTCAACGGAACCAGATTTGCAAATCTCTCTTTTAGATATTTACGAAAAGATGCCGGATGATCCTCCGATATCCCAATATATTCGTCCAGGTGAAATGCAGTGACTACTGACCAGTCAATATTTTCCCGCCCTAACTCGCTTAACATCTCAAACTGCGATGCTCCGGTTGCCAGAATGATATTGGCTTCGCCTCTTTCACGGATAGCTTCGCGAATTAATTCTGCCCCATGATGAGCTGCTTTCTTACCAAGTTCCTGCTTGGTCTCCGAAATTATTATTTCCATAATTTTTTGTTTATGTGGTTATTTTATTAATATTCTGCACTGTAACATATTCAAGATTATCATTGAGAGGAGTCATCTTAGGCATAAGTAAATGCACAAAGATTAGAATAAAAAGATACGACAATCCCGCAATTATAAATGCCCAGAAATAACCCAGATTACCCGAAGAATCGAGTACTGTCCCAAGTGCATAATCGGCAACGATAGATGTGGCTACCCCAACCATCTTACCTATTCCTGTTACCGAGGCAACGGCTTTCCTGGGAAAAACATCCGAAACCAGAGTATAACCGGTAATTGACCACGACTGATGACCTGCTGCAGCCAATCCAATCAAAAATACAGCCAGCCATTTGCTGCCAAGCATCGGTACTATAGAAACCGGAAGAATAAGAATCGCGCATACCAACATTGTAATTTTCCGAGCACGATTAACCGACCAGCCTTTACCAATCAACGCTCCCGAGGCATAACCCCCACAAAGACTTCCTGCATCGGCCATTAAAAAAATTATTAAAAAAGGAAGCCCAATATTATTTATATCCACTCCAAACTGCTCGCCAAGGAACTTTGCTCCCCAGAACAGGTAAAACCACCACACTGCATCTGTAACTGTGGTCAGTGCAAAAGCCCATGTTTCACGCTTCGGCAATAGCCTCGCCCATGGAATTTTTTCCGCAGTCTCTTCAATGGAATCACTATTTATATAAGCAAGCTCTTCCTTGCTTAACTTCGGATGATCCTGCGGCCTGTGGTAAGTCTTAAGCCAGAGTAAAACCCAGATGGCACTTAATCCACCGGTAAATAGAAATGGTATCTGCCAGTTTTTACCGTCAACCGAAACGATGGCACCAACAATGAACGGTGCAAGAATCGCTCCCACACTTGTTGAAGCATCAAAAATCCCGTTTGCAAAGGCTCTCTCCTTTTTGGGAAACCACTCGGCCACAGTCTTTACTGCTGCCGGAAAATTACCCGATTCTCCTATACCCAGCCCAAAACGCGCAATAATAAACCCTATCAGACTAAAAGCAGGTCGGATAGCCGCATGAAGCATCCCGAAAATACTCCATGTTACAATGGAAATAGTGTAACCAATTTTAGTACCCAGCTTGTCTATAATGTTCCCCATAAACAGCAGTCCAATACCATAAGCTATTTTAAAAGAAATCATAATGGATGCATAATCCGTATTCGACCATCCAAATAATTTTTGTAAAGTGGGTGCCATCACGCCTATGATACTGCGATCAAAATAATTGACTGTCGTGGCAAAAAATACCAGAGCTAAAATTTTGTAACGATAATGACCTACCTTCTTTCCTGTATCATTCATATCTGGATGCTGTTTAAGCTATTTTACATTATTCTTATCTTTTCGACTCATATACTAATTTTCCTGCAACGTAAGTCTTTTGTATTTCTATATCCTTCTCACCAGGCGTAAAAAGAATTATGTCAGCACGATTACCAGGCTTTAATTCTCCCAGATAGTTCAATCCAAGCAACTTTGCCGGATTTGAACTGGCCATCCTGATAGCATCGGCCAGGCTGCATCCCGTTAACCGCATTATATTTATAACACCTTTCGAAACAGGGGATGCGGCTCCGGCCAATACATTTTCCGCAGGGAATTTAACAACATCAGGAGTCAAAATTACTTTACGTTCCCCTCTAATATACTCGCCCGGCTCCAGCCCTGCCAGATCGAGAGCGTCAGAAACTAATATAGTATGCTCAGTGCCTTTAATCTTGTAAAAACATCTGATCTCATCTGAATTTAAGTGAAACCCATCGGCAATAATGCTTATAAAAAGCAAGTCGTTCGATAACTGAGGCCAGAGCGGATTGTTGTGACGGTTTATTTCATTAGCACAACCGTTGCCCAGGTGTGTTGACAACCTCGCACCCGCATACGTCGCCGATTTAATTATTTCCGAATTCCCGTTATGGTGTCCCAGTGAAACAACTACGCCTGTTTCCGCACATCTTTGAATAAATGGTATCGCCCCCTCTATCTCCGGAGCAAGAGTAATCAGTTTGATATGCTGGTTCGATGCCTTCTGAAATTCCTGAAACTCAACCCAATCAGGCCTTCGGATATATTTCTCAAGATGAGCCCCGCGATAACCAGGCTCAGGAGAAATATAAGGCCCTTCAAGATGAAGCCCTAGGATAGACCGCGAAATAACAGAATCATCCAGAGCTTGAGCAAATATCCTGAAACTCCTCAACAATAGCTCATGGCTTGCCGTAATCAAAGTTGGCAAAAAAGTTGTAACCCCATGCTCCCAAAGTGCTTCAATTGCCT
Source organism: uncultured Rikenella sp. (assembly GCA_964541495.1). Classification (GTDB taxonomy): domain Bacteria; phylum Bacteroidota; class Bacteroidia; order Bacteroidales; family VadinHA17; genus LD21. Next base: position 352 of record CAZIRN010000172.1, on the reverse strand, counting down.
TTAAAATATCTTTTTTGCTCAGCGCGGGGTCAGAAAAATCAACTCCCATAAAGCCATTTATCTGAATATCGATAAGACCAGGTGCAATGTAAACAGCCTTACTTTCATCGGTTAGTCTCTCAATAGAGGTAATACTTACAATTTTATCACCCTTTATCTCTACTGAAACCGGCGTTTTGTCAATGTAATTTAAACCTTCAATCCTTGTCTGCGCTGATAAAGTGTTTACGAATAAAAAAGTAAAACCAGAGAATAATACCTGCTTGATTAGCATCTTTATGAATATTTTATCTTGATTAGCCTTTATTGTTTAAAAATATTATCAAAAATTAAATTAATCAATTAATCCAAT
>CAZIRN010000171.1:0-5434 GCA_964541495.1 uncultured Rikenella sp. | reverse complement strand
AAAACACAGTGGATTTTCAGCTTAATTTTGACGACTCGCTTCAGGAACCGATAGTATTACCGTCAAAAATTCCAAACCTTCTTATAAATGGAGCTTCCGGTATAGCCGTAGGTATGGCCACTAACATGCCACCACATAATTTATCGGAAATAGTCGACGCAATAATTACTTTTATTGATAACAGAGATATTACCACGACAGAATTACTTAAATATGTCAAAGGGCCTGACTTTCCGACAGGTGGAATTATTTATGGCGAACAGGGAATCAGAGATGCTTATGAGACTGGCAGAGGGAGAATAATTGTAAGGGCAAGAACTGAAATAGAACATACTCATTCAGGAAGGGAATGCATTGTAGTAAACGAAATTCCATTCATGGTCAACAAGGCAGAAATGATAAAAAGAATTGCCGATCTTATTAATGAACATAAAATAGAGGGAATATCTTATATTAATGACGAATCCGATCGCAACGGCATGAGGATAGTAATAATATTAAAAAAAGATGCCACATCTGCTCAGGTCGTTCTTAATAATCTGTATAAATATACTCAATTACAGACAACTTTTAATGTCAATAACATTACACTGGTAAAGGGACGGCCAAAGCTTCTCAATCTGAAAGACCTAATTGAAAATTATGTTAAACACCGTCACGAAATAATACTCAGACGAACACGGTTTGAACTTGATCAGGCTGAAAAAAGAGCACATATTCTTGAAGGTCTTATAATCGCCAGCGACAATATAGACGAGGTGATTGCAATAATCAAAAGCTCACAAAATCCTGATGAGGCAAGAGAAAGACTTATGGAAAGATTCACACTTTCGGAAGCACAGGCAAGGGCAATTGTTGATATGCGATTGAGGCAGCTTACAGGTCTTGAACAAAGTAAATTAAGAGAAGAATACAACGAAACAATTAAACAAATAGATTATCTCAAAAAAGTACTGGATAGCCTTGAACTTCAGATGAAGATAATAAAGGATGAATTACTGGAAATCAAAGAGAAATATGGCGACAAACGTCGCACTGAAATTATCCCTAATGCTGAAGAATTTGACCCTGAAGACTTTTATTCCGATGAAGAAATGGTAATAACAATATCTCATCTGGGATATATAAAAAGAACGCCACTTTCAGAATTCAGGAGACAAAACAGGGGAGGGACAGGCTCGAAAGGAAGTACTACACGGGATGAGGATTTTATTGAATACCTTTACATCGCCACAATGCATAATAATATGCTCTTTTTTACAAAAAAGGGGAAATGTTATTGGCTCAAGGTATATAACATACCGGAAGGAACAAAAATATCAAAAGGAAGAGCAATTCAAAACCTTATCAATATGGAATCGGACGACAGCGTGAAAGCTTTCATCAATGTTAAAAATCTCGATGATGAAAACTATATAAAAAATAATTATATAGTACTATGCACTGCAAAAGGCATTATAAAAAAGACTTCCCTCGAAGCATATTCAAGGCCAAGAAGCAGCGGTTTGAACGCAATAACCATAAGGGAAGGTGATGAACTTATCGAGGCACGTCTGACAAACGGCAAACATGAGATAATGCTTGCAGTGAGATCAGGGCGTGCAATAAGATTTCCTGAAAGCAGTGTCAGACCTATGGGCAGAACTGCTTCAGGAGTCATCGGAATCAAACTTGACTCGGAAAAGGATGTGGTTATTGGAATGGTTACTATCGAAGAAAAACAAAAAGATATACTGGTCGTTTCTGAAAAAGGTTATGGGAAACGCACAAATATAGATAGTTACAGAATTACCAACCGGGGGGGGAAAGGTGTTAAAACAATTAATGTGACTGAAAAGACTGGTTGTCTTGTAGCACTGAAAGATGTTACTGATAATCATGACCTGATGATAATCACCCAAGCCGGCAATATTTTGAGAATTCCTGTCTCAGGTATTCGGCTTATGGGAAGAGCAACTCAGGGAGTAAAGTTGATAAATCTGAAAGAAAATGATTCTATTGCATCAGTGGCATGTGTGGAGATAAATGAGGAAAGTGAAGAAAATGAGGAAGAAGAAAATAATTCTTCTGGAGAAGAAATACAAAAAGACAACGAAATTGGCAAAGAATTTGATAATTATTAAGTAATATTTTAAATTTGGACGAAATTTTCACATTAAAAGTATTATCATGAAAAAATTATTTTGTATAATTACAGCAATATCAATTACTTGTGGCACTTTTGCCCAGATGGGCAAGGTAAACACGGCTCTAAGTTACATTGATCAGGGAATGCTTGATAAAGCCAAAGAAGCACTCGACCAGGCACTTGTTAACGAAAAATCAAAAGATAATCCGAAAACATGGGTTGCAAAAGGAAGGCTTGCTCAGGAGGTTTTCAGATCAGATAATCCTAAATTCAAATCGTTTTATGAAGATCCTCTGCAGGAAGCACTTGCTGCCTATGAGAAAGCTCTGGAACTTGATACAAAGGGGAGTATTGAAAAACAATTAAAACTTAATAATACTTATGTTCAGCTAGGCAATGATTTTATCACGCAGGGAGTTCAGAGGTTTGAAGCTCAGGATTATGAAGGTGCTTTGAAATCGTTTGAAAGCAATATTAAAATAGCTACTAGTGATCTCTATATAGGTGTACCAGACACAGGTATATACTTTAATGCGGGACTTGCTGCATTTAACGCTAAAATCTACGATAAGGCAATTCAGTATTTTCAAAAATGTGCCGACATGAAGTATGAAGGTCCGACACCTTATTTTTTGATATATAATTGTTATAGGGAATTAAAGGACATGGCTAATGCTGAATCAATACTTAAAAAAGCTGCTGAACTTTTCCCTGATAACCAGGATGTTTTACTAAACCTTATTGATTTCTATATGGCAAATGACAAAATCAGTGAGGCATTCTCATATTTGGAAATGGCTAAAAGCAAAAATCCGAACGATTACACATTGTTATGGGCTGAAGGGGTGCTATACATGAAGCAGGAGAAATATGATGAAGCTATTGAGAGCCTTAAGAAATCAGTTGAACTTAAAGGTGATGAATACAACACTCAATTTAATCTCGGAGTTTGCTATTACAACAAAGCAGTTGCAATGTTTCAAAAAGCAAACGAAATAATGGACGTACCTACATATAATGCCGCAATTAATGAAGCAAACAACGTTTTTGTACAGGCAATACCATATTTCGAAAAAGCTGCAACTATTAAGAAAGATGATCCCGATTCGTTAAGGAATCTTAAGGAACTATATTTCCGGCTCAGAACTGTTTATCCCGAATATGAATCAAAATATCAGGAAGTTGTAAAGAAACTAGAAAGTATGTAAAAACAGAACTCTTACAATATTCTGCATAACGCGGTTGTTTACCACAACCGCGTTTTTTATTGGTTATATAATATATAAAAAGGGTAGAACTATTATTTGCGTAATTATTTGCCATATTCTAATAAATAAAATCTTAAATTTAACATAATAATAATTATAGGAATCTAAAAGGAATTTCCGTCCAGCTCTGCTGGTTAACATAAAATCAGTTCCGGGGCGTTAGCACCGGAACGGCACCGATTTTATGTTAAAGGAAATTTCTTATTTAAAACCATAATGCTTCCAGCTCTGCTGGTTAACTTACGCCTTCACTTCGTTACTGCGCACAAAGTACGCCTTCACGTTGTTTCTGCGGACGAAGTCCGCCTTCATTACGTTACGGTAGACGAAGAAAAATCAGTTCCGGCACTTGAACTGCACCTTTTAACAAAATATTATTAAAATTGCATAATATAAACCTGGATTATGTTGATCATTAAACAATCAGTAATAGAATTTCTCGATAACCTTTCGTACAATAACAACAGAGAATGGTTCATTGCGAATAAAGAAAAATATTTGCAAGCCAGAACAAATTTTGAGGATTTTGTTCAGGCTCTTATTGACAGACTGGCTTTGTATGAGCATCCATTACGCGGACTTGAGGCGAAATCATGTATTTTCAGAATAAACCGTGATATAAGGTTTTCAAACGACAAATCGCCATATAAAACAAATTTTGGCGCCCTTATTATTAAAGGTGGCAGAAAAAATATACATAGATATGCAGGCTATTATCTTCACATAGAACCATCTCAGAGTATGATTAGCGGTGGTGCTTATATACCAGATAATCAATGGCTTACAGCTATAAGAGAAAGAATCGACCAGGAACCCGAAAACTTTGTTGAAATTATCACAAATAAAAACTTTAAACAGTTCTTCGGAACAATTGAAGGCGAGAAACTTAAGAGTGCCCCAAAAGGTTATGACTCAAACCATCCCTATCTCGAACTTCTTAAATATAAGAGCTTTATGGCCGACCGTACTTTTACCGATAAGGAAGTAACAAGTCCGGCTTTTTTCGATACGGCATTCAATGGTTTCCTTGCAATGAAACCATTGAACGATTTCCTTAATAATTGTCTGGTCGACGAGTGACAATATTAATTTCTCATTCTTTTACTTCGTCAATATCAATTATTTCTGTTCCAAGTCGGGCCTTTAATTGCTGAAGGTCACGTTTCATTTTTGCAACAGTCTGCAAAAGCTGCTTCTCAGGAATAAACGGTTCTGGAAGCTCGCTGCTAATGTAATTTACAAATGTCCATATTTCTTTTACTTCGCTAACATGAACCTCATAAGGGTTGTATAGTGGATTAAGTGAATAAAGAACAAGATTGCCGCTTTCAGCAATTTTATTCTCTACGATTTTAAACACTATGCCGTCGTCAAGTGTAAATACTATATATGCTTTCCCGCTGACAATATTATTCCAGTCCTGAAGAAATTCACCTGTAACCCATGAACCGTCAGGAATCGGAAGCATTGAATCACCTTTGAGCTGGAAAGTTCTGTATTTCCTGTTCTCCGAAAGAAAAGGAAGCGAGAATACTGGCAGTTCGCCAATATATTCAGGATCGGCATAACCCGTAGTGTAACCTGCTTTTGCCTTTTCATTTACAAGTTCAATGTTTTCCTTGTTTTTGCTGTTTACCGTGGTGGTAAGCACTCTCAGGTTGCTTCCCCTCACATACGCATCATATCCGCGTTCAAGCTCGCCAAGCTGACTTTCCGAAAGCTTCGAAAGGTCTATTTTCAGCAGAGTGTCGATCGAAACATTGAAATAGCTCGAAAAAGATATCAGGGTTTCGATTCCGGGTTGCGCTATCCCATTCTCATAACCGCTCAGTGTGGAACGCTTAAGGTTAAGGGCATAAGCCACTTCATCCTGGGTCCTGCCCTTTCTTTTCCTTAAAAATTTTATGTTCTCAGCGAAGTACATATCAAAAAAATGATTATATTATAGTCGTAAATTTTGATTATTTTCTAATCAAAATTAAAATATATTTTCGATATAAACAAACAATTGCAGAAAAAAAATGAATCATACCGGCAA
>CAZIRN010000170.1:0-5439 GCA_964541495.1 uncultured Rikenella sp. | reverse complement strand
TTATTAAAACCGTATAAAAACAATTATACGAGGGAGGGATATAATGCTGAAGGAATTAAATCATGTTATAGACTATATTGAAGACCATTTGACCGATGATTTATCTCCCCAAATAATTTCCGAATATGCCGGAGTTTCCGACTATCACTTCAGAAAGATATTTTTTTATCTTTCAGGTTTGACTCTTAGTGAATACATTAAGAACAGGAAGCTGTCGGAAGCAAATAAGGATTTATTAAATGGAGAAAGGGTAACTGATGTTGCTTTTAAATACGGTTATCAGTCAATGGACGGCTTTACCCGGGCATTTAAAAAATGGAGCGGATTTTTACCCTCAGATGTAATGAAAAAAGGCATAATCAAATCTTTTCCTAAGCTTTCATTTATAATAACAGTCAAGGGAGGAATGAATATGGAATTTAGAATTGAAGACAAACCGGCGTTTAATTTAGTCGGTGTAAGTAAACGTGTCCCTATGCAATTTGAAGGTATCAACCAAGAGATAGTTAAGCTTGCGGAAAGCATAACTGAGGAACAAAAAGAAGAAATGCATTCTCTTCAAAATATGGAACCTTATGAGATTGTCAATGCTTCTTATGATGCTGATGCTGACTTCTTAAGAGAAGAAGGAGAGTTAACTCACTTGATAGGCATATTAACCACTGAAAATAATGTAAGTAATCTATTGGAAAAAGTGCACGTAGAAGCCTGTACCTGGGCCGTATTTCCGAATGAAGGATTATTTCCTTCCACGCTGCAGAATACAATGGCAAGAATATATTCAGAATGGCTTCCTTCGTCGAATTACGAAGTAATCAATGCTCCTTCTTTTTCATTTACTAAGATGGATAAAAATAAAAAAGATTACGCTTACAGTGAAGTTTGGATTCCTGTCCGGAAGAAATAAAACAAAAAAATATATCCGATAACCAGCTTGAGTATCTAGCGGTTATCGGATTATTTTTATTTTATGGATCTGAAAACTCCTATAACTTTTCCCAGAATCGAAAGCTCCTTGGCTATTATCGGCATGAGGTAGGGATTCTCCGGCTGCAGCCTAAAATAATCCTTTTCTTTGTAAAAGGTCTTGACTGTAGCTTCATCATTTAACAATGCTACTACAATATCCCCGTTCCTGGCGACCGACTGCTTCCTGACAATTACAAAATCACCGTCAAATATACCGGCATTTATCATGCTGTCACCCTTTACAATCAGCATAAAAGCTTCACTGTTTCCGACAAAATCTATAGGCACCGGAAATGTATCTTCGATATTTTCTTCGGCAAGTATGGGCAGGCCTGCTGTAACCTTGCCGACTACAGGCAGCTCTACCATTTCCTTTTTTGTAACAATAGAGCTGTTGCTGTCGAGGACTTCAATGGCACGAGGCTTTGTCGGGTCTCTTCGGATATATCCCTTTCTTTCAAGCCTCTCCAGGTGGCCGTGAACGGTAGAAGTGGATTTCAGCTTCACGGCATCACATATCTCCCTGACAGAAGGGGGATAACCTTTCTTATTGATCTCCTTTTTTATGAAGTTCAAGACTTCAAATTGCTTTTTACTTAAATCATCAATATTCATATTACTCTCCAATATAAATATAATTCCCAATAATTTCTTCTATCATTATAACATAACAAGTTATAAATTTCAAACATACGTTCGTAAATTTTTAATTTTTTTCTTGACATAGTACATATGTTCGCATATAATGGAGAAAAGAACAAATGTTCGCTATGGAGGTAATTATATGAAAAGGTATGTTATCAGAAGCAAATCAAGGTTTGTAGTCTCTGTTGGAATTATAATGATATTTGCAATGTCCTCGCTTTTTACGCTTGCAGTAAGTGCCAGGGAGAATAAGGATGTCACGATGATTCCTGAATATGTGGAAGTGGGGGATACACTGTGGAACATGTCACAAAAGCATAAGGGGGATATGGATATAAGGGAATATATATCAAGGGTTATGGAGATCAATGGCCTGCAGAACGCAAATATAAAGCCCGGAGAACTTTTATATTTTCCAGGCTTCAAATAGAATACTTATTTAATTACAAGGTCTTCGATATCTTTCTTTAATATTGCCAGTTTAATGTTATTGGATATTATCGGCATTTTCTCCATTATGGCAACAACAGGTTGATACGCATTTCCTATGGCGATTGTTTTTTCTTCTTCTACAACTTCGCTGACACCATCAATAATCAACTCGTATTTTTGCAGATTGATTTCAAAGCTATTATGAGATGTATCCAATGAACAGTAAGCCCTTGCAACTTCCCTGCCTTTTCCTATTCCGGAAAACTCCAGGATGTTATTGTCTAAGCGCTCAAAATAGAAAGGCGGTATTACTTCGGTTTCTTCCTCATAGTAATCGGTCGTTACATCTTTTAAACTCAGCTCATCTACAATTATTAAGTAATCCTGTATACCTGCAGCTATATTTTCGGCACATTTTATGATTCTGTCTATATTTCGATACAGCCACTTTTCCTTGTCGATTCTTTTGCAATATACTATTATCCTTGGAACCAGAATGTACTTCTTATCCTTATGATAAGCAACCAATGAAAATCCATCATATCTGTCATCAGGTTTGATACCGAATTTTTCAAATTCAGGGGGCTCATATTCATCATTTAACACAATATCAAAGTAAACGGAAGAATCAAGATTAGCCAGTGTCATTTTGTTAGCGCTCAAATATTTGACATACAACACTTTCTTCATCTCTTCATTTATATCCAGTTCTTCCGATAACTCTTTCGGGGCGGATTCTTTTCCTTTAATAATAGATTTTGTGTCAATCTTGTTTTTTCTTTCCAGCATATCCATGGAGCTGTTAAATAGGAGGGAGGGATACTGGTTAACATATCGGTCAATGTTTTTTGTTTTTATCTTTATAATATTGTCATATAGAAAGTATTCTTTTTTATCAATCAGTTTTTTAAAAATTACATCCCATTGTATAATTATTTTATTATCCTTATTGACCAGCGGTATCCCGTTAATAGAGTCAATGATACAATACAGAATTTCCTTTACTCTGCCTTTTTCCACTTGTTCATTAACTCTGACCAGTATCTGATATATTATGAACAAAACATATATTAATGTGGTAATAAGCCAGGGAGTGCTGAAGTCAATATATAGTATTTTCAAAAAAACAAACTCAATTATCAGCAAGGAAACATAAGCTGTAAAAACAAAGATATTAGCAGAAGCATTAATCAATATTAGCACCGCCTTCTTATACAAATATAAAGCAAGCATTTAAATATAATATCGGCATAATATATTCTTCTCTGAATAGATTATAGAAGAATTTCCCAAGTTAATGACCGGATTGCATTTTAGTGCCAATACATTGTAAAATAGAGCTGACGTATAAACTGGGGAGGAAGATATATGGAATACAAGAAAGAGTGTGTTTTAACGGACAGAGAATGTACCGACTGCGGAGAATGCGACAGATGTGACATTGATCCAAATAAGATTTGCGATAATTGCTGCACTTGCATAGATAAGGCTGCTGATTACAACAGCATTGAGATAGACGAGATAATAGAAGAGGAAGATGCAGAATTGGATATGGAAGATCTGGAAAAATGGAAATATGAGAGAGACTATATAGTGGATTACAGTGAAAAAGAAGGAAATGATTAACATAAATATTATTATGTTAATCATTTCGAAGATTTATTTTTTCTCCCCGGAAAGGGGATTGGCATTTATTGCGTTCCTGAGAGTTTCATCATCTAAATGCGTATAAATCTGTGTTGTTGAAATGTTTTCATGCCCAAGAATCTGCTGAAGAGACCTGATATCGACTTTTCCGTACTTGTACATTAGAGTGGCAGCAGTATGCCTTAACTTATGAGGGGAGTATTTTTCCATATCAAGGTTGGAAATACCGATATATTTTTTCACAAGGTATTGTACGGTTCTCTTGCTGATTCTGCGCTTTCTTTCACTTAAGAACAATGCATTCTTATCTTTAACATCATCAACAGGGCGGACCTTTAAGTAGTTATTTATGGCATCTATGCATGCCTTGTTCAGATATACCGTCCGTTCTTTGCTGCCTTTTCCGATTACGGTCAGTATGTCATTGCTGATTTTGTTTATATCTATGCTTATTAGTTCTGAAAGGCGCAGTCCGCAGTTTAAGAAGAGAGTTACTATAGCGTAATCCCTTTCTTTGTTCTCGCCGTCTATGGACGAAAGAAGCTGCTTGCTTTCCTCAAGAGTGAGGTAAATAGGATGCCTGGAATTTATTTTCGGTGATTCCAGTTCTATGCTTGGGTTTTCTTTGATCATTTTCATTTTATGAAGGTATTTGAAAAAGGATCTTATACATGCAACCTTTCTGGCCCTGGCGTAATTTTTATTGTCTCTCTGGTTAGCCGCGAAGGAGAGGAAGGAATATAAGTCAGCAAGGCTTATATTGTTGATCATATACATATCTATATCATCAATGGGAATTTCATCAATTTCCATATCGGTTACTAAATAACCGCGTTTCATTTTTATATATTTAAAAAAGAGAGCAAGGTCATAACTATAAGCGGTGATAGTATTTTTTGATTTACCGCGGATGGTTTCCATGTATTCAAGAAATTCAACTGCAATATCAGGAAGCTTAGTCATATTACATATCCCCTTTTTGATTATTTATTCAATATTGCGCGAAATGATTATTTAGCGCAATTGAAATATTCGACATAGAAGAGGCAAAGTCCTCTTTTATTGATAAAATTTTTTATTGGCCTTATAAATTCTTTAATTTGTAATATTAAATGCTCAATAATTATTTATTTCGAGATTTCTCACAATTTCCCTTTCTTGATTAACTTATCTTTCTTAATTTACTTATCTTGATTAACTTAAAAAAACTCTATCCGGATAATTCTGTAATTGGCCCTATTGATCCGGCTAAAGCTGCCCGGATACCGGCTGCATATTCTAGTAAGAAAAATCACGAGGTCTAATTATATTACCACATCAAAAAAAATCGCTCTAAAGCGATTTAAACGCGTCGTTTTTTTGAAGGTTTTTTGTAATATCAGCAATATCAATGCTCTTGGGTGTCTCAATCAAAAAAGTGAAAACAATTATAGAATTAAGTGTCAAGCTTCCGCAGCAAATTATTATCTCAGTAAAAATTTATCATTTGTGTTTACAAAAAAATTATAATCTCAATAAAATATATCATATGCGTTTAATTTTTAAAAATAAAATGTATCGCGCCTGCAAAAATTACTAAAAAATATTTAGACTTTTTTGTGGTTATTTTATGGCTGCTTCTTCAGATATAATTAATTTAAAAATGAGAATGATTATCAATTGATATATTGCTGCTAAAAAATCTCCTCCAGGGGTTCTATATGGACAATGGCCTTGCAGTTCATATTTGCTTCTATTATTCTTTCC
>CAZIRN010000169.1:0-5462 GCA_964541495.1 uncultured Rikenella sp. | reverse complement strand
TAAGTGGACTTCCGACAGGAGTAACTGGTAGCTGGGCATCGGATGTAGTAACAATAAGTGGCATACCGACTGAATCTGGAATGTTCGATTATAAAGTTGAACTTGAAGGCGGTTGTGGTTTGATATCTTCAACAGGCTCCATTACTGTGAACGCTCTTCCTGTCCTTGTAGTGACAGACCCATCACCTGTATGTTCCCCTGCTACAGTTAACATTACTGACCCGGCTGTTATAGCTGGTTCGGATCCCGGTCTTTCAATTTCTTACTGGACAGATTTAGCAGCTACTATTCCTTATCTAACGCCAATTACTGCAACTAATGGCACCTACTATATCAAGGGAACTGATGATATTACAGGTTGCTATGATATTAAACCTGTTAACGTAGTTGTTAATACCTCTCCTTCAGGAACAGCCTCTGCGACCGATGTGACGTGTCAGGGAGGCAGTGACGGTGCTGTTGACCTGACTGTCAACACTGGCACTCCACCATTCTCGTTCCTGTGGAGCAATGGAGAAACAAGTGAAGATCTGTCGGGTGTATCGGCAGGTACATACAGTGTGATTATAACTGATGCAAATAACTGTACAGGACTTGTTTCCGCTACAGTTGCAGATGGAATAGGTTCACCGCTCAATGTTACAGTTTCGGTTGTAAATGTTTTATGTTATGGCGACTTAACAGGAGCTCTGGATATAACTGTAACCGGTGGCACCGCTCCATATTCATTCCTCTGGAGTAACGGCGAAATATCCGAAGATATTTCTGGTGTACCGGCAGGTGAATACACCGTTACTGTAACAGATGCTTCAGGATGTATAGCCGTTGCGACTGAAACAGTTTCACAACCTGACGCTCCGATAAATATTGATATGGTTGTTTCCAATGTCAGATGTTTTGGAGAAGCCAACGGTTCTATTGATATAACTGTTACAAACGGCACCCCTCCATATACTTTCCTCTGGAACAATGGAGAAGTTATAGAAGATATTACCGGTTTGTCAGAAGGAACCTATACTGTAACAGTGACCGATGTCAACGGTTGTACTGCTATTGCAACGGAGACAGTAAATGAACCGGCAGAATCCCTGTCTGCCGATGCGGTTGTGACAAATGTATTATGTTATGGTGAATCAACAGGTGCAGTTGATATTACAGTGTCCGGTGGCACAGCGCCTTATAGTTATATATGGAGTAATGGGGCAATTACTGAGGATTTGAACAATGTGCCTGTCGGAAATTATACTGTAACTATTACTGATGCAAACGGTTGCACTTATATATCTGGAGTTGATGTAACTGGACCGACCTCCGGTATGACGGCATCTGTGTCTGTGTCAAATGTTCTTTGTAATGGGGCAAACACCGGAGCAATTGACCTGACGGTTTCAGGAGGCACTCTTCCATATACGTTCCTGTGGAGTAACGGTGAGACTACCGAAGATATCTCATCTGTTCCTGCAGGCCAATATTCGGTTACAATTACCGATTTAACCGGATGTAGGATTATTCAGAATGCTCAGATAACCGAACCGGAAAAGCTTTCGATTGTTCCAACTGTTATTGATGCATCCTGTCCGGATACTGGTGACGGTTCAATCACACTGACCATTACAGGCGGTGTGCCACCATATACAGTACTCTGGTCTGATGGCATTACCGGTACAACAAGAACAGCTGGCTACGGTACCTATACCGTGATTGTAATGGATATCAATGCATGTGCTGCAGAGCTTGATATTGAAATTAATTTCACCGGAACCAACTGCCTCGAGATTCCAGAAGTAATTACTCCCAATAGTGACGGGAAGAACGATACATGGATAATACGTAATATAGAGATGTATCCAAATGCAGAAGTACTCGTCTATAACAGATGGGGTAAACTGATATTCAAAAGCAAAAATCCTGCTGCTAATCCATGGGACGGAAGATATAAAGGGAAACTCGTTCCTGTTGATTCATACCATTATATCCTTTACCTGAACGATGGATCACAACCCAGAAAAGGAGTTATTACAGTTATTAGATGATTGATAAATTTTACTATCAGAATATATGAAACTCAGAAAATTCATTATTCTTTCGGCACTGGCTGGATTGACCGCCGCTTCTTTACAGGCCCAGCAAGTTCCAATGTACAGCCAGTATGTGATGAACGGTTTTTTGATAAATCCTTCACTGGCCGGACGTGACGGATATTCTACAGTGAATGTCACGGTCAGAGAGCAATGGGTTGGACTTGGAAATTCACCTGCAACTTATGCCGCCAGCTTTCAGACAAGAATTCTGAAGGACAGTTATATTTCAAAATCAACATCTGTCCGGCGAAAAGCTATTCGGCCAACCAAGGGAGGTAATGTAGGTCTGGGTGGTTATGTATTCAACGACAGAAACGGTATAATTAGCAGAACTGGAATTTTAGGAGCTTATGCTTATCATCTTCAACTGGGTCGGACTGGAAGTTATCCCAATATATTATCGTTCGGCCTTGCTGCCACATTTTATCAGTATGCAATAGACCTTAACGGAAACCTTATTCTCCATGATGTTGACGATGAATTTCTCAATAACTACGACAGAGTCTTGTACATCCCTGATTTTAACTTTGGAACAACCTATACTACAGAAAGTTATTATATTGGCTTTGCAATGAGCTCATTATCGAGAGGATCAATTTTATTCGGCAACAGCAGTGACAATAAACGTTCCGAACTCGGCCACTACTTTCTGACAGGCGGGGCAAAGATACGATTCCCTGGTGCACCTGACTGGGAATTGCAGCCTTCTGCTCTGATTAAATCGTCAGATATGCTGTTTAAATCATTTCAGATGGACCTCACTGCCAGAATGTTTTATAAAAACGATTATTGGGCCGGATTGTCTTACAGAACAGGCGATGCAATTATTTTATTATTAGGCCTTAAATACGATAAATTCTATTTTGCCTATGCATTTGACTTCGCTCTTACAGAAGTAAGAAAACACACTTTGGGCTCTCACGAATTAACACTTGCGGTCAAGTTTGGTGAAAGCGCCAGAAGATACAGGTGGCTCAATGCATATTAGGAAACATGCCGATTCTGCAAACGGGGCAGGTATTAATACATGCCCCGTGTTTTTTGCATTATTTATAGCTATAGTCTGCTTCGGATTTATTTATCCCCTGAAACATGATAAAAATAAAATCCGGATTATGTTTTATAATACCGAAAATCTATTTGATATCTATAATGACCCTGTAACTGACGATGATGAATTTCTCCCCGAAGGAATAAGAAGGTGGAATTCGACACGATACAGGCAGAAACTTAATTCAATATATAAAGTTATTGTTGCTGGCGGAGAAGGTGAACTACCGGCTATTGTCGGTTTGTGTGAAGTAGAAAACAAGCGTGTTATCGAAGACCTTTTGAGGCTGACACCATTGAACTCAAAAAATAACTACCGGATAATCCATGAAGAATCGAACGATCCCAGAGGCATTGATGTCTGTCTGATATATAGAAATGATATTATTAAATTGTTGAAATACAAGTATTATTTTCCTGCTTTTCTCAGAAAATCAGGTTTTGGTACACGTTCGGTTCTATATTCGAAATGGTTTTGGAAGAATGATACAATACATCTTTTTCTGAATCACTGGCCGTCAAGAAGGGGAGGAGTGCTTGCCACGGAAAAAGCCAGAATGGCTTTTGCAGAAATGCTTAAATATCTGGCCGATTCAATATCAACCTCATCAGGGGCTTGTTCAAAATTCATTTTTGCTGGCGATTTCAATTGTATTCCTTCAGGCAATGAAATGAAAATATTAACTGATGGAAAATCTAAAAGTTATATAAACCTTTCTGATTATCTTGCTGATAGAAAAGAAGGAACTTACCGTTTTAATGGCATCTGGGAAATGCTCGACCAGATAGTTGTTTCCAATTCTCTATTGTCATGCAAAAACGGCATATATACAAGCAGGGAGAATATTCAAATCATCAAACCTGGTCTTCTTCTTTCGAAAGATAATAAATATCCGGGATATAAGCCATTTTCAACATATAATGGTTACAGATATCAGGGAGGTTTCAGTGATCACCTGCCTGTAGTTCTTGATCTTTTTTCCACTGAGAATCAATAGGTTTTAATCCCATTTCAGCACCTTTTTTAAGCATTAATTCCTTTGCCGCCTCGTAAGTGTTCGGAATTATTCCGTCAAGAATTGCTTCCCTGATGAAATTCTTAATAATGCCAACTTCTTTCCCAGGCCTTATGCCGAAGGTAGCAATTATCTCATCGCCGCTTACAGGAGGTTTGAAATTACGCAATTCATCTTTCTCTTCGATTTCAATAAGTTTTTTCCTTACAAGTCTGAAATTTTCGAGATGCTTTGATTTTTTCTCTTCATTCTTCGAAGTTATGTCGGCTTCACAAAGCAAAAGGAGGTCGTCAATGTCATCTCCGGCTTCAAACAGAAGTCGTCTCACTGCCGAGTCTGTCACTGTTTCATGTGAAAGTGCAATAGGCCTGAGATGCAGATAAATAAGTTTTTGTACATACTTCATATTTTCGTTGAGCGGCAGTTTCAACCTTCTGAATATACCAGGAATCATCTTTGATCCTATGAACTCATGATTATGAAACGACCAGCCTGTTTCGCTCGAATATCTTTTTGTCTCGGGTTTGGCAATATCATGCAGAAGCGCAGCCCACCTCAGCCATAAATTATCGGTCTTAAGACATATATTATCGAGAACTTTTAAGGAATGAAAAAAATTATCCTTGTGGCCTTTCCCTTCTTTCTTTTCAACCCCTTTTAACTTTGCCAGTTCCGGAAATACAATTTCGAGAAGTCCCAAATTCTCCATTAATATAAACCCTGACGATGGTTTGCCGCATGCCATTATTTTGTTTATTTCTGCAGTTATCCTTTCTGCTGAAACTATTTTTATCCTTTCCCTGTTCCTTTTTATTGAGCTGAAAGTATTTTCTTCAATATCGAATCCCAGTTGCGTGGCAAATCTTATAGCTCTCATCATTCTGAGAGGATCATCGCTAAAGGTTCTGTCAGGATCAAGAGGTGTTCTTATGATCTTGTTTCTTAAATCCTCCTGGCCCCCAAAGGGGTCAATAAGAGTGCCCCACGATGACATGTTAAGGCTTACAGCGAGTGCATTAATTGTAAAATCCCTCCTTTTCTGATCATCTTCGATTGTGCCGTTTTCAACTTCAGGCTTTCGGGAATCAGCTGAATATGATTCTTTTCTGGCTCCTACAAATTCAACGTTATAATCGCCAAAACGAAACATTGCTGTACCAAAATTCCGGTAAACAGTCACCTTTATATTTCTGTCAATCTTTCTTGCTATTTTTTTTGCAATGTCAATCCCGCTCCCCTTTACAACAATATCAATATCTTTTTCCGGATTATCTCTGCCAAGAAGATGATCCCGTACATAACCTCCAATTAAATA
>CAZIRN010000168.1:0-5589 GCA_964541495.1 uncultured Rikenella sp. | reverse complement strand
CCTTTCTTCAAGGGATGAGGGATGAGGGATGAGGGATGAGGGATGAGGAATGAGGAATGAGGAATGAGCGGGTAAACAGAAAAAACGGCACAAAAAATAGTGTAGTAATTGAAAGAGAAGCTTGTTATAATCGGCACTGAAGGCACTGCCAGGAATATCATAGAGCAGATATCGGATGCTGTGATGAATCACGGTTATGAGGCGGATGTTGCAGGTGTGGTTGTGGATATATACGCGGCTGGTACTCTGATTGCCGGTTACCCGGTACTGGGGGGAACAGGGGAGATCTGTAAAATTGCTGAAGATAAAACTCTTTCGTTCATCTTTGCCCTTTTCAAGCCTGAAAAAATGAAGGAGAGGTATGACCTTCTCATGAGCTACGGAATCTCTCAGGAAAGGTTTGCCAGCTTCATACATCCTCTGGCGTATGTAGCGGGGAGTGTCAGGATGGGTAGGGGAAATGTGGTTATGAGTCATTCCTCGGTTCAGAGCGGTGTTGTAATGGGTGATTTCAACATAATTAACACTGGTGTGACCATTGAACACGAAACTGTGCTGGGTAATGGCAATTTCATAGCGGCTAATGCCTGCATCGGGTCGAAGGTAAGGATAGGGAATCACTGTTTTATAGGCCTTAATTCGTCTGTGAGGGAAAATGTGAGCCTCGACAGAGTGTTTGTCGGCATGCATTCGCTGGTGCTGGATAGCTATAACAATTGTATGGTTTATGGAATACCTGCAGAGATAAAAATATAATAATTTAGTGATATAGTTGAGGAGCAAATAATTAAAGTGACTGATTTAAAATCGATTAATAATAAGAATAGAAAGGACAGGGAGATAATCATAGTTGCAGGATTTTTTTTAACAATTTTATATATTATTCTTTTTAAACCTGTTTACAATTATGGAGATGCTCCCTCTTATATTGAGTATGCCAGAGTAATTGCAGAAAAAGCAGATACTGGTATTTATTTGCATCGTTCCCCTTTATATCCATGGTTGCTGTCTTTTATTATAATGCATCTAAATATTGAAAAACTGGCATCAATTGTTGTTTTCTTTCAATATATACTTGTGTTTATTTCGGGTTATTTAATTTTTCTTATTATTAAGAGGCATTTTGCAAATAGCTGGTACCCGATAGTAACGACACTTCTTTTTTATTTGAATTTTTCGGTAATTTTTTATGGCTACATGCTTTTAACAGAAATCCTTACTCTTTTTTTATTCATTCTCACAATATACCTTTTTGACAGAGGAATACTGAAGAATTCAAATATATATTATATATTTTCAGGCGTAACTGCGGCTTTTTTGTGTCTTTGCAGGTTTAACACCTTACCTGTTATTCTTATCTTTCCAGTTTTTTTATTTCTTTATTCCATTGTATGGATAAGGAATAATTTGTTTTCTTCAATTTTAAAAGCGCTGATTTTTGTAATACCGGTTTTTATTATTCTTAACGGATACGCTTATTATAATTTTCAGAAAAATGGTTTCTTTGGAATTTTCCCTTCAGGAGGATCTATGCTGGTGTCACGGAATGCTCTCGTAAGCACTATTAAAGGTAATGAAGATGTATCAGATGACAGTAAACCTGTGCTTGAAATTTTTGCGAACGTAGCTGAACAATATAGAAACAGGGAGCCTGAGACAAATAAAGGGTCATTACAGTTTTCAGGAAGGGAGAAGATACTTATGAAGCTTTATGGTGGCTATATGATTTATTCGCTTGCCCTGCCAGAACTTTGCAGATATTTTGATATAAACCCCCTGAAGCCTGAACCTGAAATCTCAAAAGCACTAAATCCTTTTTACAAAGAACTAAGAAGAATTAATAAAAAAGAGGTTATGGAGCTCCGGTTTTTCTCATTATTAAACAGTTTTAGAAGTTCAACATCTCTGGTTGTAACCTCAGAAAAAAACATAAATCTTAATAAATTACCCGCAGTTATAATTAAAAGTTATAAAATTTTGATTTTTATTTTTTCTTTTTTTGTATTTACATCATCAATTATTTATCTTTTGATTTGCGCATTGAAGTATATTAAACCTTCTCCATTGGTTCTTCTTTTTATTTTTCTTAATACAGGTTTTATAGCAGTCAATTTTTTTCTTGCAGTTGCTGCTGACTCAAACAGATATAAATTTCCGTCAGAGCCTCTGGTTTTTTTCCTGGGGATTTATTTTCTGAATGAAATATATATGTTAGGAAAAAAAGCGAAAATAGTATGATAATGATGAGGAATATTTCCTTCTTTCATGACAATACTAATTTATTTCTCCCCCCATTTCGAAGTGTTGAGGATGATACAGAGAGAGTTAATATTATAAAATATTAAAATTCTGTCAAATAGTAGTATAAAAATATAACAAGAAAAAATTTCATACATATCAAAATGTTATAAACATGTTAAAAAAATTAAGCTCAGTACTGTTTTTGATAGTATTTTTAGCAAGTTGCACCACCCAGAAAAAACTCGCATATCTTAATAATCTCTCCGGAACCGGGGGTGCAGAAACTTTCACAATGGAGATTCCCGAGTACAAGCTCCAGCCCCGAGATGTCCTTTACATAACTGTTAAAGCAATGACTCCCGACGGAACAATTAACGATTTTCTCACATCTACGCGAACATACGGAGGCTCATATATAGGGCAGGCAGAGGGGACAGGATATATTTACGGTTATGATGTAAACCAGGAAGGTAACATTATTTTACCGGTTATTGGTGAAATAAAAGTGGCAGGGCTTACTCTTGAAGAAACCAGAAAACTGCTTCAGGAAAAGGCAGAACAGGTGTTTAAAGGCTCAACGGTTGAGTGCAAATTACTAAGTTTTAAGTTTACCGTAATAGGAGAAGTAAGGGCCCCCGGGTCTTATATTAATTATAACAATTATCTTACGGTTCTTGAGGCCATTGGCCGTGCAGGAGGTGTAAGCGATTACGGCCGCCGCGATAAGGTTCTGGTAGTCCGCCCTACAGAAACCGGAACAGAAACATACACACTGAACCTGCAGGATAAGAACCTGCTCTCAAGCAAGGCCTATTTCCTGCTTCCCAACGATGTCGTTATTGTCGAACCTCTGAAACACAAAATCTTCAACATGAACCTCCCGACGATATCATTTATAATTACTACTGTTTCATCGGCGATTACTACGACGCTGCTTTTGATAAATTATTTCAAAAAATGAAATAGTTCAAAGTTCAAGGTTCATGGTTCAAGGTGGAGAAAGGAAAAAACAGATAGAATAATATACTTATTGTTTATGAAAGTAGTTAGATTTGAGGATTTGGAAATATGGCAGCTGGCGAGAGAGTTATGCAGGTATGTATTTGTTGTGACTTCACAGGAGCTTTTTTGTAATGATTTCAGATTCAGGGATCAGATGAGAGCTGCTGCCGGTTCGGCAATGGATGCCATTCCGGAAGGTTTTGAAAGAGGTGGTAATAAAGAATTTATTCAGTTTCTTTTTATTTCTAAAAGTTCAAGTGCTGAAGTCAGGTCACAGACCTACAGGGCATTTGATCAAAATTATATTACAAAAGAGCAATATAATGAATTGCTTGCACGAACTGAAACATTAATGCGTAAAACGGCTAAACTTATTAAATCCCTGAAAAGTTCAGGATATAAAGGCTCAAAATTCCTTTATAATTCACACCTCGAAAACCCTGAACCTTGAACTATGGAACTTTGAACTCTGAACCTTGAACTATGGAACTTTGAACCCTGAACCTTGAACTATGGAACTTTGAACCCTGAACCTAGAACTATGGAACATTAAAACTTGAAAAAACTTTTACTTTATGAACAATATATCCCAGAATTTTTCTGATGAAACTTTCCGTTTCGAAGACGACTCAATTGATTTCAAGCGTTATCTGTCTCTTTTTATAAGCAACTGGTACTGGTTTGCGGCAGCGCTTTTTATTGCAATAAGCATAGCATACGGAATCAACCGCTGGTCGGAAGAGATATATACTGTTTCTTCAACCCTGCTGATAAAAGATACTCAGTTCGGAGGGGGGACAACAGATATTGCCAACATCTTTCCAGGAGCCACTGCTTTTAAAAGCGAGCAGAACCTTAAAAATGAAATAGGCATCCTGAAATCGTTTACGCTTAATTACAGGGTGATGAAGGAACTGCCCGGGTTCCAGGTTTCTTACGTGAGTGTGGGGAAAAGAGGTATTGCCGAGACAAGATTGTATAAAAATACTCCTTTTATCGTGGTTTACGATTCACTTGAAAAGCAAACAACCGGTATTCCTGTTAAGATAAAGATTCTTTCGGATAATACATATAGGCTCGAGATAGACGGAAAGAACGGATTCAGCAGGACGCTTTCATTCGGGGAGAGGTTTAATGAAAAAGGGTTTGATTTCAGGATATTAAAAAACGGAAACTATTTCTCCTATAACCCGGATGCATCCAACAGGTATTATTTTTATTTCAATTCTCCATTTTCTCTTGCCAACCACTACCGAAGCAAACTGAGTGTCTCACCGGTTGAGGAAGAGGCAACGCTGGTGACACTTTCCGTGAGCGGGCCTGTGCCGGAACAGGAATCGGATTACCTTAACAAGCTGATGGACGAGTATCTCCAGCAGGGCCTTGACGTGAAAAACCAGACTGCAGAAAAGACAATTGAATTTATTGATGACCAGATTAGTATGATAGCCGATTCGCTTAAAAGGGTTGAGAACAGTCTGGAAAACTTTAAACTTTCAAACAGGCTGATTGACTTAAGCAGGGAGGGAGCACTGATACAGAACAGGCTTGAAAGGTATGAAACTGAACGGAGTTCACTAATTCTTCAGAGAAAATATTACGAATACCTGCAGGAATATATAAATTCGAAAAACGAAACAGGTGATATTGTTTCTCCAGGTGCAATGGGGGTATCCAATCCTTCGCTTGAAAGACTGGTAACAGAACTTGCTTCGCTTCAGCAGCAGAAAAACAGGCTCAAGATGAATATTTCCGACAATCTGCCGGCAATTTCAATAATTGACAACAGCATACGTGACACAAAGGCATTCATAGCCGAGAACATCTCAAACAGTCTGAAAAATCTGGATAATGCAATCAGTGAATCGGATCAGATGATTGCTGAAGTTGAGGCTGAGCTGAACAAACTTCCTGGCACTGAAAGAATGCTAATAAATATTCAGCGCAAGTTCGACCTTAACAATACCGTTTACAATTATCTGCTTGAGAAACGTGCAGAGGCAGGCATAGCAAAAGCATCAAATGTGTCGGACAACAGGATAATTGACTATGCTGTACCTTACAATGCAGCACGGATAGGGCCGAAGACAAGGCAGAATTATGCGATGGCAATTGCCCTTGGATTAATGACACCACTTCTGCTGATACTGCTGATTGATTATCTGAACAATAAAGTAATTGACAAAAAGGATGTTGAAAAAGGTACAAAAGTTCCTGTGGTAGGATATATCAGCCATAATAAAATTAAGAGCGAAGTACCGGTTGTGGAGCATCCCGGTTCAACTCTGGCGGAATCATTCAGGTCGCTGAGGACAAATCTGAAGTATTTCGTGAAAGATGTTGCAT
>CAZIRN010000167.1:0-5613 GCA_964541495.1 uncultured Rikenella sp. | reverse complement strand
ATATAATCGCCTGTGAGCACTGCAATTTTTGAATTCCATAATGCATTTACAGACAAAGCGCCTCTTCTCTGGCTGGCATCGTCAACAACATCGTCATGTACAAGCGAGGCTGTATGCAGAAGCTCTATCAGGGTGGCGGCCACGCAGGTTGATTCATTGACTTCGCCGTTGAGGCGTGCTGAAAGAAAAACAAGAAGAGGCCTCATCTGTTTTCCTTTCCGCCTGAAAATATAATTGAGAATTATTTTAAGCAATGGCACATCGCTCTTAAATGTTTTGTTAAAAAATGACTCAAATTCAGCCAATTCTTTTTCGACAGGTTTTCTTATTTCTACAAGAGTTGACATGCGATGCGGTGTTTGTTTTTCAAACATATAAAAAATTCCGATGCGGAATAGAAGCAAAAATCATAAGATTTACCATTTAATATTAACTAATCATAAAAATTTAATATATTTACATGTATATATATATATTTGTGTAAAAATATCGCATAGATGGAAGAATCAGGTTTAACAGCAGAAAGCCTTGAAAAGGCGTCGGAACTACTTAAAGCAATAGCTCATCCGGTAAGAATTTCAATTATTGAGTGTTTTGAAAAGGAGCAAAGGCTTACCGTTACACAAATATATAATATGCTCGAAATTGGGCAGGCAACTGTTTCGCATCATCTTGGCATAATGAGAGACAAAAGAGTTTTATCGGCAAAGAGAGAGGGAAAAAATATATACTATTCATTGAAAAATGATTCGATTAAGCTTTTACTGAATTGTATCAAAAACTGTTGCAATACCTGATTTTACTTCAGGTTTTTGAACATTTTTTTCTGGAATATTATAATTGAAAATACACCGCAAGTTATTGCAGCATCGGAAATATTGAATACCGGCCTGAAAAATATGAATGATTCGCCTGGTTTTATCGGAGACCAGTCAGGCCATGTTGTATTGATTAGGGGGAAATAGAACATATCCACTACTCTCCCCTGAAGGAATGAGGAATATCCTCCTTCAGGAGGAAAGAGAACGGCTAATTTATCGTAAGTGCTTTCGCTGAATATAAGACCATAGAATGCACTGTCAATAAAGTTTCCGATAGCGCCGGCGAGAATTGCGCTTATTGCAATAATAAGCCCTGTGTGAGCTTTTTTCCTTATCAAAGTGGAAAGATACCATGCAATACATATAATTGCTGCTATCCTGAAAATGCTAAGAAATATTTTGCCTGTTTTTCCGCCGATTTCCATGCCGAATGCCATGCCGTTGTTTTCGACAAAATGAAGCATCCCGAATTTTCCAAAAAGATAAATTTCCTGACCCAGAACCATGTGTGTCTTAACCCATATTTTAAGTGCCTGATCAGCAAGCAATATAAGTATTATAAATATTAAAGCTATTTTACCTTTAGGAATATTCTTCATAAAAATTAATAAGCAGCGCAAAATTGTTAAAAAGAATTGAGAAAAGAAATATTATTCTTTATTGTTAAAGATAAGTGACCATTTTAATGCGTTCTTAATTTTGGATGGGAAACTTCAAAAAATTAACGGGCTGAAATATTTACTGAAATTTTTCTCTTTATGTTCACTTTTCAGGAACATTGAATGTCATTTCCATTACCATCCCAGCAGTACCAATTGTTGTCGCTAAAATAAGCGGTAGCCTGAATTCTTCCGTTATGCCCGGTTGTACTCCATTCTATATTGAGGTCAACAAATGTTCCACGTGATTCGTCGTAAAGATGGATTGTATAAAAAGCATCTAATGATGTCGTTGTATGGCCATATTCAATATAGCTATTTTTCATAGGATTCCCGCTTTTAACATAAGTATATTTTACTGAGCTGACTTCAGTTGCTGTTTTTAACCAGTCAATTTGAAGCATGGGCACCTGTGAATCCTTGCTTTCGTTCAAAATCCACTGACCGCTTTTGCCGTCGAGGGCTGTTGTGCCGCTAAACCACAAAAATTCTGCAAATCCACCTGCTCCTGAACGTGATATATACATTTCCCATTTAACGTCTTTAGAGGTTATTTGACCCGTAAATCTTGCAACGTAAGTTACAGATAGAACATTTACAGAATATTTCCACTGCCATTTTTTGTTAGCAAGATAAGAGGGCTTGTTTTCAATTGCTTTTCGCAGTGCTTCAACTGGAACACTGAAATTATCATAAAAAAGTCTGTTCCATACTCCGGCAACAGTTGCTGCAACGCTCCAGTTATAATTAGGAACAGCTTTTGGATTACTTAAGCTTTCAAATGTGGCAACAGATTTTGTACTGCTTGTAAAATTACTAAAATCTATTAACATGGTTTCAACAGGAGGGACCGCAGGAGGATTTCCCTTTTTTTCACAGCTCTGTAAGATAGCAGCTGACACGACCAATAAAAAAAGAATATAAAGGTTTTTTTTCATTCTTTTATTTATATATTTATACAAAAGTAATAACGTATTAATTTATAAAAAAATTATACATCAAAAATAAATAAATTATAACGTCCGTAAGTGTTGTTCTTTTTGTATAAAGAAATGTTTAATGAACCAGATTATAAGAATTACAAGAGAGTTTACATTTGAGATGGCTCATGTACTAGACAGATATGATGGTCCATGCAGCAATGTACATGGTCATTCATACCGGTTATGTGTTACTGTGGCGGGTATTCCTGTGAATAATGTCAATATCCCAAATGAAGGAATGGTTATGGATTTTTCGGATATAAAAAAAATAGTCATGGATAAGATTCTGAACATTTTCGACCATTCTATTACGGTAAGCAGTGAATATGATAGGGAGAACAAGTCAGTAATGGGGAAGGCATTCAAAAACATGGTAGTGGTGAATTATCAGCCCACATGCGAGAATCTGGTTGCAGATTTTGCCTCACGGTTGCGGGACAGTCTTCCGGAAGGAGTTACCCTTCATAGCCTGCGCCTATATGAAACAGCAATATCTTTTGCAGAATGGTTCGCTTCTGATAATTAATAATTTAATATTATGCCTGAAACCAGCGAAAAAAAATTATTTCTTTTCGATGCATATGCTTTAATATTCAGAGCATATTATGCATTTATTAAGAATCCAAGAATCACTTCGAAAGGCTTAAATACTTCAGCTATATTCGGGTTTTTGCTTACACTCGAAGAAGTTATGCAAAAGGAGAAACCAAGCCATGCGGCAGTTGCTTTTGATATGCCAGGTCCCACATTTCGCCATGAAATATTCCCTGAGTATAAAGCTACAAGAGAGGAAACTCCGGAAGACATAAAAAAGTCTGTGCCTTATATAAAAAGGCTCATCGAGGCATTCAACATACCGATAATAGAATATCCGGGTTATGAGGCAGATGACATAATAGGTACTCTTGCACATAAAGCTGCAAATCGTGGATTTGTGACATATTTAATGACGCCTGATAAGGATTTTGCACAGTTGGTTTCCGATAAGATATTCATGTATAAACCTTCACGCAGCGGCAGTGAATCGGTTATATGGCGGGTTGATGACGTGAAACGGGAATTTGGCATTGAAAGGCCTGAACAGGTCATTGATATCCTCGGCTTAATGGGCGACACTTCCGATAATATTCCGGGTGCACCAGGCATTGGCCCTAAAACAGCAATGAAGCTGATTTCTGAATACGGAAGTATTGAAGAACTTTTAAAGAATACCGGCAAACTGCAGGGGCGGCTTAAAGAAATAATAGAGGCAAACAAAAATCAGATAGAGCTTTCAAAAAAACTTGCAACTATAGTAGTTGATGCTCCGGTCGAACTTGATGAAGATAAACTGAGAGTCGGTGCAATTGATAATGCAAAGTTAAAAGAATTGTTTGAAGAGCTTGAGTTCAAAACAACTGCATCAAGGATATTTGAGACAGCGGAAGTGAAGAAGCAATCCTTTGAAGAAAGCAAAGGGAATAGTGAGAACGGTACAACACCGAAAACAAAGCTGAATATAGGAACAGTGCCTCATTCCTATCATCTGGTGCAGGATGCTGAAGCACTTAAAGAACTGGCAATAGAAATAGGAAAACTTACGGAATTCTGTTTCGACACTGAAACAACGAGCATAAATGCACTTGATTCCGAGCTTGTTGCTATTTCTGTTTCATGGAAAAAAGGTGAAGGCTACCTGATTTATTTTCCGGAATCCCGGGAAAAGACTCTCGAACTGCTCAATATCCTGAAACCTGAATTTGAGAATAATTTAACCAGAAAAATAGGACAAAACATTAAGTTTGATATACAAGTACTTTCAAACTATGGACTGGAAGTCAACGGTCCCTTTTTCGACACTATGATAGCTCATTATATCCTTGAACCTGATATGAGGCATAACATGGATTTCCTTGCTGAAACTTATTTATCATATACACCTGTTCCTATCGAAAACCTGTTAGGAGAGAAAGGACGAAACCAAAAAACAATGAGGTCGGTACCGGTTGAAAAGATTGTTGAGTATGCCGTTGAGGATGCTGACGTCACGTGGCAACTTAAGGAAGTTTTTGAACCCCGACTGGAAAAGGAGGGGATGGCGAAACTTGCAAGGGATATCGAAATGCCGCTTATTAAAGTACTTGCCTCAATGGAGAAAACAGGAGTTAAGCTGAATGAGGAAAATCTGAAATCAATAGCCGTGGAATTAAGGGAGGATATTTTGAAACTTGAGAGCGAGATTTATAAACTTGCAGGAACAGAGTTCAATATATCATCGCCAAAACAATTAGGAGATATTTTGTTCTTGAAATTAAAACTTGACAGTAATGCACGGTTAACGAAAACAAAACAATTCATTACAAATGAGGAATCACTTCAGCGTCTTGTGAACAAGCATCCGATAGTAAATAAAGTTCTTGAATACAGAAGGCTAAAAAAACTTCTCTCAACCTATGTTGATACATTGCCCGGACTGATTAATCCGAAAACAGGTCGGATACACACATCGTTTAATCAGACTGTTGCAGCAACAGGCCGGCTTAGCTCTAATAATCCAAACCTCCAGAATATTCCGGTTCGTAATGAGAGAGGACGCGAAATAAGAAAGGCATTTGTTCCGGAGAACGGCCATGTATTTCTTTCGGCCGACTATTCGCAAATAGAATTGAGGATAATGGCTCATCTGAGCGGCGATGAAAATATGATTGCCGATTTTCTTTCAGGTCAGGATATTCATGCAGCGACTGCCGCAAAAATATTTCATGTCGGGATAAATGACGTAACGGAAGAGATGCGAAGTAAGGCAAAAACGGCAAATTTTGGAATTATCTACGGCATTTCGTCCTTCGGGTTATCCGAGAGATTGTTCATCAGCAGGAAAGAAGCGAAGGAACTTATCGAAGATTATTTTACCTCCTATCCCGGAGTGAAGTTGTATATGGAAGAAAGTATCAGAAGGGCAAGAGAGAACGGGTTTGTTACCACCATGTTCGGACGGAGGAGATATATCAGAGATATTAATTCAAGGAACAGAGTAGTAAGAGGAAATGCCGAGAGAAATGCAATAAATGCTCCCATACAAGGTACGGCGGCAGACATTATAAAAATTGCAATGGTGAATATTTTCCGACGGCTAAGGGATGAAAAACTCAGGGCAAAAATGATACTTCA
>CAZIRN010000166.1:0-5629 GCA_964541495.1 uncultured Rikenella sp. | reverse complement strand
AGGAAATATTGTGATGGGAAAAGGCGATGAATTAAATATCGGAGGAAACCATTACGCCGATCTTATCAGAGAAATAAGGAAAGATTCAACTATAAAAGCCGTTGTATTGAGGGTTAACTCTCCCGGCGGTAATGCTATTGCCTCGAATATTATCTGGCGTGAAGTTATGTTAACCTCCGGAACAAAACCTGTTGTTATCTCTATGGGAAACTATGCCGCATCGGGAGGTTATTATATATCCGCCCCCGGTTCAAAAATCCTTGCAAGCCCTGTTACAATAACCGGTTCGATAGGGGTTTTCGGACTCATTCCAAATGCCGGCAAATTGCTTAAAAATAAACTGGGAATCAATACCGAAACGGTTAATACCAACAAACTATCTGACTTCCCATCTATTTACAGAAGCATGTCTCCATACGAAAAGGAAGTTATGCAGAAAAGCATAGAAAAAACATATTCCGACTTCGTTACAAAAGTGTCGGAAGGTAGAAAAATAAGCATCGAAAAGGTTAATGAAATTGCTGAAGGTCGCGTATGGGACGGAGCTGCCGCATTAAAAATCGGTCTCGTGGACGAATTCGGCGGTCTCGAAAAATCTATCGAGGAGGCTGCCCAGCTTGCTGGTTTGAAAGATTATTCCTTGAAAGAATATCCGATTGCCGTTTCACCCTATGAAAAACTTCTCGAAAGTCTTACAGGAAATATCAGAATGAAACTGACTGCACGAAAATCAGGCGATGCAGCAAAGTATATCGAATATTTAAATGAACTCCCGTCACTGTCGGGCATACAGGCGCGACTTCCTTATCTTATCGAAATACACTGAATTTGGCAGGAAAGAAAAACATACTGCTCTATCCTTTGTCGCTGATTTACGGTATGATTACCGGAATCCGAAATTTTCTTTATAACACAGGCATACTGAAGAGCGTAAAATTTCAAACGCCAATTATTTGTGTCGGAAATATTACCGTTGGAGGAACAGGTAAGACCCCCCATTGCGAATATTTGATTGACATTCTGAAAGATGAATTCAATGTGGCACTTCTAAGCAGAGGATATAAAAGACTTACAAAAGGATTTCTTATTGCCAGCCCTCAATCTGATTCAACTGAAATAGGTGACGAACCTTTTCAAATTTACTCGAGGCATCCCGACATCACCGTTGCTCTCGATAGTAATAGAGCCAGAGGCGTAAATAGGATATTGCAGGAAAAACCTGAAACAGATGTGATTATTCTCGATGATGGATTCCAGCATAGAAAAATTGAAGCCGGACTAAAAATTCTCCTTACCGACTATAACCGCCTTATGATATATGACCACCTCCTGCCTTACGGTGAATTGAGAGAAAATGTTAAAAACATGTACAGAGCCGATATAATTCTGGTCACAAAATGCCCTCCTGCTCTTTCTCCTCTGCAGAGAAAATTAATTATGAAAAGTATAAAAAAAGCTCCGTACCAGAATATGTATTTCACTACAATTGTTTACGGTACCCCTGAGCCAGTTTTTGCAGATAAGGCTCACACAACCAAAAATATAAATATTTTAGACGAAAAAACTTTATCGGGTATTCTTCTTGTAACCGGAATAGCGGATCCTGCTCCTCTTGTTGAACACATAAAACAAACAAAAAAAGAAATAAGACTTTTGAAATTCCCTGATCATCACAGATATACTGAAAAAGATATAGCTAAAATAAACACTGCCCTCAATTCACTTCCTTCGGGAAACAAATTAATTATTACTACTGAAAAAGATGCAGTACGATTCAGGGAAATCGGTAATATAGTACCTGATAATATGAAGTCTATCTTTTATTATATTCCAATAAAGATAGATTTTCTATATAATGAGAAAGAAAAGTTTAACAAGCAGGTTATTGATTACATCAAAAAAAACAGAAAAATAAATCAGAATTCCTTGAAAAGAGAGAAGTTGTAATGAAAAACAAGGTTACTTTTTTAAACCGTGGACTCACACGATTAAACAGCGGATTAACACTAAAATCTGTGGAAATCTGTGAAAAAATCTGTGCTATCTGTGGTTAATAAAATTCTATCTCAAAACTGTACAAACCTTTTTCCATCTTTCAGTTTTACCATGCTCGTCAAAAACCGAAATGTAAATAATATAGATTCCCCTTTGCACCAGCGAGCCGTCATCAGACGTTCCATCCCAGACAACTGTGGCCTCATTGCCTATAAAGAAATTTACTGCGAGCTTTCTGACAGAATTTCCTGTCTCATCGAAAATCGTGATATTTGTTACGTTCCCGTTTCTGGACAACTTGAAATAAATAAGCAGCAAATCTTCATTCCCGTCACTGTCGGGCGACAACCTCGTGGATGAAAGTAAAATATTTCCTTCACCGGCTGTAATTTCCGAAAACATCGAATTCTTTGCCCCTGGTGTGCCCCACCCCGATGCTTCTGAGGCAGTGTGCCAGTTTCCGGATAATGACGACAGAGCTCCAGGGTTTATCTTTTCCAGTGCTATCCCTTCCCTGCCGGAGAGAAAAGGCAAATGTTGCTTCTCGCTGTATTGCACCTCATCCAATATCTCGAGCGCACGATTAAACAAGATTAAATGACCTTTATCATCGGGCATAGAAGGCATCTGTGAAACTCTGAAAATATTGTCGCTGCATGAGGAAAAATATCTCGATATAACGGCAGGTTTGTCTTCAGTGATTACATAGTACATTCCAGGCAAAAAGCAGCGGCTAATAGCAGAAACAGCAAGGGCGGAAGAAATTTTGCCGTTTTCAAAACTTTTCGAAGCAACAGAAATTTTAGAAGCATCTATTATTTTTCCCGAAACATTATATAATTCGATATAATCGGCATCACCTGGTAAGGGATTGAAAAGGAGTTCATTGAAAACGATATCTCCTGCTTCCGGCGTCTCTGGAAGGCCAAACTCCATCAAATTCCTGACTGCCTTGTTTCCTGCAAAATCGCTTAAGCCAGCGGGAAGTATTAGCTTATAACTCTTCCCTCTCCTAAAGTATTCATCAGCCCTGAAAATCCACTCCCTGCGCAAAGGTTCCAATAACTTCACTGAATCTACAGGCCGGTCGTCAATTCTGATTTCTTCCTTTAAATTCACAATATTAAAAACCGGCTCCGAAAAAAGAACTCTCAGATTCAGTGAATCGTCCGGAAATACATTTAAAACTCCTTCAAAGGCACGGTCGGGATTGGTGGCATTTACGGAGTTAGGCTTACCTGGCGTTCCGCCATTAACGGATGCTGAAGCTTTCCAGTTGCCCTCGAAATAAAAAGGATAATCGGTATCAATCATTTCGAGCGACCATCCTCCTTCCGATTTCAGATTATCACCATACCACGACGAAGAATATTCCACACCATGTATCATGGTGCCGCTGCTGTCGCAGATTACCAGACACTTGCCGGCATCTGTGAGAGCAGGAAATGATTTGAAACCACAGGTTTTCCCGTATTTTGAAAAAACTGCGGTATCCGAAACATGACATAAAATATACTGTTCGCCCTTATTTATTGTAATATCGGGGAACAGATATTTCTGGCTTCCGGAGATTATTGACCATCCTTTAAGAGAAAGAGGGAACTCATATCTCGATGTTATTTCGATATATTCTTTTTCGGGAAGTGCAACCGGAGGCGACGGATCGGCCATTATTTCCGAAATAACAACATCGCCTGCTTCAGCCCATACGGGTACGAATTTCAATATCATATTTTCTGTACAGTTTGAATCCCGGTCATAGATACTATTGATTTTCAATTCATTTGTTTGTTTATTTATAAAATCTTCATTTAATATCAGTCTGAATGTGTTGGGGCTTATGACAACGGCATCATAAGCAGGCGAAATATTATTGTTCAAAAGAAAATTTGTAGTGCCCATGATATCAGGAAGAATTTCCTCATTAATACTGACTTCAAGGATGTTTCTTCCTTTCACTTCACAAGCCGATACAACAGGAGGAACGGTGACGGCAATAAACGGACTTTCTTCGAAATTCTCATTTATCTGGCCCGACACAATAAACGGCACAAATGAGAGAATAAAAACAACTTTTTTCATACAGCGAGACGATTTGAAAAAAAAATTACTTTTGACACGTTTTTAAACAAAACAAATATCGTTAATTTTTAAATAGTTTTTAAAAGCAAAATGAAAATTGCAGTTGTAGGAGCAACAGGCATGGTAGGCCGGGTAATGGTAGAACTACTTGAGGAAAGGAACTTCCCAGTGTCTGAACTCATACCCTCAGCTTCGGAAAAATCGATCGGAAAGGAGATAATTTTCAAGGGAAAGCCTGTAAAAGTAGTAAGTGTCACGGAAGCAGTTGAGGCTAAGCCTGTTTTTGCAATTTTTTCCGCCGGCGTTGACGTTTCAAAGCAATGGGCTCCCATATTTGCAAAGAACGGAACAGTTGTAATAGACAATTCATCGGCATGGAGAATGGAAGAGAACATACCTCTGGTTGTTCCGGAGATAAACAGCCATGTCATAAAAAAAGACGACAGGATAATTGCAAATCCCAACTGCTCTACGATCCAGATGGTCATGGCACTTGCACCGCTACACAAAGCATATAAAATAAAAAGACTGGTTATTGCCACATATCAGTCGGTTACCGGTACGGGGGTAAAAGCTGTTAAACAACTCGAAAATGAACGGCGAGGCATAAAAGGAGAAATGGCATATCCACACCCTATTGATTTAAACTGTTTTCCTTTTGGTGGAAAATTCCTGCCGTCGGGATATACAACCGAAGAACAAAAACTTGTTGACGAAACAAGGAAGATATTGGAAGACGAAACCATCCAGATTACTGCCACCGTTGTAAGGATACCTGTTATCGGTGGTCATTCAGAGGCCGTGAATGTTGAATTCGAAAGGGAATATGACCTTGATGAAGTGAGAAAACTTATAGAGGAATTCCCGGGCTTGCTTCTATATGATAATCCTGCTGAACATAAATATCCTATGCCGATACTTGCACATAACCGTGATGAGGTTTTTGTAGGCAGGCTGAGGAGAGATTTTTCACGGGAAAAATGTCTTAATATTTGGATTGTAGCCGATAACATAAGAAAGGGTGCTGCCACCAACGCAATCCAGATAGCGGAGTACATGGTAAAAAATAAGTTGTATTGAAATCTTATCTTGTAGTATTAAAATATAATTTGCCCTCGCCCTGCCTGGTAAAGAGAACGGCTTAATAAGTTTCTACTTTCTTATAACACGTCAGTTTTTTTTTTCACGATAGTTATTTACAACTACATTACCATAAGTTAATAACTGCTAAGCGCCGATCAGAATAAAAAATTATTATATGGATATCTGGACAGGTGGATTTTTTTCACTTCCTCGTATAAAAGATTCTTTAGTTCATCAATATTATCTTTTGTCTTTGCCGAGATGAACACGCTACTTTCATTATTGTTTGCCATCCAAGTCTTCTTAAGGTCGTCGAGGGAAAAATTTTCTTTTGTTACTGGAGTAAGGTCATCATCATCTTTTCTTGTATATGTAAAAGAATCGGTTTTATTGAAGACAAGTATACTTTTTTTATCTTTGATATTCATCTCATTAAGTGTATTTTCCACCACTTTTATCTGTTCCTCGA
>CAZIRN010000165.1:0-5737 GCA_964541495.1 uncultured Rikenella sp. | reverse complement strand
ATTCTATGCCTTTAACGGCAGGAATGGAAAAAACTATCTGGCTTATTGCAGATTCTACGGAATAAAAGAAAGGTTCGCCAATTGCGGCAGGCGGATTTTCCACTCTGCACTCGACTAAACCTCCTATGCTATCGGATGCCCTTATTGCCTCTTCAATTGCCTTATCAATGTTGCTGCTCCCGCCTGCTTCAATAAGCCTTGCACTGATTATGGAATCCTTGAGTATCTTTTTTGCAAGTACTCCTGCAACTACAAGTCCCCATGTAATACGTCCGGAAAAATGGCCGCCTCCTCGCGGATCGGAATATCCCGAATATTTGATTTTCGAGGTATAATCGGCATGACCTGGCCGGGGAACAGCCGTGAATTTTTCATAAGAGCCCGAGTCGGTGTCCTTGTTCTGAGATATTATGACTATTGGAGAACCTGCCGTGAAACCGTTATAAATTCCACTTACGATTTCAGGCAAATCCTCTTCTTTCCTCGAAGTTGTACCGGGTTTCCCGCTTCTTCTCCTTTCAAGGTCTTTCATGAAATCTTCCGCGACGACAGGAATTCCTGCAGGGCAGCCATCTATAACCACTCCTATGGCTTTACCGTGCGACTCTCCGAAAACGGATACTCTGAAGATTTTTCCAAAAGTATTCATATTTAATTCATTTAATAAATAAAAGTAACATTCCCTCCTACACTCTTGAAATCTTCGATGAAGCCGGGATAAGATTTCTTAATACATTCAATTCCGTCAATTATCACGGGGTTAACCGACAGCAATGAAGCGGCGGCTAAAGCCATTGCAATTCGATGGTCGTTGTATGATTTCGCCTCTCCGCCTGACAGCGATTTCACTCCCTGAACTTCGATTATGTCCCCTCTACACGAAACTTTTGCACCTATTGAATTCAAGGCATTACTAATTGTGTCGGCTCTGTTGCTCTCCTTTGCAAGAAGGCGGGACGCACCACTAATTACAGATTTACCTCTACAGGCTGAGGCAAGTACTGCAAGAGGGGGTGCAATATCAGGGCAGTTTGTAATGTCGAATTCAAAACTCCTCAGGTCCGATTTGCTTACCGTTACTTTTCCGGATTTTGCTTCGACACAGGCTCCGGCAAGAAGGAGTGCATCAATAATAGCTCTGTCGGCCTGAACCGATTCCATATCGAGGCCTTCAATCTCCACCTTTCCGCCAATTGCCCCCATAACAAGGAAAAATGATGCACCGCTCCAGTCGCCCTCAACCGCAAAAGTGCCGGGTATATATTTCTGCCTCCCTCTTATCGAGAAAATATTATAATTATCATTTATTATCTCTATCCCGAACTGCGATAGTATCTTCAATGTCATATCTATATAAGGCCTGCTTACAAGGTTCCGGACAATGAGGCGGCTATCTTTTCCTGCAACCGGCAAAGCCATTAATAAACCTGTGATAAACTGTGAGCTGACCGAGCCATCGGCAGTTACCTCACCGCCTGCAAGAGGCCCCTTAACTTTAAGGGGCAGAAATCCGCGAGCAGAATCAATTTTCACTCCTAACTGTGCAAGCGGCTTTTCCGCCATTTCAAAAGGACGGTTTAGCAAAGAACCGCGTCCCGTTATGGTTATCTCTTTATTATGAAGTGCTGCAACAGGGATGAACATACGTGCCGAAAGGCCCGATTCACCACAATTTATTTCATTTTTTACAGGATTGAATCCGCCTTTTATTATTAATCCGGTTTCTTCTGACGACACCTTTGCGCCCAGAGCTTCAGCAACCGACAGAGCAGCAATAGAATCGTCACACATCGAGTTGAGCTTCAGCACAGAAACGCCGTCGGCAAGAAGGGCTCCGGCTATATATCGCTGTGCCGCACTCTTCGACGAGGGCGCCTTGACCTTCCCCAAGGCTTCATGTATAGATGTAACAACTTTCAATATTTCCCGTATAATATATTATATAGAGTCATTATCTCCTGCAAGCTCATCTTTCTTATAACAGCTTTCCCCAGAGATTCAAGCAGAACAAAACTGATATTATTCCCCTGTTTCTTTTTATCCTTCATAATCATTTCCTCGAAAACTGATGGAGATATATTATATTCCTTGAGCAGACCAAAACGCTGCAGAAGGTTTTTTATCCTGTCTCTTTCTGCAGGATCCAACATCCCTTTCTTAACCGACATATCGGCAGATATAACCATGCCTGATGCAACGGCATAACCATGTTTCAATCCGGCCACGCTTTCTATAACATGTCCGAATGTGTGCCCGAAATTCAGAATCATCCTTTCCCCTGAAGTTTCCTGCTCATCTTTCTTAACCACCCCAGCTTTAAGATTCAGCGACACTGAAATAAGATATTCCATCAAGTCTGTGTTGCGGTTCATTATGTTTTCAATATTCTGTTCTATAGTTGAAAAAAGACTGCTGTCCATAATCAACCCCATTTTGATGAGCTCGGAAAGACCTGAAATATATTCTTCAGCGGGCAGTGTTTTCAACATTTCGGGGTCGCAGATAACAAATTCAGGCTGTCGAAAACAGCCGAGTATATTCTTGGCGCCTCCAATGTTGACGGCATTTTTGCCTCCAACACTTGCATCAACCTGTGAAAGAAGTGAAGTTGAGACAAATCCGAATTTAATCCCGCGCATATAAACCGATGCAAGGAATCCTGCAATGTCACATACAACGCCGCCTCCTAACCCAAGAATGAATCCACTTCTGTCAATTCCCGAATTAAGTAATTTAACTGCAAGATCGGCGATTGTCTCTATCTTCTTGCTTTCCTCTCCTGGTTTTATGGAAAAAACCGGACATGAAGGAAATTCCGCCCCATATATACGGTAAAGATTATCATCGGTTATAATAACTGTATCCGATGAAGGGAGGAAGCGGTTTAACTCATTCCATTTCATTCCGATATATATTTCGGAATTATGGTTGTTCAAATTAATTGTTATCCTCTTCAATTTATTTAATGATTTTATGTTAAAGATAAAAATTCCTTAACCTGCAATGGATAAAATCAAAAATTTTTCAAAAATACAAAGGAAAATCCTTTACTTTAAATTTTATTGTGATAAGTTAAGAAATGCTTTTAAAAGAAAGATACAAAACAGTAATTGATTATTTCCAGGATAAAATGCCCATGCCAGGGACCGAACTTCAATATGGCAATCCTTTTCAGTTTCTTGTAGCTGTTATGCTTTCTGCACAGTGTACCGATAAAAGAGTGAACATGATCACTCCTGCCCTTCTTGAAGCATTTCCTGATGCTGAAACGATGGCTTCAGCCGGTGTTGATGAAATATATCAACTGATAAAATCCTGTTCGTACCCGAATAGTAAAGCAAGGCATCTGGTAGCTATGTCGAAAATGCTCATGGACAAATTCGGAGGCGTCGTTCCTGATGATCCTGAACTTTTAAGGCAACTTCCAGGAGTTGGAAGAAAAACTGCCAATGTAGTTGCATCGGTACTTTACAAAAAACCGGTAATTGCAGTTGACACTCATGTATTCAGGGTATCCAAAAGGTTAGGACTTACTGTCGGAGCAAAAACCCCTCTCGATGTTGAGAAACAGCTTACAAAACATATTCCTCCGGAGTTGAGATATAATTTCCATCACTGGTTGATACTGCATGGCAGATATACCTGCACGGCACGAAAGTCTCTTTGCGGCAAATGTGGACTTACTTCTGTATGCAGATATTTTAATTGGAAGAATAGAAAAGAAAAAATAGTCGCAGAGAATAAATAAGCTGAAAAATAAATTTTATATGGCGCATAAAAGTTTGAAAAATTTATATTAAATACCTTAATAACATAATATATTTACAGTTATAATTTAATTATCTACTAATTATTACATTTACTAATAATTATACTTATTTTTGAATTCAGATAAAAGGGCAGATAAATTAAAGTGAAAGACTTTATCAAACGATTTACCGGTGTAACATTTAAGAGTCATGCCAGAGCAGGCAGGAAAGCCCATAGTAATTCCGATAAAAAACATAATCCGAAGAAAGCGACTGAGATTGCATTTTATAATTCTCCTCATTTAATGGCTATCAGTAACGTATACACAGGTGAAATAGTTGATGTCAATGAAAGCTTCCTTAATATTCTGGGATACAATAAAAAAGAGGTCATTGGAAAAACGTTCAATGAATTGAATCTTTTCCCGGACATCAAAAGTTGTGATAAATATATTAAGCTTCTGCCCCGTTTCAGAAAAGTTGCAGGCTTGCAGATAACATTGATGACAAAGAGTGGTGAAGCAAGGCCTTTCATTTTTTCAGCAGAAACAATAAGGATGAATGATGTTTTTTTTCTTTTTACGACATTTAATCCTTTTATACAAAACAAAGAAAACAATTTAAAAGAAAAAACAGAAGACATTCTCGATGATATTTTTGAGACCGTATCGAGCTATTTGATAAGGTTTACAGTGACAAAAGACAATAAGTTTGAGATTCGTGAGATAAACAGGAAAGCTGAGGATGTCGAGAATGTTTCGAGGCTCGAAATAAAGGGCAAAACAATTGATAACACGCCTCTTTCGGAAAAAGTCAAACTGGTTGAACTTCTTAATCATATCAGAATAACCGGAGAACCTATAAAAATGGCAGTTTCTGCCTTTGGCGACAGATCTCAGGGTTTTTACATTGGTTTTCTGCTTCTTCAGGCGATATTATTGTAACATGGGAGTCGTCCGACTCTTCATCTTATGTTGAGAAAGATTTTCTTCCTGTAACTGAATCCGGAAGTAAAGTCGTGGAGATGACTTTTGAAATAGATCTTCATGGAAAAATAATTAAAACCGACGCGAGGAGTTTGAAACATACAGGATATACTGAAGAAGACTTCAAAAAGGGAATTTATCTGAGTGATCTTTTCCCTACAGGAGAA
This sequence comes from uncultured Rikenella sp., assembly GCA_964541495.1. GTDB lineage: Bacteria > Bacteroidota > Bacteroidia > Bacteroidales > VadinHA17 > LD21. The sequence goes on along the minus strand of CAZIRN010000165.1, from coordinate 835 downwards.
TTTAAGAGAGTGATGAAAAATCTTAATAGCATCTGGAATGAAAATGATACTAAAAGCAATGAGTATCAAATCAGAAAAAAAGACGGCACATTAATTCCTATTCTTACAAGAACTTTTGGAGTTTTTTCAGACGGTAAACTTATTGGTTACAGAGGCGTTGTGACAGATATTACGGCATTAAAAAACAGGGAAAGACAAATTGCAAAAGAAAAAGCATTTCTTGAACATCTTATTGATTCAACACCTCTGGCAATCGCTATTACTGATATTCCCGGGAAAATAACGCATTTAAACAGAGAGTTTACAAGACTTTTCGGTTATACAAACGATGAAGCCATTGGAAATTACATAAATGATCTCATTGTCCCGGATGAACTTATGGAAGAAGCGGAATCAATTGATGAACAGCTGCTTACAAATAAAAAAATCACTATTGAAACTGTAAGGAAAGATAAGCAGGGAAACAGAATTTATGTTTCTCTTACTGCTTCGGGAGTTATTATGAACAATGTAACAGTTGCCATACTTTGTATTTATCGTGACATTACAAATGAAAGAAAAAATAAGCTTCTCCATGAAATCCTGTACAACATTTCAAGAGCTACACTGGAATTTTCGGAAATTAAAGACATTTACCAGGTAATAACAAATGAACTTACCAAATTATGGGATACAAGTAATTTCTTTATTGCATTGTATAATAAAGAAAAACAGATACTTTCGCTTCCTTTTTTCGTTGACGAAAAGGATAGTTTCAGGGAGATACCTGTAAAAGGAACTATTACCGGATGGATTGTCACTTATGGCAGTCCTCTGCTTCTTAAAGAAGCAGACA
>CAZIRN010000164.1:0-5759 GCA_964541495.1 uncultured Rikenella sp. | reverse complement strand
AGCTTTTCTGTTCAGTCAGATGATAAAAAAAACATATTCAGTACTCTTTTATTGGAAGGAGCTGTTACAATATATACCCAAAAGAGTAAAAACCACAGAAGTGAACAATATCAATTGACGCCAGGCAATATGGCGGTGCTAAATGTGGAAGATAACAACATTGTTATCGAACAGGTTAAATATCCTGAAAGTTTAATAGCGTGGAAAAACGGATATATCATTTTCAATGACGAACCGCTTAGCAGTGTGCTTCAAAGGGTTTCAAAGTTTTACAATGTTGATGTTGAAATCATCAATGGATTTTCATCAATTAAGATAACGGGGAAGCTCGAACTTAAGGATGACCCTGAACGGGTACTTAAAGGTCTGGCGGCAGTGTCGAAAAGTGAATTGGTAAAAACAAGCGGAAAGTTTGTACTCCGCTAGTAAAAATAAACTCCGGTTAATGAGGTCAGCATTAACCGGAGGCTGATTAAATCACACCCAGTAAAACGTAAGTAAAAACCGGATTATGTTTAACCATTATGCAAAACAAACTTATGAAAAAAAAAAAAACAAACTACTTTTCAGGATTTCGTGAAAAAATTCAAAAGATTATTTTGACTATGAAATTCATTTCATTATTTCTGCTAATTGGAACACTGATTGCTTCAGGATCGGTGTACTCGCAGAGCACGAAGATCGACCTTGTAAAAGAGAATAGCAGTGTTGAAGCTATTCTTGGAGCTATTGAAAAAACAAGTGAATTTATATTCATTTACGATTCGGAGCTTATCAGGTCACTTGGTGAAAGAAGCATATCGGCAAATTCGACGCCGATAGAGGAGTTATTGAAACAGTTGTTCGATGGCACATCGGTTAACTATCTGATTGACGGAAGGCAGGTTTTTCTGTTCCGTGACGATCAACAACCGCAACCTATAAGCAGGTTAAATGCAGGGCCATTTTCTGAAGAGCCTGTTCAGCAGCGGTTGATAACAGGACGCGTTACAGATTCTCAGGGAAATCCAATTACTGGTGCTTCAGTTGTTGTAAAAGGTACTGTAACAGGTACTCAGACTGATGCTGATGGAAGGTTTTCACTGACCGTCCCTTCCAATGCTGAGATATTAGTATTTTCCTTTATTGGAATGAAGACCAGGGAAATTGTCATCACACCTACAACCAGGGAAGTGAGTGTAATTCTTGAAGAGGAGGTATTCGGGCTCGATGAGGTTGTCGTAACGGCACTCGGCATCACAAGAGATGTCAAAGCACTACCCTACAACGTTCAGAAAGTTGATGGACAAGACATTGTTGCAGTAAAAGATGCCAGTTTTGTTTCCGGCCTTGCAGGAAAAATAGCAGGAGTCACAATCAACACCAGTTCAACAGGTGTTGGCGGGTCGTCAAGGGTTATAATGCGTGGAACAAAATCAATTGCAGGTAACAATAATGCGCTCTTTGTTATAGATGGAATACCATTGCCGTCACTTCAAAGTGACCAACCAGCGGATATATTCTCCGGTGCTGGTCAGACAGGTGACGGTATTTCCAGTTTTAATCCCGAAGATATTGAATCATTGTCTATCCTGAGCGGGCCGGCAGCAGCAGCTCTGTATGGGAGTGAAGCGGCAAACGGCGTTGTAATGATAACTACAAAAAAAGGTCAGAAGGAAGGCCTCTCAGTCAACTTCTCCAACAGTGTCACGTTTAACTCACCATTTGTAATGCCACGCTTCCAAAACACTTATGGAGTAACTGAAACAGGAAGCTATTACAGTTGGGGCGACAAAATGGAAACTCCAAGTTCATACAACCCGAAAGATTTCTTTCAGACAGGTTACAATATGAATAATTCTTTGAGTATTTCAACCGGTAATAACAATAATTCCACCTATTTTTCGACTGGCTCTGTAAATGCAAGAGGAATTATTCATAATAATGATTATGATAAATATACATTATCCTTCAGGAATACAAGCAAATTTCTACAGGAGAAGATTACCCTTGACCTTAGTGCAATGTATTTTACTATCAGGGAACAAAACATGATCGCACAGGGGCAATACTTCAATCCGTTGATTCCAATTTACTTGTTTCCGCCAGGTGATGATATAACCAAGTATCAGGTATTTGAAAGATACGACATCCTGAGAAACTTTAAAACCCAATACTGGCCATTTGGTGATATGGGATTTCAAATGCAAAACCCTTATTGGATAACAGAAAGAAACATGTTTGTCAACAGCAAAAACAGGTATCTGATAAGTACGGCTGTAAAATACGAAATAAACAACTGGATTAATGTAACTGGAAGGGTGAACATTGATGAGTTCAATGCACTAAATACAAGAAAATATTATGCTTCAACTTCAGGATTGTTTGCAGGACCAGCCGGTGCCTATTATAAATATGACATTAATAACAGGCAGATTTATTCTGATATTATATTAAACATCTCAAAAACTTTTGACAACTTTTCGTTTGTAGCCAATATTGGTTCAAGCATCAAAGATGTGGTATATAATTATTCAACCCTGGGTGGAAACCTCCTGAGTGTTCCAAATCTTTTTACATATTCAAACCTGAATACTTCTAACCTTAAAATGTCACAGGAGGGTTACCACGACCAGTCACAAGCAATCTTTGCTACTGCACAATTGGGTCTGAAAAATCTTGTGTTTGTTGACCTTACCGCAAGAAATGACTGGGTTTCAGCTCTTGCCAACACCGAAACCAAATCAATATTTTATCCTTCCGTGGGAGTTTCTGGCGTGATAACTGATATTTTCAACATAAAATCAAATGTTCTTTCATTCCTGAAAGCACGGCTATCTTACAGTGAAGTTGGAAATGCACCGCAGAGATTCATTTCCATCCCTTCTTATCCTGTAATTGACGGTTATCCTCAGCTTACCACCTACATGCCTGCAAAAAATCTGGAACCTGAAAGAACAAAATCATACGAGTTCGGTTTTAATGCCATTTTCTGGAACAACAAGGTGAACCTAAATGCAACTATTTATAAGTCTTCAACATACAACCAGCTGTTCAATCCATCTCTATCCCCGAGTTCAGGATACAGCAGCTTTTTTGTAAATGCAGGCAGGGTTGACAATAAAGGTATAGAAGCATCTATTAGCCTTAATCAGAAACTGGGCCCTGTTCAATGGAATTCAGGAATTGTCTATTCACTTAACCGTAACGAAATTATTGAACTGCTGAGGGGATATGTAAACCCTGTAAGCGGTGAAATAATTTCACTTAACCGACTGGATATGGGTGGAACTGCAAGCTGTAAGATGATACTTGAAGAAGGTGGTTCTATGGGGGATTTATATGTTTCAACATTGTATGTTGATGAGCATGGCTATATATATGTAAACCCAACTTCATTTACTGTATCAGCGGATCAGAATACATTTGTCAAAGCTGGAAATACTAACCCAAAATATGTACTGGGTTTCCGTAACAGTTTCTCATATAAAGGGTTTGATCTGAGTTTTCTTATAAACGCCAGAGTTGGAGGAATAGGAGTATCTGTTACTCAGGCAATTATGGATGCATTTGGCGTCTCGGAGGTATCGGCAAAAGCCAGAGACGAGGGAGGTGCCGTGGTAAACGGCTTTCGTGTCCCTGCACAGTTGTATTATCAGGTTATCGGAGGCGGTACATCAGGTGTTGGTTCTATGTACGTATATGATATGACTAATGTGAGGCTGGCCGAAATAACAATAGGATATGAAATCCCCGGAAAATATTTATTCAACTGGGTTCATGGCTTGAATCTGTCTCTGGTTGGCAGAAACCTTTTGATGTTATATAATAAGTCTCCTTTTGACCCTGAAATTACCTCAAATACAGGCACTTATTATCAAGGGATAGATTACTTTATGCAACCTAGTTTAAGAAATGTGGGATTTGCGGTTAAATTAAGGTTTTAACAATTAAATAATTGAAATTATGCGTAATATTTATATAATACAAAAATACCTAACCGTAATTGTAATTTTTATTGTAATTGGCGGTTGCACCAAAAATTTTGAAGACTTTAATACCAACCCTCACCAGGCGACTGAAGAAATGCTGAAGTATGACAATCTGTCAACTGGTTCGTTCTTTGTTCAGATGGAGAAAAACGTTTTTCCAATTGCACAGCAGCCTAATTTTGGTGATGAGGTTTATCAGGTGATGCAGAACCTTGCAGGAGATGTATATTCAGGCTATATGGGAGCCTGCGGACTCTGGTATTCAAATGCCAATAATACAACCTATGCCATGATTCCAAACTGGTATTCACAGGCCTTTAACCGCGGTTTTGTTGGAGTAATGCCGGCCTGGTATCTTATTAAGAAATCAGTCGAATCGGAGGCTCCTCATATTTATGCCATGGCTACAATTGTTAAAGTTGAGGCGATGCACCGTATTGCAGATATGTATGGCCCAATACCATATATAAACTTTGGTGTTGGCGCATTACAGAACACCTATAGCAGTCTGGAAGAAACTTACAATAAATTCTTTGAAGAGCTCAATGAATCTATTGATATACTGACCGATTTTTATGAAAAGTCTCCCGATGCCACACCGCTTGCTGCATATGACTTCATCTTCAATGGCAATGTAGAAAAGTGGATAAAATTTGCCAATACCTTGAAACTCAGGCTTGCCATGAGGATCGTGTATGCCAATCCGGCAAAAGCCAGGGAGGAGGCCGAATCGGCAGTTAACCATCCTGTCGGTGTGTTTACAGAAGTTACAGACGCGGCCGTATTGCAACAATCAAGTAATCTTACATATAATCATCCTTTATACATTATTTGCTATAATTTTCGTGATGTAAAAATGGGTGCAAATATGGATTCATTTCTTAACGGGTATAAGGATCCGAGAATAGCAGCCTATTTTGTGAAATCTACGGCAAGTGATTATCGTGGAATACGGAACGGGATAAATATAACAACAAAGGAGGTTTATTCAGAAGGTCCCTTTTCAGACTTGAATGTAACCTCATCCTCCCCGATTTTATGGATGGGACCAGCAGAATCATATTTTCTTCGTGCCGAGGGAGCACTAAGAGGCTGGAATATGGGTGGAGATGCAAAATCTTTCTATGAACAGGGAATTCGTACTTCATTTAGCTTCTGGGGAGTGAGCGGGGCGGATTCATATATTAATGATAATGCAAGTACACCAGCCCCTTATACTGACCCGCAGAACAGTATAAACAATATTCCTGCTGGCAGTCCGTATTTGAGTACAATTACGATAAAGTGGGATGATGAAGCTGACTTTGAAACTAATCTTGAAAGAATAATAACACAAAAATGGATTGCGGGATATACCGACGGACAGGAAGCATGGTCGGAGTTCAGACGCACCCGTTATCCGAAAGTTTTTCCGGTTGTTGTCAACAAGAGCGGCGGAGTTATCAGCACGGAAATACAGATTCGACGGCTGCCCTTCCCCACAACCGAGTATTCTAATAATCCCGCAGGAGTATCCCAGGCAATCTCATTGCTTGGAGGACCTGACAACGGAGGCACCAGATTATGGTGGGATAAAAAAGGCTTATAAACTTTAAACTACAAAGAGATGAAAATCAGATACTATATAATAAGTTTAATAGGATTAGCAATACTCGATACAGGTTGTGAAACAGAACCTGTTGCACTGGAAATTCAGAAACCCTTCAGGTATGATGACCAGTATTATGAAAATCGTAACTAATCAGTCTCTTTTATAATCGGCGATTACATTTAAAGCCTGTAAAACAT
>CAZIRN010000163.1:2900-5764 GCA_964541495.1 uncultured Rikenella sp. | reverse complement strand
TCTGTCGGCCGAAGTCGAGAGGAAATAACCTTCCTGAGTAAGGACATAATCGGCATAAGCAAGCACAAATTTCCCGCTTTTGCGGAATTCTTTCAGGGCGTTACGTATTTCATCAGATGTTGCCCATCCCGGGGAAGAAAGTCCATTTTCGATTAGAATTCCGGTTATCTTCGGGTCGGCCGAGGCCTTCCTGATGTTCTTCAGAATTTCATTCAGACCGGGTGCAGGTGAGAAAGTCATGTTTATAATATCGAACGCAGCCCATGGATTGGGATTGCCATGGTCGGGTATCGGCACCCCTGCGTTAAGGATAAGTATATTCTTGTTGCTTAGCGTGACCGGTTTCTCACCTGTGGCAATTAATGCACCAAGGCTTCCGATCATAATAAAAAAGAAAATTATTAAGACAATAATTATACCTGTAATTGTTGCAAGGACGTAAGTAAGAAATTTTTTCATCTTTATTATTTTTTATCAAAGTTATTGAGGTTAAATATAGAAACAATCGGGCAGAAAAAATATATTACTTTGCAAAACTATGGAAGAGCTTATATATCTTGGTATTGGTTCAAACCTTGGTGACCGGCTGAATAATATCAGGAAAGCGGTTGGGATGATCGAAAGCTTTACCGGACCAATAATTTCCGCATCACATGTTTATGAGACTTCGCCGTGGGGTTTTGATTCCGACCGTGAGTTTCTGAACTGTGTGATATGTATGGCATCCAGGAATGAACCTTTTACTTTTTTAGAAAAAGTCCGTTCGGTTGAATCTTCAATCAGGAAAGTGAATAAGTGTATAGAATACACTAACAGGGAACTGGATATTGACATATTGTTTTATGGCGATAGAGTGATAAATACGGTTGAATATGTGATTCCTCATTCTTTACTGCATAGAAGGAAGTTTGTGCTTGTTCCTCTTTGTGAGATAGCTCCTGATTTTGTACATCCTGTTCTCGGGAAATCAGTAAGAATGCTTCTCGAAGAATGCACCGACAATGGTAAGGTTGAATTGTTCGGGAGTTATTAGGGAATGAGTGCAGGGTTTTATCAAAGAAGGCCGTTGTCGGCGAAGCTGTAATAATTATTTTCCGAAATTATAAGGTGGTCAATAAGTTGTATATCGAGAAAATTTCCTGCTTCTTTGATTTTCATGGTAATATTTGTATCGGAATCGCTCGGGCTGAGGTTACCTGAAGGGTGGTTATGGCAAAGTATTATTCCTGATGAGAGGTATTCGATTGCTTTTTTCATGACTATTCTTACGTCGGTAATAGTTCCGCTTATGCCTCCCTGGCTTAGTTTCGTTCTGTGAATTACCCGGTTCGATCTGTTAAGAAACAGAATCCAGAACTCCTCATGCTGGAGGTCGGTTAGGAGCGGGCTTATGATGTCGAATACATCTCTCGAGCATTTGATATTTACGGTGGAGGGCATTTCGGACAGTTTTCGTCTGCGTCCCAGTTCGAGGGCGGCGGCAATGGCAACTGCTCTTGCAGTGCCGATGCCTCGTATTTTTGTAATATCCTGAATACTGAGTTTGCCGAGGCTGGTGAGGTTGTTTCCTGCAAGAGCAAGAAGTTCACGGCCAAGGTCAACAGCCGATTTGTCTTTTGTGCCCGAACTGATTAAGATGCCGAGAAGTTCAGCATCGCTAAGGGTGGAAGGGCCCTTCATGTAAAGTTTTTCCCTGGGTCGGTCTTCAAGAGCCCAGTCGGTTATTTTTAACGACATGCAGCGAGATGTTTAATGTTTCTTTCAAATATATGGATTTTTTGATTTGATTCAAATAAAAAAAGCCGTCATTTCCGACGGCTTTCATATAATAAATAAATGTGTTATTATTATGTCAGGCTGTTGACGTGTTTTGTAATTGAGGATTTAAGGTTAGCAGCTTTATTCTGATGGATGATTTTCTTTTTGGCAAGCCGGTCGATTGTGCTTGTCACTTTGGGCAGCATTGCAGCAGCTTCTTCTTTGTTACGGGTAGCACGTATTTTCTTCAAAGCGTTGCGCATTGCACGTGAGTCGGTACGGTTTGCCTTTTTCCGTATCACATTCTGCTTCATCCTTTTTTCTGCCGATTTATGATTTGCCATTGTTTATTATTTTACTATTACTGTATTATCTTTATAATGTTACTTAATTGATTTATTCTTTTAATTTTCCGGTGCAAAAATAAGAATATTATTTTATTGTGCAATCTTCGCATAGCTAAAATTCTTTACATTACTAACATTTTCCAATCAATTGTATATATTTCATAATAAGTTCTAAACAGTTATCCAATCCTATTTTGGCCGTATCAATCGTTATATTATACTGCGTCATATCCATCCAGTCTTTACCTGTAAATTTACGGTAATAAAGAGCTCTTTCTTTATCGCATTGTTCAATCATTTTTTCTGCAGTTTTTTCCGATACATTATATATTTTCTGAATGCGTTCTTTCCGGAAGTTTTTATCGCTGTGTATAAACATGCTTATGTGATTTGGATGTTCTCGAAGTATGAATGAGCCGCATCGTCCGATAATAACAGATGAACGTTCTTCTGCGATACGTTTTATTATCCCGGATTCAGTTTTGAATAACTCGAGGTCTGTAGGAGCAAAATTTTTTGGTGGAATGTAGACATCCGGCTCAACAAAAGCAAATGACTGGAAGAATGATTTCCAGAATGAACTTATTTTTTCATCTCTCGATTCCAGGTCTTCTTCGAGTAATGAAAGTTGTTTTGCAGCTTCCCTGATGATTTCACGATCGGCATAAAAAATGTTCAGTTTTTGAGCGAGCTGTTGACCGATATACGACCCTCCACTCCCTAACTGACGGCTAATTGTAATTACAAATGGCAAACCCT
>CAZIRN010000163.1:0-2800 GCA_964541495.1 uncultured Rikenella sp. | reverse complement strand
ATTTTAATCAAACAAATTCACGTATTTTACAGTTGAGTATTATCTGTTATTCTTTCGATATTTCTCTGCCATTTTGGCTGCGGGCCTCTTAAATAGGATAATATTGCGGCTAATATACTGATAATAAATGATATTAGAAAAACTTTCCTCAATCCTGCAATGAAATTGTTTGCGTCTATTCCATTGGAGACTGTATGACTTCCTGAAAATAACCTCTGCATTGCCCCGCCTTTCATGCTTGAAGAAATTATAGCCATTGAAAGAGCTATACTGATTACATTACCGAGATTGTTCATCATGGATCTAACACCGGCAGCTATTCCACGTCTTTCAACCGGAACGGCACCCATTATTGCATTTGTGTTTGGCGATACGAACATGCCTGATCCCAGGCCCGATAGAAACATCCATCCGCATAACTCTAAAACGGACGAATCTGCACTTATTCTGATCATACCAAGCATGCCTAATGCAGAAATGAATAACCCTATTGAACTGAGTTCTCTCGAACCAAATCTATCTGAAAGCCTTCCGCTTATAGGAGCCATAATCATCATTGAAAGGGCAAAGGGAGCAAGCAGAATACCTGATGTAACCGGATTGATACCCTTAATACCCTGAAAATAAAATACGAACAGAAACACTATAGCTCCACGAGCGATTCCGTTGAGTAGATTGCTGCAGTAAGCAAATGCAAGTATCCTTGTCCTGAAAAGCTCAAGATCGAGCATCGGTTGATCCGTTCTATATTCGATGAATAGAAATGAGCCCAGCAACAAAAAAGTGGATATAAATAACTCTATTACACGTATATTAGTCCATCCATTAAAGCCTCCAAATGTCAGGGCCAATAATAAAGCTATCATTCCTGAAGTAAATATTATTGCTCCTTTCCAGTCGAATTTTTGTTTTTCGGGAAGTACATTCAATTCCTTTAACTGAAGTGCTGCCCATATTGTTCCGATTAATCCGATAGGAATGTTAAAATAGAATATAAATCTCCAGCCAATGCGTACTAATGCGCCTCCAAGAATCGGACCAATTACACTTGCAACACTGATTATCATGCTATTAATACCCAATGCCATTCCAAGTTCACTTTTAGGAAAGGCATCTGTTACAATAGGAGTACTATTTGCAACAATTAATGCACCTCCTACCGACTGAATGAATCTGAATATAAGAAGTTGCCATCCAACAGAGGATAGCCCACATAATATCGAACCTACAGTAAAAACAATAAATCCGCTTACAAAAAGTTTTTTTCTGCCGATCATATCCGCCACCCTTCCGATTGATGGTACAAGGATTGTAATAATAAGCATATAAATCATTACAGTCCACATAATTATATTCATATCAGCATTCAAATCTTTCATTATTATAGGCAGCGCTATAATCAATGTACTTCCACTTAAAACTGAAAAAAGAGCTCCAAGACTTGTACATGAAAGAGCAACCCATTTATATTCGATTTTTTTCATTTATTGTTTTTAAATAGCCCTGGCAATATGCCTGTTTCTAATTGTTTCAAGATGGATATCTTAATATCAATATTGTATGAGAAAAATTTCTCTGATAATATTATACTAAATTATTTTTAAACCCATCTGGTCATCAATGAGATAAGACAATATACAGAAGAAAAAATTGTGATGCAAAAAAACAAAAAAAGACTCATTATGCAAAATTTCGTAAAATCACCTCGGTTTTATCCTTAATTGCTGAAATTTTATTCGGAAACTGAAACATAAGCTTGCTCCATGGTTTTAATTTACTTATTTTTGTAAACTGAAATTTCAGATATAATAATCTCAGGAGTCTTAATATCTTATTCGTGATTATTCACTTTTTTCTTTTTTATGCACAATCTTCTTCTATAAAGAAATTATTCAGTTAATATTATTTTTCTTATTTTAAAATGCACATTCATATATTATTATGAAATTATTTTATATGATATCTAATTTGGCCTGAAAATTGGAATTTAAATTGTTTTTTATTTGTAGATAATATTATTGAATATATTTAGTAATTAATTGAGTATTAACAAAAACAATAAATTATGAAAATTAAACAAATTAAAATCTACTTTACATCGGTTGTCTTGTTAGTCAGCATTGCGAATGTCTGTGCGCAGGACTGGCCACAGTACTTAGGGCCGAAAAGAAATAGTACATCTGACCAGAAAGGTATTTTGCGTTCCTGGCCTGAGAAAGGTCCGGAAGTACTCTGGACGGTTGAAGTAGGTGCAGGTTTTGGCGGCCCGGTTATCAAGGACGGTAAAGTTTATTTACTCGACAGAGACGGCGATGTCAGTGATATAATGCGGTGTTTCGATTTTTCCAGCGGCAAGGAATTATGGAGTTATAGTTATGATGCCCCAGGCTCCGTTCAGTATCCTGGATCGCGCAGTGTGCCGGCTGTGGACGGCAATTATGTTTATTCCTGCGGTCATGACGGCGACTTGTATTGTTTCGACATCAACACACACAAGCCTGTATGGAATAAGAATGTATGGACTGATTTCGGTGGCGGCCGAATTCCGACCTGGGCAATTACACAGTGCCCTCTTATTTACAGTGATTTACTGATTATTGCATCTCAGGCTCCTCATGCGGGTGTTGTTGCTTATGATAAGCTAACCGGAAATGTGATATGGAAAACTCCATCTCTTGGTCCTGTTGGTTATGTGAGTCCTGCAATAGTGAAAATTGACAGGGAGGATCATGTTGTTATGATAACTGCTTCATCTGGTCGCGGGCAAAGCGCCAGCGGAGGCAAAGTTGTTGGGATTGAC
>CAZIRN010000162.1:0-5794 GCA_964541495.1 uncultured Rikenella sp. | reverse complement strand
CGCGACCCTCAGCTTGGAAGGCTGATGCTCTACCAACTGAGCTACTCCCGCCTGAAATATTGATTAAGAGTTAACACTATAATCAGTCTTAATAATACCAACGCAGTAGTATTGTAAATCTGGTGGGGAGAGCAGGATTCGAACCTACGAAGGTATTAACCAGCAGATTTACAGTCTGCCCCAGTTGGCCGCTTTGGTATCTCCCCCCTGATTACAGAGCCTTCTCTTCCTTTATTCATATTCATACCATTCACGAGCCGATGAAGGGATTCGAACCCCCGACCTGCAGATTACAAATCAGCTGCTCTGACCAACTGAGCTACATCGGCAATTTAAAGAACGCTGCTAAAGGGCATAAAATACCCCTCAAAAATAGGTTTGCAAATTTATAAAATTAAATTGTTATTTATCAATATTGATTAAAATATTTTTAAAATAAACGGTTCATAATCCTTTTAATTTATCCTTGTGCCTGGTAATCTGCTTTTTAATAGCATCAACAGCAAGGCTGACCGATTCTTCAAAACTCTTACTCTGTTTCTTTGCAAATAAAGGTTCGCCAGTACATTCAACTTTTATTTCAGCGATCTTGTTTCCCCCTCCATCATCATTATCAAGCCTCAGATATACTTCTGCATTTATTATGCCATCGCCTAACTTTGAAAGCTTTGTCACCTTACGGTTAACGAATTGAATAAGCTTTTTGTCGGCATCAAACCGAACGGAATGAATCTGAATATTCATTGTTTACCTCCTTTTTTATGCTCTTGGATGAGCCCGTTTATATACTTCTTTCAGTTTTTCAAATGTACTATGTGTATAAACCTGTGTGGCCGAAAGACTTTCATGACCAAGCAACTCCTTGATGGAATTAAGATCAGCACCGTGGTTAAGCATGTGCGTTGCAAAAGAATGCCTCAGAACATGAGGACTTTTCTTTTCAATTGTGGTAACAAGTGAAAGATACGAGTTCACGATGCTGTAAACATATCTGTCATACATCTTTTTACCGGAATCAGTCATAAAAAGCCATCCGTCAGTTGTTCCAAATTGTTCCTCTCTCTTTTTCATATAATCCTTAAGCATCGGAGTAAAAGAAACAACAAGCGGGATTATTCGCTGTTTGTTTCTCTTGCCGGTTACTTTTATTGTGTTTTCGTAAAAATCAACATCCGCGCATTTAAGCCCTGTAAGTTCGGCCCTTCGGATTCCTGTCGTATAAATCATTTCAATTATCGTTCTGTTCCTTAACCCCTTGAAATCATAACCAAAATCATAATCATCAAGAAGTTTTTTTAGCGGCGCCTCATCAACAAAAACAGGTAACCGTTTCTGACGTCGCGGTAAAACAACTCCGTCGAGAGGATTCCTTTTGATATTACCCTGCATTAGCATATACCGGTAAAAACTTCTCAGACATGATATTTTACGATGAACTGAAACAGTCGAATACCCTTCATCTATCATCTTAACTATCCATGCACGTATATCGTGCGATGTTACAATATCCGGATTTAATGATTCACCTGAATATTCCAGAAAATCAGTGAATTTATCAAGGTCATTTCTGTATGATAATAAAGTATTGGGAGAATAATGCTTCTCGGCCTGCAGATATGTAAGAAATGATTCCTTGTAATCCATAAAGGAACCTGTATGGATTTATTATTGAATAAAATATTGCAAGGGATTAAAATTCCTTTTGCTGCATTTTCTGAATGTACTTAGCCCTCTTGATTTCTTCTCTCCGGCGAACCGAAGGCTTTACATAAGCCTGACGGGCACGTAATTCTCTGATAACACCCGTCTTTTCAAATTTCCTTTTGAACTTCTTTAAAGCTCTGTCAATATTCTCGCCTTCTTTAATCGGAACAATAATCATATCTTTTAATTTGATTAAATTGAGGCACAAAAGTAAAAATTAAAAAACTCTTTTCAAACATTAACGCAAAATATTTTTATATAGACATTTTGAATTTTGAATGACAAACTTTTATCACTATATAAAAATAATTCTTTTTTCTTTAAAATCAAAATTTTTCGTATATTCAATTATCAGAAAAATCCAGATAATATTTTAGAAATTTTGCTTTCGAAGCAATAATGAGATTTTTCTCAATAAGGTCGTTCACTGAGCTGAACTTCACTCCGTTTTCTCTTAGTCTGACAATGGCTGACGCTGCTTCTTTTCCAATGTAAGGATGCCTTGAAATTTCATAAACCCCGGCTTTGTTAATTGCAATTTTCTTTACAGTTGTTGAATCGGTCGTTATCAGGCCGGCCAACTTTGAATAAAGGCTATCGGAAATACCATAGACCTCCCTTATCTGGACAGGATCGGCAAATCCTCCCAGAAGCTTACGATATTTAATAATTCTTGAAGCCAACACTGGTCCGATTCCCGGCAGAGAAACAAGATCTGCGGAATCGGAGAGATTAAGGTCAGTTCTTATGTTTATCCTTTCAGGTTGCTTAATATGTTTTTCCACTTCAGTTCTGCTTATAATAATATAAGGTATAATTCTGCCAACAGTAGCAGAATCTAATGTGTATAACCGGTATAAATCTTCCGGTTTACGGAATGAACCTCCTTTGTTTCTGAAATTAATAATATTCATTGCCTGAGAACGTGATAGTCCAGCCGAAAGAAGGGTATCGAAAGGTGCGATATTCGGGTCGAATAGTTTTACTTCTGTGATGACAGTGTCGTTTATATCCTGGACCAGTGAAATATACTCGGCTGCAAGAGTATAATATTCGACCGGCATTCTTTCGTCGTACAGCAAAACTTTAATTACAAAGAATATAAGAATGAGCATTATAAGAATAAAAGAAGCTCTTCTTTCACGTCTGGAAAAGCCGAACCATTCTGACAGCCGGGACATACTTTTTCCTTTTCTTCCTTAATTGAGGAAAGATGCAATATAAAAATTTTATTTCTCAAACATAGAGGAATCATGAAAAATTAACATAAGTAAGGAAAATTTTCAAAATATTTTTTACCAATCATGCACGAATATTGAAATCTGCAATTCCTGAAACGATAAAAAATAATCAGAAAGGATAACCTATTGCTATCACAAGCGCTGCATTGCCTCCACTATTTCCGTTTTGTTGTCTTGTAAATATCCATTTGTCACTGCCGGTCAGCTTCGGGTCGCGAATCTTAAACCCAAGGTCGGCCCGCAGCAGAACTACTTTAAGGTCGAATCTCATTCCAAATCCTGAGCCTATTGCTATATCGTCCAAAAACTTATCTAATCTGAACATCGAGCCTGGCCGGTCCGGATCATTACGTATGGCCCATATATTGCCGGCATCCAAAAATACTGCCCCTTCAAGAATCCCGAAAAGTTTGAAACGGTATTCAATATTAGCCTCAAGTTTTATATCGCCTGTCTGGTTAATATATTTTGCTTCAGGAGGTGAATAAGAACCCGGGCCCAGTGACCTTACCTGCCAACCGCGGATACCGTTAGCTCCACCTTCAAAATATTGTTTTTCTAAAGGTAATGCCAGTGAATTCTTATATGGGAACCCTGCTCCTGCAAATCCTCTGAAAACTATTGAACTTACATCGTTAATCACCCTGTTATATCTTATATCCACATCGCCCTTAATAAACTGGGCGAAAGGCTGACCGAAAATATTGAAATGGGAGGACAAGGAATCGCTGACAGCTTCTGCTCCGGCAATATTCATTATTCCCCTCAAAAGATTACCCGAAGATTCTGCATTTATCCTGATAAACCAATTGTCTTTCGACCTGCGGATATTCTGACGATTGAAAATATATGAATAACTTCCTCCTGTAATCAGAACATCTTTATAGCTATTTATCAGGTATGACGACTTTTCTATTACATTTTGAAAGTATTCCTGTTCAATAGATGGTATCTTAACAAGATTCATTTGCAGGGGGAAAAATATATGAGTATGATAATTATCCTGATTCCACCGGTAACCGAATGATGCATTAGCCATTGTACGTGTATATACAGGCAGATTTTGATAATTATAGGCGGCCTGAATAGTTGTGGAAGGGTTATATTTCTGTATAAAATTTTCACTCTTTAGAAAAGGAACGAGCAAACCGGGAAACTGCAAATTTGTTTCCGTACCTAATTCCCGTGTGCTTTTTATTCCGGTTGTGGTTTGTGAAAATGTCTCGTATGCGCCTCTTAGTTTGAGATTGAATTGTTCGGCACCATGAAAAAGGTTTCTGTTCTGGTAGATAAAATTAAGGGCTCCTCCAAGATTTCCTCCAGAGTTAGTACCTTCGAGCTCGACAGTAAACGATTGTTTGCTGGAAGGAGTAAGCTGAATGATGCAGTCGAGATACCTGTAATCACCATCTTTGGGCATATCTTCAATCTCATAATACAGGATATTGACTAATCTGTATGTTTTAAGCGAGAGGAGGCTTTTATTGGTCCGCTCTGTGTTGGACTGGCTGAAAGTAAAACCGGGACGCAGGTATATACATTGCAATAACAAATCGTAATTTACTGACGGTTTCTTTTCTTTTGAAATAAAATAATAATTTTTATAATAAACAGTATCAAATTGTTTAAGGTATTCATCGCCAATTGTAAGAAAATCGCGCGGATTGTAATCAGTATAAACGTAGATATTCCGTAACTTGTATTGTATATGAGGAGCAATAACTGGACGGTTATCAGGTCCAATCCGGACTGGATTCCTGATAACATACTGAATATCAACCTGACGGTTAGATACTGTGCTGTCTATTCTGAACAAGATATTTTCAGAGGAAAAATTATAAAATCCATGATCACGGACAAATCTCTCAACCCTGTTCCTTTCGGCCTGCAGGATCTCGGCATCATAAGGTTTGCCCCGTTCAATAAGACAGGCAGAAGAATCAATAAATACTATCTTTGCAATTGTACTGTCTTCAATATCATACTTAATATCATGAATTGTATAAGGAGCATTCAGATTGATTTCAAAATATACTTTCGATTTTTTCCCCATAGTCTCCACAGTTTCAGTAACATTCCCGTCAAAATAGCCTTTCGAGATAAGATATGATTTTATCTGTTCCTTCGATTTCTCCACTGCATTAATGTCAAAAACGACAGGCTCTTCCCCTATATTCCTGAGCCAGCTATGAGGCCATTTCTCTTTATCAAGGTTGGAGAGATTATACAGACCGAGATGAAACCTCACGCCGAAAATCTTCTTATTGGGCTTTTGCCTTATAAGAGGATATATTTCACTTTTTTTTAAGTTTCCGTTGTTTATCTTTACATAGTTCTGATCGAGAAGTGTTTCTCCCTGAGGAATATATTTTGTGGGATTGCAGGAAAAAACTGTCAGCAACAGGAACATGATAATTACAGGATGTCCTTTACGATTTATACTTTTATGGGAGAAAATATTGTTCAAATTGAACTGTGAAAAGTGATTTACAAATATATTATTTATAATTTTTTTGATGAACAAACTATATAGAAATGCTAAGTAAAAATAAGGAGAAATTTATTTTATCGCTCAGGGGAAAAAAAGTCAGAGAAGAACTCGGACTTTTTGTTGTCGAAGGAGATAAAATGGTAAGAGAGTTTCTTGCCGGCGGAATGAAACTGATATATCTTATTGCAAAAACCGAATTTATATCCGGATTGAATAAAGAGCAAATTGCTTCGATTGACAACATAATTACGACAAGTTTTGATGAGCTAAGGAGAATAAGCTCTCTGAAAACACCTCATAATGCCGTTGCAGTTGTGGGGATACCTGAAATGAAATATGAACCTGAAAAAATTTTGAC
>CAZIRN010000161.1:1761-5816 GCA_964541495.1 uncultured Rikenella sp. | reverse complement strand
GTTTTTGCAATTTCTTCAGCCGATTCTGCATCACATCCGCTTGTTATTTTGACAATCTTCTTAAGAGTATGATTTTTATCTCCCGGATTTATTCTTTCAGGGGAAAAGCCCACTTTAAAATCCTCGCGATATTTCAATCCTGAGTATCGTTCAAGAATCGGAACGCAATCTTCTTCGGTGCAACCCGGATAAACAGTTGATTCATAAACAACATAATCTCCTTTTTTGAGTATTCGTCCTACCGTTTCGGTTGCCTTTTTCAGCGGCTCGAGATCCGGAAGATTATGTCGGTCAATAGGAGTCGGTACTGCAATTATATGGAACGATGCGTTTTTGAGTTCATCGGGGTTATCTGTAAAAGTAATATTGGAACCATTAAACTCTTCATGAGAAAGTTCGCCGGCAGGGTCAATACCCTGTTTCATTAGCTCGAGACGATTTTGTTTTATATCGAAACCTATCACCTTCAGTTTTTTAGCAAATGCAAGGGCAATAGGAAGCCCGACATACCCTAACCCGATAACCGATAAACCTGTTTCTTTATTTATTAATCTGTTATATATCATATACTTATAAAGTATTTTTCAACATTGGATGATAATCACCTTTTATGCCTGCAGGTGTGGCATTGCGTATATCATAAACGATTTCAATTGATTTGCGGCTATCCTCGAGTCCGAATCCGTTTCCATTCAGAATTTCTTTGTACATTAAAGTGTGAAGTTCAGTAAAACCTTCGCTGAATTCGATCTCTTCGCCGTCAACAGTTATTGACCTGAATGTTCGTTTCCCTTTTGCCCGAATTTCCGCAGGGATATCGTTAACATCGAGACTGAGGAACCATCTGATTCTTGCATTTTCAAGCTCGAGGAAACCTGCCGCCTTATTGTTCAATGAAAGATGAACTGTACTGTTTATAACTTTTCCGAATATCCACCCGAGCATATCGAAGAAATGAACACCTATGTTTGTAGCTACCCCGCCTGATTTATGCACATCGCCCTTCCACGAAAAGAAATACCAGTTGCCCCGGCTTGTTATATAGGTAAGATTGATATCGTACTTTTTATTTTTCGGCCCGTTGAGGATTCTGTTTCTCAGGTCGGTAATTCGTGGATGAAGACGTAACTGGAGAATAGTAAAAACTCTCTTGCCGGTTTCTTTCTCAATTTCCTCAAGTGCATCAATATTCCAGGGGTTAAGCACTACAGGCTTTTCACAGATGGCATTTGCTTTATGTCTGAGAGCAAACCGGATATGTGAATCGTGAAGATAGTTTGGAGAACAGATACTTACATAATCAATAAATGTTCCTGACCGTTTAAGTTTTTCGAAATGGCGATCAAAACGTTCGAACTCCACAAAAAAATCACTGTTGGGAAAATAACTGTCGAGAATGCCAACGCTATCGAATTTGTCGAGACTGGCAAGAAGAATATTGCCTGTGTCTTTTATGGCTTTAAGGTGGCGGACAGCTATATAACCTGCAACACCTATAAGTCCGAAATTTTTCGGAGTATGTTCAGGACTGTTTACCATTTATGTGAGGATTATTACAGCACGTAAAGCTAATAAATAATTTTAGAAACATTGCCGTTTTCGAGTCTGTACTTTTCGCCGCTTTCGGGACAAACTGCAATACCGTCGTCGTTGAACGAGAGTCTGTGGCCATATTCGCTCATCCACCCCGTCTGACGGGCAGGATTACCGATAACCAGTGCGTATGGTTTCACATCTCTGGTCACAACGGCTCCTGCTCCTATAAAAGCATATCGGCCGATACGGTGACCGCATATAATTGTAGCATTTGCCCCTATCGTTGCTCCTTTCTCGACAATGGTGCTCATATATTTGTCCCTTCTTACAATTGCGCTTCTTGGATTGACAATATTTGTAAAGACCATCGAAGGCCCCAGAAAAACATCATCCTCGCAGATAACGCCGGTATAAATAGAGACATTATTCTGCACTTTTACATTCTTCCCGAGTTTCACTCCTGGCGATACCACTACATTTTGCCCGAGGCTGCACCCCTCGCCTATTTCACAGCCTGTCATTATATGACTGAAATGCCATATTCTGGTCCCTTTGCCTATTATACAGCCATCGTCTATAACGGCCGTTTCATGCGCAAAATATTCCTTCTCCATAATAATAAATATTAATCGAAGAATTTTAAAACCGACGAAATAATATAATCTGTTTGTTCCCTGTCGAGCTCGGGACAAACAGGCAGTGAAAGGACTTCGTTGCATAATCGTTCAGTTACCGGAAAATCACCCTTTGAATAACCCAGATATTGATATGCTTTCTGGAGATGAATCGGCACAGGGTAATATATCATAGAAGGGATTTTAAGCGACTGGAGGTATTCTTTCAGCATGTCGCGTTTTCCGTTAAGAACTCTGATTGTGTACTGATGAAAAATATGTGTTGAATATTCCATCCTTGCAGGGATAACAATATCACGACATTTCGACAGAGCTTCATCATAAGCATCGGCAAATTTTCTTCTTGCTTCGTTGAAACTGTCAAGGTATTTTAGTTTAACGCTCAGAATAGCTGCCTGAATAGTATCGAGTCTTGAATTGACTCCGATACGTTCGTAATGGTATCTCACCTTCATGCCATGGTTTGCTATGCTTCTTATTATTGATGCGAGATTTTCATCGTCGGTAAAGAGTGCTCCGCCGTCACCACAGCATGCAAGGTTCTTGGAAGGGAAAAATGAAGTTATTCCGATTTTGCCGATAGTGCCTGCCTTTTTTATTACACCGTTGTCGAAGATATACTCTGCACCGGCAGCCTGCGCAGCATCTTCTATGACATAAAGAGAGTTTTCTTCTGCTATCTTCATTATCTCGTTCATAGGAGCGCACTGACCGAAAAGATGTACAGGGATTATGGCCTTTGTTGCGGGAGTGATTGCTTTCCTTATGCTTTCAGGGGAGATATTGAAAGTGCCTTCATCAACTTCTGCGAACACTGGCTTAAGTCCGAGCAGGGCTGCAGCCTCGACTGTGGCAATAAAAGTAAAGGAAGGAGTTATTATTTCATCACCGGGTTTAAGGCCGAGCGACATCATTGCAATCTGCAAAGCATCGGTACCGTTGCCGCATGAAATAACATGATTAACTAATAGGTATCGTGCAAGTTCCTCTTCAAATTTCTTTATTTGAGGCCCCTTTACAAATGTCCCTGATAAAAGGACTGAGTTTATTGCTTCATCAATCTCAGGTTTCAGACGCTGATACTGCGAGCGGAGGTCAACCATCTGAATTTCTTTCATTTCCTTATCATCTTATGAATGTGAATATAGGATAATTACATTCAAATATAGAAACAAGTAATGTCAATAATCACATGATTATGTATTTTATTAATATAGATTAAGAAATTTCCCCATTTAAAATATCCTGTTTGTATTTGGAAAGTAAAAAATAATAATAAACATAATAGGCTTTTATATGAAATATTATAAAAGTCTTACAAAATGTAACCATGTAACAGACTTTTACAAACAAATTTTTCCTATTTTTGTATAAAACAACATTATTAACCGGAATGGATGTATCAGCCGTTATAAAGGAATTGCTTTTCAGCCACGATTGTGTAATACTACCGGGATTCGGAGGCTTTATCGGCAATTACTCCCCTGCCCGCATTGATAAGTCAACCAATACACTCCATCCGCCTGTAAAACTTATATCGTTCAACCGTAACCTCAACCATAACGACGGACTTCTTATAGACAGGATTTCAGCACTGGAAGGAACGGATTATAACCATGCCAGATATATTGTCGAGGATTTTGTAGCCGGAATTAAAAAGCAACTATCCAGAGGAGAAAAAGTTGTCTTCGACGGCATTGGCACTTTTATGAATAACAGCGAGGGCAATGTACAGTTCGAGCCCGATAAGTATGTCAATTTCGACCTGAATTCTTACGGACTCACTTCATTTCAGTTTCCTCTCCTCGAAGATTTTGATGTCAGAAGAAGAGTATTCAAAGAATTGCATAAAGAAACTTCGGGAAATTCTAAATTTCAGAAATA
>CAZIRN010000161.1:0-1661 GCA_964541495.1 uncultured Rikenella sp. | reverse complement strand
ACCCTGGGTTCAAGATTCGCAACTATGATGATTTGCTTCCCGATAAGGTCTTCAGGTTTGTAATATTCTGCAATACCCGATACGATTGTTCTGATATCGGTTCCGCAGTCAATTTTCAGTTTGAGAAGTTTCGTTGTTTTCGGCACTTTTTCAGCTTCAAGCACCGTGGCAGTCCGCAAATCAATTTTCGAAAACTCCTCATAGGAAACATTATCCTTTATCGGTATGAATTTCCCCTGTTCCTGTGCATTTTCTTTTTTTGAACGCATCAGTTTTTCAATCTGCCGGTTTATTATCTCATCTTCGATTTTCTCGAACAGAAGTCCGCCCCTGTTAACCTGGTGGCATGCAGGGAACAAAGAGGTATTTCCCGAGTCATTCCATGAAGCCTTTTCAAGGTTCAGCCATTCCCTGAGTTTCTTCATCGAAAATGGCAGGAACGGTTCAAGAATGATACTCAGGTTGCCGGTTATCTGCAGCGAGATGTTCAATATTGTCCTCACTCTTTCGATGTCCGATTCAATCAGCTTCCATGGCTCGGTGTCGGCAAGGTATTTATTCCCGAGTCTTGCAAGATTCAGTGCTTCTTTAAGTGCCTCCCTGAACCTGAAATTCTCTATCCCTGTACCTGTTGCTTTGCACAATCTTTTAATCTCTTTCAGAACTTTTTCGTCATATTCATTCAGAGTGCCTCGCTCTGGCACCATGCCTGAAAAATGTTTATCGGTAAGAACCAGAGTACGGTTGACAAAATTACCAAGTATTGCTACCAGTTCATTGTTATTGCGCGCCTGAAAATCTTTCCATGTAAAATCATTATCCTTAGTTTCAGGTGCATTTGCACACAGAGTATAACGCAGAACATCCTGCTTTCCCGGAAATTCTTCGAGATATTCATGAAGCCATACAGCCCAGTTACGTGACGTTGATATTTTGTCGTTTTCGAGATTGAGAAACTCGTTGGCAGGTACATTATCTGGCAAAATGAATGAACCTTCTGCCTTGAGCATTACCGGGAAGATGATACAGTGAAAAACTATATTGTCTTTTCCTATGAAATGTACAAGTCGTGTTTCAGGATCTTTCCAGTATTTTTCCCATTCAGGTGTAAGTTCCTTAGAAGCCGATATATAGCCTATGGGCGCATCGAACCATACGTAAAGCACCTTGCCTTCGGCACCTTTCAGAGGCACAGGTATACCCCAGTCGAGGTCGCGGCTAACGGCTCTGGGCTGAAGACCCTGGTCGAGCCATGATTTGCACTGACCATAGACATTTGGTTTCCATTCTTTATGCTCTTCAAGAATCCAATTCCTGAGCCAGGATTCATACTTATCGAGAGGCAGGTACCAGTGACGCGTTTCTTTAAGCACAGGTTCACTGCCGCTTATAGTGGAACGCGGATTAATAAGATCCGACGGACTGAGAGAAGTGCCGCATTTTTCGCACTGATCGCCATAAGCATTTTCATAATGACAATTAGGACATGTCCCGACAATATACCGGTCGGCAAGAAAACAGTCTGCTTCATTGTCATAATACTGAAGCGAGATTTTCTCAATGAACACGCCTTTATTATAAAGGTTCAGAAAAAATTCCGAAGCTGTTTCATAATGAATTTTATTTGTGGTGCGCGAGTAAATGTCAAAAGCTATTCCGAA
>CAZIRN010000160.1:0-5818 GCA_964541495.1 uncultured Rikenella sp. | reverse complement strand
AACTCCTGTTGAGTTTAATGTCACCCCTTTTGTGAAGAAAGGCAAAAACAGCATTGCTGTCGAAGTTTACAGATGGAGCGATGGAAGCTATCTCGAAGATCAGGATTTCTGGAGGCTAAGCGGAATACAAAGGAGTATTTTTCTCCATGCAAGGCCAGATACTTATATAAATGATTTTTTCGTAATTGCAGCTCTTGATACCGAATACTTTTCAACAGGAAAATTTGAACTTGAGGTTTTGATTTCCGGAAAACAAAAAGAAAATTATCCGGTTTCGGCTGAAGTGTCATTGATTAATGCCGAACAGAAACTGTTTCAGGATAAAGTTGATATTACAGTTTCCGATGGAAAGGCTGTCGCTGAATTTGTTCAGGATATACCTGATGTGAAAAAATGGTCGGCTGAAACGCCAAATCTTTATTCTCTGATAATCAGTATCAAAGACCAAAAAGGAAAGAACCTCGAAAGTGTCGGGACAAAAATAGGATTCCGTAATGTTGAAATAAAAAACTCACAACTCCTGGTTAATGGCGTACCGATTTACTTAAAAGGCGTTAACCTTCATGAACATCATGACGTTACAGGGCATGTTATTGATGAAGCCACTATACTGAAGGATATAAGAACCATGAAGAGCTTCAATATAAATGCTGTAAGAACTTCTCATTATCCGCAACAGGAGTTGTGGTATCAGATGTGTGATAAATATGGTCTTTATCTCATTGATGAAGCAAATATTGAATCGCATGGAATAGGATATGATAAAGATGTGACACTGGCAGATAAACCTGAGTGGTATAATGCTCATATTGATCGTATTATGCGCATGGTGGAAAGAGATAAAAATCACCCTTCAATTATCATCTGGTCAATGGGAAATGAAGCGGGCGACGGACACAATTTCCTGAATGCTTATAAATGGATTAAAGAACGGGATAAAACAAGACCCGTACAGTATGAAAGAGCTGAAAAGATTACTAATGTCACTGAGAGGCATACCGATATATGGTGCCCGATGTATGCCCGAATAGAATACCTTGAGAATTATGCCAGGGATGAAAAGAATGACAGACCTTTGATTTTATGTGAATATGCTCATGCAATGGGTAACAGTTCAGGCAACCTTCAGGATTACTGGGATGTTATTGAAAAATACCCGAAGCTTCAGGGAGGATTTATCTGGGACTGGGTTGACCAGGGCCTTTTGAAAACTAATGAAGCAGGAGAAAAATTCTGGGCATACGGAGGTGATTTCGGACCCGAAGGGATAACAAGCGACGGTAATTTCTGTATCAACGGACTTGTATGGCCAGACAGAACTCCGCACCCCGCCCTTTATGAAGTAAAGAAAGTTTATCAATACATTGGATTTAAACCGGCCGATATAAACAAAGGTCTGATAAAGATAAAAAACAAATATGATTTTACTGAATTGTCACATTTCAATTTTGAATGGGAAATCGTTTCAGATGGTTCGGTTATGCAGTCGGGAAGCTTCAGGATACCCGTGCTTTTACCCCATAGCGAAACAGTTGTGTCAATACCGGTTTCGAATTTTCAACCTGTTGAAGGTGCAGAATATTTTCTGAATTTGAGAGCCTTACGATCCGATTCATGGGGTATTCTTCCTGAAGGACATATCTATGCAGCAGAGCAAATTGCCATTCCTGTCTCGAAAGAACCTTCCGCTATAATGCCGCGGGACCCTCTTTCAGTTCTTCAAACTGAGACAAAGGGGCAAAAACTGGAGATAAAGGGGAACAATGTCAGGATAACATTCGACCTGCAGAAAGGCTCATTGGAATCTATCGTTTTCAGGGAGAAGGAATATCTGCTTAAAGGTACTGAACCTGATTTCTGGAGGCCACCGACTGATAATGATTATGGTTACAACATGGTGCAGAGGTTTGGAGTATGGAAGAAAGCAGGCGAGAGAGCGATTGCTAAAAAAGCCGATATTTCACAGCCCGAAATGGATAAGGTTGTGGTGACTTTCAGGTACGATATTCCTGCGTCTGACAGTACTAAAATTGCTGATTATTTATCGGAATTCACTGTTTATAGTACAGGAGATATTATTGTCAGAAACAATCTTAAAAAAGTAAACAGTAAAGTTCCCGAACTTCCAAGGATGGGTATGCAGATGCAGTTACCGGCGTCATTTTCAAATCTCAGATGGCTCGGCAGGGGGCCTCATGAAAACTATGCCGACCGCAAGACTTCAGCTTTTGTCGGGCTTTATGAAAATACTGTTGCAGACCAGTATGTGCCTTATATCAGACCTCAGGAAAACGGATACAAGACCGATACCCGATGGCTTACACTAACTGATGATGCTGGCACCGGACTACTTTTTCAGGGGAAACCATTGATATGTTTTTCAGCACTGAATAATATTCATGATGATTTTGAATCGCCAGGTAAACTTTCTCAGTACCGGCCTGATGCAAAAACGGCCAACACTCATACTATTGATGTTAAGCCTCGCGATCTGGTAAATCTGAATGTAGACCTTGGACAGATGGGAGTGGGCGGGGACGACTCATGGGGAGCCATGATTCATCCGCAATACAGGCTACTCGAGAATGAATATGAATATTCATTCAGGATAAAACCTGTAACTCAGGAAGATGATATACTGAAAATTGTAAAAGTAAAATTCTAATCTGTATATTAGTATTTTAATTCAACTTTCATTACTTCATTTGTACCTGTAATGATATTTTTGGCGTCATATACAAGAGCGCCTGTGAAAGTTTTAGGAATCACAACTCGTGTTACTGATTTTGCACCAAGTGTTATTGAAGCCGGTGCTCCTTTTGGGCCGTTAACAAGGACAAAAGGTATATCCGATTTATTAGTAATTTCGAAATAAATATTTTTGGCTGTGTCATAGAACCTTTTACCCGAACTAATACACTGGTAGAAGAAAGGTTTTGCAAATTCTTCTTTGCCGGCAAGAGTGTTTCCGAACCATACGAGTGTTCGGCCAGCAAACAGAGCCTCCTTCAGGCTTTCGGACGTCCTCTCTTTGGCAAAAACAAGTGTCATTGGACGATGTGAGCCCTCAGCAGCAGAATAAATTTCACTTATAATCCCATGAACATCACTGTTGGCAAGAACGGTGAGTTTGTATTCTTTGCACCATTCCAGAACATTTGGATAATATTCCGAATCATTGAAAAACTCTATTCCATGTATCCAGCCGTTTTTAAGAAGTCGTTTATGAATGTTATAAAGCTTAGGAATTCCGTCAGGTTCCTGAGATTTCCAGCCGGGATGATTCCATTGAATGAATGCTCCCTGTATAATTGCTGCTTCAATGGCATCATAAACCGAGTCTTTTACTAAAGCATTAGCATCGGTTATGAAAAGGGCATTAAGATGACCCGGCGGCATAGAACGCGTAATTTCTGCACCGTGAATAAGAATAATATTGGATTCAAGGGCAGCGCTCTGGGCAATTTTCCATGCGGCATTATGATCTGTGGGAATATAATCCATTCTTGGATGATATTCAATATGATCGGTTATGGCTATAGCATCAAGTCCGTCGCGATAAGCTTCTGAAACGCGTACTGTCGGCCATACATTACCGTCAGAAAAGACAGTATGTGTGTGAAAATCACATTTTAATGTTACATAGCCCGGAAGATCCGGGAGATTCACAATTTTCCGCTGACTGTAACCAGCCAGAGTCGCCTGCAAAAGCAGTAAACTAATAATAAGTATCTTTTTCATAAAAAATTGTTTAGATTTTGTTTCCTTTATAACCTTTTAATTGTTGGACATTTTTCTGATTTTTTATTTTGCAATTTACAATTTGCATTTTTCATTTCCTAACTTCCAATTGCCATCTTCTTCCGTCATCCATCTCCCTTCATATTTCTTCATAAAAATAAGCTTCCTTTCTGTCTGCATCATCCCACGATAAGATTTTTCTTGGTCTGTTGATATAATAGTAATTCAGCATACCAAAGTCGCCGGCACACATTGTAGTATGGAAAAAAAGAAACAGTGAAAGGCTCCATTTCCATAATCCGGGTAAAAAATAGATTAAAACCAGTGTGATTAGTGTTACGATAACAAAGGGGAACCATGCAACGAGTTTGAATTTTCCGGGTGTAATTACCTGCCTGTGTACGGTAACATAAAATATAAACTGGCGCAAATCTGCGCCTACTCTTATATTCCGTGCACCTGCAATGAAGAATGGAGCAGCATGAAGAAATTCATGAGGAATAATAATTGCAAGTGGCAGCAGTATTATTCCTATAAGGGAATGGTAAAAAATCCGCAACCATTCATAATATCCTGCGATATTGATTCTTACCACAATTGCAATTCCCAGAAAAATAAGGCAGACCGACCAGAAAAAAAGAGTTATTGCCGATTTTCTTCTGATATACTCAAGAACAAAAAAAGCAATTTCGTCGTATGAAAGAGTCAGAAGATGTCTAAAACGTGATTCGTCGTTCAAATCTTCAACCTGAAGATTCATGATTTGTATTTTTAACAAAAATATCGAATAGTTCAAAGAAAACAAATGAAAAAAATCTTTTTAAATAATGTCATAATTTAAATCATGGCACAATTTTGGAATAAGTGAAGTGGTTATCTTAAAAGTTAAAATATTTAATTTTGTAAAAAATTGAATTGTTGAAAAAGAGTGCGCTAATATTTATATTGTTTCTATTATCGGTTAAGATTTATGGTCAGAGCGTTAGTAGCCTGGATACCGGCATAATAGAATCTGACACTCTGCCCAGGGGGTTTATTGTTCTTCAGAATATCTATAGAGATGGCGAAACATTGCCTGAGATGGAGATAAAGGAGATAACCATTCCTGGTGATCGTAAGAATATCTCGAAGGCGAAATCACGACGTTATGACAAGCTTGAATATGATGTAAGGAGAGTATACCCTTATACTCTGATAGTTAGAGTAAAACTTGATGAAGTTAATGCTGATCTTGAAAAGATTACAGATGAAAGGGAAAGGAGGAGATACATCAAAAAGTTTGAAGATGAATTGTTCAGGGAATATGAAGATGATATGAGAAGTCTGACGTTTGCTCAGGGTAAATTGCTTATTAAGCTTATTGACAGGGAGACCCAGAACTCATCGTATGATCTCATAAAGAAATATGCAGGAAGTATCACCGCCGCCTTCTGGCAGGGGGTTGCTCGTATTTTTGGCACTAATCTGAAAGCAAAATATGATCCTGATGGTGAGGATGCTATGGTAGAAAGGATAATTTACGAAATCGAAAATGGTTATCTCTGAATCAACCTTCTTTTCCCGCTTTATTAAAATAAAATAAAAAAGTCCTGCCTGAAGAGGCAGGACTTATATTTAAGTCGGCGACGACCTACTCTCCCGCTTGATGCAGTACCATTGGCGCTGGCGGGTTTAACTTCTCTGTTCGGAATGGTAAGAGGTGGTTCCCCGTCGCTATAGTCACCTTAAGGTTTTTAATATTTTAAGACATGCTGGTTAAGAGGGGCAATAAAAGAGTACTCAGAAAGTTCACGGGTAATTAGTACTGCTCGGCTTTGACGTTACCGTCTTTACACCTGCAGCCTATCAACGTCGTAGTCTGCGACGACCCTTAAGGGAGATCTCATCTTGAAATGAGCTTCGTGCTTATATGCTTTCAGCGCTTATCTCTTCCAGACACAGCTACCCTGCGGTGCGGCTGGCGCCACAACAGGTACACCGGAGGTCTGTCCAACACGGTCCTCTCGTACTAGTGTCAGATTTTCTCAAATCTCCAACGCCCACAACAGATAGGGACCGAACTGTCTCACGACGTTCT
>CAZIRN010000159.1:0-5849 GCA_964541495.1 uncultured Rikenella sp. | reverse complement strand
GTGGTGGTTTTAGCCGATTATGGTGCTTTTGTGGAGATAGCGCCTGGAGTGGAAGGACTTATTCATGTATCTGAAATGTCATGGTCGCAGCACCTCAGAAGCGCCCAGGAATTTCTTAAGGTAGGCGATGAGGTTGAAGCAGTTATACTGACTCTCGACCGTGAAGAAAGAAAGATGTCGCTCGGGATGAAACAGCTAAAGCCCGATCCGTGGCAGAATATTGAAGAAAAATATGCCGTAGGAACCAGACATAAGGCACGCGTTAGAAATTTCACCGGATTCGGAGTATTTGTTGAAATAGAAGAGGGTGTTGACGGCCTTATTCATATTTCAGACCTTTCGTGGACAAAAAAGATAAAACACCCTGCAGAGTTTACTTCAATTGATGCTGAAATTGAAGTTGTTGTTCTGGAAATTGACAAAGAAAACCGGCGTTTAAGTCTTGGACACAAACAGCTTGAGGAAAATCCATGGGATGTATTTGAAACAATTTTTACTGTTGATTCGCTCCATGAAGGTACAATAGTTGAATTATTCGATAAGGGTGCCATTATTGCTCTTCCATATGGAATTGAAGGATTTGCAACTCCGAAACAACTGATAAAAGCTGACGGCACGATGGCAAAAGTTGATGAAAAACTTATGTTCAAAGTCGTGGAATTTAACAAATCAGCAAAAAAAATAATTGTTTCTCACAGCAAGGTATATGAAGATGAGAAGAAAGAGGGAGAGACAATGGGGAAAAAACATAAGGCAGAAACAAAAAAGAAATCTGTAAAGAATTCAAAATCTGCTATAGAAAAAACAACACTCGGCGATATAACTGATCTTGCATCTATTAAAGAAGAATTAGAAGAAAAACAGAAAAAAATTCCGAAAAATAGAAAAAAAGCTTAAATTTAAGCTTTAAAATCTATCTTATGGATTTCAATATTGAAAACCGCAACAACAGTACACTGATTCAGATTCAGACCGAGAAGCTTGATACTCACATAGCTCCTGCACTGAAATCCGAACTTGTACTTGTTTCGGGAAAGGGTGAAAAGAATATCATCCTTGATCTCGGCAAATGTCAATACTGTGATTCTTCAGGTCTCAGTGCCATTCTGGTGGCTAATAGATTGTGTAAAAATGCAGGTGGTATTTTTGTTCTGTGCGGCTTAAATGAAGCCGTGGAACGGCTTATCACTATTTCACAGCTCGATACGGTGCTTAACATAACCGGCACAGTTGATGAGGCTGAAAAGATGATATCTTAGATCGCCGGTTCTGCGAAATAAAATGAAACTTACCATTCTGGGTAGTAGTTCCGCATTACCGACTTCTGAAAGAAATCCTTCCGCTCATGTTCTTTGTGCACATGAGCGGTTATATTTAATAGACTGCGGTGAAGGAACCCAGATGCAGATGAGAAAATGCGGAATTAAGTTCAGCAAAATAAACCATATTTTTATAAGCCATTTGCATGGTGACCATATTTTCGGATTGTTCGGGCTGCTTTCCACTTTCAGCCTGATGGGCAGATCTCTGCCTTTAAATATTTATGCTCCGGCTAATTTCAAAAAAATATTGAAATCATACCTCGAAGATTTCGATATAAAACTCGGTTTTGAAGTAATTTTCACAGAGCTGAATGGTAAAAATTTCTCAGTTATTCTGGATGATAAATGTTTGACTGTTACAACTTTCCCTCTCAGGCACAGAATTCCGGCTTTTGGTTTTTTGTTCAGTGAAAAGAAAGAAGGCCGCAAAATCCGTAAGGAGTTGATAGAAGTTTATAAAATACCGATTTCAAAAATGACTGCTATAAAAAAAGGCGAGGACCTTGTAATGGAAGACGGCACAATTATCAAAAATGAAGAGATCACAATTCCTCCTCCAAAACCTCTTTCTTACGCCTATTGCAGCGATACAAGTTATTTTAAACAACTTTCCTCTTATGTGAAAGGTACGGATCTGATTTATCATGAGGCCACTTTTGGGAATGACCTGCGCGACCTTGCCGAACTAACCGGTCATTCAACTGCCACTGATGCCGCAAGAGTAGCTTTCGAGGCAGAAGCTGGCACCCTGATAATAGGCCATTTTTCATCAAGATATAAAAATATTGAAGTGCTCGTTGAACAGGCAAGAGAAATATTTCCGACTACATTTCCTGCCGAAGACGGTAAAACATACATGATAACTGATAATAATAAAAGCGTTTGAGAGTTGGTTATATTTACAATGTAAAAAATAGAAATTCCGCAGGTGCAGGGGAAAATTTTAATACTTGATTTCGGTTCACAATATACACAACTTATTGCCCGCAGAGTAAGAGAGCTAAATGTATATTGCGAGATATATCCTTGTAACAATTTTCCAGAACCCGACGAAACTGTACAAGGTGTTATACTTTCGGGAAGCCCTTTTTCTGTGATAGATGTAAATGCTCCTCGCCCGGATATGAAAGGAATAAAAGGCTACTTGCCTGTGCTTGGGATATGTTATGGAGCTCAATATCTGGTGCATTATTACGGAGGAGAAGTCCTTCCCTCAGAAAATAGAGAATATGGAAGGGCGTTCCTGAATATTATTGATAAACATGATCCTCTTCTCAAAGGAATTTCATCCAGTACACAAGTATGGATGTCACATAGTGACACTATTACAAAGCTTCCTGATAATTATAAAATAATAGCCTCAACTGCCGGCATTAATTGCGGAGCCTATAAAATAGAAGGAGAACCAACATGGGGAATCCAGTTTCATCCTGAGGTATATCATACCGAGAAAGGACAAACCATTTTAGATAATTTCGTTAAAGGAATATGCCGGTGTAAAGGAAACTGGACACCGGAATCATTCATCGAATCCTCGATATACCATCTACGGCAAAAGATAGCGCCTGAAGAGAATGTTATCCTTGGCCTTTCCGGTGGCGTTGATTCCACCACAGCCGCTGTTCTTCTCAACAATGCAATAGGCAGAAATCTTATATGCATATTTGTGGATAACGGACTGCTGAGAAAGAACGAATATCGGATAGTGCTCGAATCGTATTTGGGAATGGGACTTAATGTCAGAGGAATTGAGGCTTCTGATATCTTTCTCGAAAGGCTTGCAGGAGTAAGCAACCCGGAATGCAAAAGAAAGATAATAGGGGCAACTTTTATTGAAGTTTTCGAAAAAGAAGCACAAAAAATCAAAAATGTTAAATGGCTTGCACAGGGAACCATATATCCTGACGTAATAGAATCGGTTTCGGTCAGCGGACCTTCGGCCAAAATAAAGTCGCATCATAATGTCGGCGGACTGCCCGAAAAAATGAACCTTAAGGTTATCGAGCCACTACGACTACTTTTTAAGGACGAAGTGAGGAACGTGGGGAAATCGCTTGGCATTCCTGATATTATACTGAACAGGCATCCTTTCCCCGGCCCCGGTCTGGCAATCAGAATTCTGGGCGAAGTGACGGTGGAGAAGCTAAACATGTTGCGGGATGCCGATGAGATATTCAATGAGGCATTGAAGAAAAATTATCTTTACGATAAAGTATGGCAGGCCGGAGTAATACTCCTTCCTGTTAAAAGTGTTGGAGTTATGGGGGATGAACGCACTTATGAAAATGCGGCATTGCTTCGGGCTGTCACTTCAATAGATGGAATGACAGCAGATTTTTCCCATCTTCCTTATGAATTCCTTGGTTATGTGGCTAATGAAATAATAAATAAAGTCAAAGGAATAAACAGAGTTGTTTACGATATTACTTCAAAACCACCATCAACTATTGAATGGGAATGAATTTTGCTTGCAAGAAAATGATTTTCAATATTGAATTAAAGATAAAATAACAGGTAAATTTTTCGGACAAACAATTATTATAAAAATGAAAAAGCTGAAATGTTTCATCGCAGGATTATTGATTTTTTCCGGTTTTTACTGCAACATAAGTGCACAATTACTGAATGAAAACACTCTTAAGATTGCAAGAACCCTAAGCCTGATAGATGCTTTTTATGTAGATACCGTAAACCTTGGTTCACTTACTGAAAAGGTAATCATTGACTTGCTCCGTTCACTCGATCCTCATTCCACCTATATTTCGGCAAAAGATGTTAAGGAGATGAATGAACAGCTTATCGGTAACTTTGAGGGAATAGGAATACAGTTCAATATTCTCCATGATACTATCATTGTTATTGAACCTATAAAAAACAGCCCTTCGGAAAGAGTTGGACTAAAGGCCGGAGACAGAATTATCAAAATAAACGGAGAAAACGTTACAGGAATAGGAATTTCTACAGCCGGAGTAAAAAACAGGCTTATGGGACCTAAGGGTACAAAAGTGGACATAGTTGTGTTCAGGCCAAATGCAAAGGGTTTTTATGATTTCACGATAACTCGCGATAAAATACCTATTAATAGTATGGATGCGGCATATATGCTCAACTCTGAAACAGCTTATTTTAAATTCAACAAATTTTCCGCAACAACTGAAAAGGAATTTCAGGATGGACTTGATTCACTGAAAACAAAAATTTTGAAAAATGTAATAATAGATCTTAGAGGCAACCCTGGAGGATACATGATTGCTGCAGTGGCACTTGCAAATCAGTTTCTTGAAGGAGAAAAACTTGTTGTTTACATGGAAGGCCGAAAAGCACCACGCGAGGATTTTAAGTCGAACGGTAAAGGACTGCTTACAAAAGCCAATCTCGTGGTACTGACTGATGAAACTTCTGCATCAGCAAGCGAAATATTTGCCGGTGCAATTCAAGACTGGGACCGCGGAATTATTGCAGGCAGAAGAACTTTTGGAAAAGGTCTTGTGCAAAATAGTTTTCCACTTAACGATGGTTCACAAATAAGACTTACTATTGCAAGGTACTATACCCCAACAGGACGCTCAATTCAGAGCCCTTATGGAGAAGGGTATGCAAAATATATTGAAAATTACCTGAAAAGATTTAAAAACGGAGAACGTTTTAATGCCGATAATATTAAACTTCCTGATTCTTTAAGGTTTTATACTCTTGTAAATAAAAGAACAGTTTATGGCGGAGGAGGTGTAATGCCCGATGTATTTGTTTCTGCCGACACATCCTGGATAACTGATTATTATATAGAACTTCGCAGTAAAGAAATTTTCAATTCGTTTATTCTTGAATATACCGATAAAAATAGGAATAAAATATTGTCGGAATATAAAGGTCTTGAAGACTTCAGGGGAAAATTTGAATTTTCAGATGATGATATTGCCTGGTTCGTAAAAATGGGAAATGAAGCAGGCATTAAATATGATGAAAACCAGTTTAACATCTCAAAAAATGAGATTTTAAAAATATTGAAAGCCCTGGTTGCAAATACTTTCTGGCAATCGAACGGTTATTTCTTAATTATTAATGAAAACGACAGCGAAATCAACAGAGCCTTGAATCTTTTTAACGACCAGAAGGAGTATAGAAGAATTCTCGGATACTGATTTAAAAAGAATAATTTTGACTAAACAACAACGCTATTTTTATTTAAAAAATTCTTATTTTTAAGAAAATAAAAAGAAGAAAAAACAAAAATTATCTTTTGAAAATCGAGTGTTGAAATACATTTTTTATATTTTCGTCAAATTATTTGCATGTTAAGCAAATGGGATAAAGAAATATTAGTTACTTTGGATTTTATTATTGTTAGATGTAAAAACTCATCTTTTTCAACAAAGCTCAAATGAGTTTTAATATAGAAAATTACCTTTTAGAGCAGCAGAGCGGCGATGTTATCCTTTATTATAAAGGTAATATCGACTCTGATGTTATCAATGGTATACTCGATACTGTTGAGAATAAGCTTATTCAAATGAATGAACAGGTGAG
>CAZIRN010000158.1:0-5902 GCA_964541495.1 uncultured Rikenella sp. | reverse complement strand
GCACAGGCTGCGGACAATGCATAGCAGTCTGCCAATACGATGCCTCAAGAGTGGTGTGGCAGAATGCATCTGAAATTGTAACTAAAAGAATCGCTGAATATGCCTTTGCAGTCGTTAAGGACAAACCGTCATTCCATGTAAGTTTTATTATGGATGTATCGCCACTGTGCGACTGCTGTGACTTTAACGACTACCCCATAGTGCCCGACATTGGGATTGCGGCTTCTTTCGACCCGGTCGCTCTCGACCAGGTCTGTGTGGATATGGTAAATGCCGCACCGGCATTGAAGGGAAGCATAATTTCCGAAAAAGTAGAGGGAGAAAACCTGCAAAATCAAAACAAATTCTTATTGGCAAATCCAAATACCCGATGGGAATCCGGCCTCGAACATGCCGAAAAAATCGGACTTGGAACAAGAAACTACAAAATTGTCGAAGTCTGAATTTTTTGTAACTTTATTATTTTTACCAAATTATTGACTTCAACATTCAAACACAACATGGAAATGGAGCAAGTACTTAGTAATAAAGCAATAAAAGTAAAAGTTGCCCGGCTTTCAGTAGCATCGAACACTTTCCTTATAACTATGAAACTAATTGCCGGATTACTAAGCGGCTCGGTAAGTATTATATCCGAAGCAATCCATTCATCAATGGACCTTATTGCTGCAATAATTGCTTTCTTTTCCGTCCGGGTGTCAGATAATCCGCCGGATTCCCGTCATCCCTACGGTCATGGCAAAGTGGAAAATATATCAGGAGTTATTGAAGCTATTCTCATATTCATTGCTGCAGGATGGATTATTTTAGAAGCAATAAAGAGAATTACAAGTGGTTCTCCTGAACTTGAAATGGTATGGGTTGGACTTTTGGTGATGATTGTTTCCGGCCTTGTCAATACTTTTGTATCATGGCAGCTTTACAGAACGGCAAAAAAAACAGGTTCTATTGCTCTCGAAGCCGATGCACTGCACCTGAAAACCGACGTTTATACCTCACTTGGTGTTGCTGCCGGCCTTGGATTAATAATCATTACCGATATAAAATGGATTGATTCCGTTACCGCTATGGCAGTCGCCCTGTTAATCCTGTGGGAATCATTCCAGCTTCTGAAAAAAGCTTTCAGTCCGCTTCTTGATGTATCATGGCCTGATAATGATATTACCACTTTAAAGGAAACCCTCAATGACCTTGGCGTTCATTATCACGAACTAAGAACAAGGGCTGCAGGCAATTATCTTTTTGTCGATCTTCATATTTCAATACCAAAAGAAGAATCAGTTGAAAACTCGCATAATTACTGCGATATGATTGAGGAAAAGCTCAAAGATCAATTCAAAAATCTTAATGTCACGATTCACGTCGAACCCGTTTAGGCAAGTAATAAAAAACTCCTGAACCTGGAGAATATCCTTTTACTTTTAAAGATTGCCTAAACACTTTTACCTCGACCGTATTTCCTTCCGCATGAAGAAAATATAGGACAGTATGAAACATATAATTGTGCCGGCGATAAGACCGGTTATCTGTGGCCAAACAAGAAGAAGACTCTGTCCGAACGGAAGAGGCCCAGGTATAGTACCAATAATCTGTATCATTGACAATGGTCCAAGACTTCTCACTCCTGGCATCAATAGTGTTGTTGTGGCATCACTAAAAAGCTCACTTGGTGAAAGTTTCAATAGATTCAGTCTCAACATCTCGAAGTTGATAATCTGATTTTCAGTTGCAAGGCCTTGCGGAACCATACCTTTCATTATCAGGTCAACTATCATACTGTAAAAAACAGAGAAAAATAGCCATATAGCTATTCCTGAAAGGGCCGACGTTGCAGGCTGGCGGAATATCACCGAAAAAAATATTGAAAGATTGAGCCAGAAAGCCACATAAACAATACTTATAATTATAAAGAAAATTATACGCAAAAACTCATCGGGTGTCGGAGGAATTCCTACTGTTATAAGTCCGAATCCTATCACAAGTAAGCCGAGTGCAAAGAACATAACACTTATAACTGTCAGAGCTGCCACAAACTTTGCATTCAGAAGATAATCTCTGTGTATAGGCTGAGACAGTATCCTGCTGAGGGTCCTCTCGTTCTGCTCTGAATTGATAGTATCGAAACCCAGACTTATGCCAAGTAACGGACCAAGGAATCCTATGAATACCACAAATGATGGCATAATCCCGTCGGATACTGTAAATATTTTCAGAAACAAAAAAGTGCCTTCAGGATCATTTGGTTTAATGGCACTTTTTATGTTTGCGAGTGCCGTATACATCGATCCCAGACAGGTAAGCGAGATGATTACCACCAGTATAATGAAGCGCCAGCTTCTTACCTGATCGGAAATCTCTTTCTGAACAATCACATTAAACGGATGAATAACCCTGTTGTCGGCCTTGTAAAAGGCAGGGCCTTTAAAGCGTGAAAAGATATTCCTGGACTTTCCCGACATCTTTCCGACCGATGAACCAGCTTCTCCTTCATGATTATTCATGGTTTTTCCCCCCTTCAAAATAACGATAATAAATCTCATCCAGACCGTATTCTTTCTTGTTCAGGTAGTTTAATCCTGCTCCTGATTCAACAATGGCCCGTGCAATCTCCGTTGTTGCATCCCTCAGACATTCAATATTAAAACCATTACTGCAAGGTTTGACTGCAATAATTCCATCAATTTTCTTAAGGATTTCGAACAACCATTCTTCAGGGCTTTTATTATCATAATTTATGTTGTCGAATAATACACCTGCCTCAATAACAAATGGACTGCCGGTAAAAAGTTTTTGAGACAGCTCCTGAAGGTTACCTTCGGCAATAAGTTTTCCTCCAACGAAAATTCCAACCCTGTCGCATACCTCCTGAACCTGATGAAGGTGGTGTGATGAAAAAAGTACAGTGATTCCGCCTTCTTTGCTAAGCCTGACAATCAACTGCAGAAGTTCGACCACGCCGGTCGGGTCAATGCCGAGTGTAGGCTCATCGAGAATGATAACTTCAGGATTTTTTATCAAAACTTCAGCAAGGCCAAGACGTTGAAGCATTCCACGAGAATATTGTCCGGTTTTTTTATTTCTTGCATCCTGTAACCCGACCCTCTCAAGCAAGGAATCAACTCTTGCAGCAGATTCACTTCCGGTAAGCGAGTTTAGCCTTGCAGTGAACATTAGATTTTCCCAGCCTGTCATCTGATAGTAAAACCCCACATCCTCGGGGAGATAACCTACTCTCTTTTTGACCTCTATAGGATTTGTGACAGGATTAATATCACACACCCTTACTGAACCTGAAGTAGGTTCAGTAAGTCCAAGCAGCATAAGTATGGTAGTTGATTTACCTGCTCCGTTTGGCCCGAGAAGGCCAAAAACCTCGCCTTTCTTAACAGAAAGGTTTAAAGCATCAACTGCCGTAAAATCGCCATACTTTTTGGTCAGGTTAACCAATTCAATAATATTCTCACCCACGGTTTACCTCCTTCCGTACTTCCGGAACAGATAATAAACAACTCCTATTGCCGCCAATATTATTAATATTCCAATCCAGCCCCATAATAAAGGGGTCTCTACAGTTACCCTGTAAGATATTTTTGAAGTTGCCTCAGGTGTGGTTGCATCAATATTCGCCATATAATCGCCGGGAATGGCTTTTTTATCAACCTTGAGTTTTGCCACAACATTTGCCGACTGTCCGGCCGGGATTTTGTCAATACTTTTAGGATCAAAATCCATACTCCAGTTAACCGGACCTGAATAGTTAAGTTTAATCCCGGCAAGCTCAGCAGTACCGGTATTGTTAACAATCAGGTCAATGCGTTTCTCTTTACCTGCCGTTACTTTTGTGCTAAGCAATCCTGTAGATGTTGTAAGCTCAATACCATAAGTGCCTGTGATTACAACTTCAAGATCAAGATTTGCAGATGTATTTCCGGTTGAAGCCGATACGGGAATAGTATATTTGCCTGCTTCGATTTTCTCAGGAGGCTTTATTTCAATCGTAATTGACTGGTTCGTATTTGGTTCAACATTAACCGATGTAACTGCCTGA
Organism: uncultured Rikenella sp.; assembly: GCA_964541495.1. Lineage (GTDB taxonomy): Bacteria > Bacteroidota > Bacteroidia > Bacteroidales > VadinHA17 > LD21. The sequence goes on along the minus strand of CAZIRN010000158.1, from coordinate 1,854 downwards.
TAATTCGACCTGAATGTAACATTCCATCCCCGTGGAGCATAAGCATTAAAAACATAAAGCTGCTTATCAGCGGTACGATTACGAAGCGTGGCATTAAAAGTGAAAGTCGAGTTCGAATTTCCCTGCATATTATTCTGCTCGGTTGTAAATTCTGTTTTGAAAATACCCTGCTCAGTAACAGTTATTTCCATCGGCAAAGTATAATATTTTCCGCCAACAAAACTGAACCGGTATGTACCTTTATTAACTTTCAGAGGTACTTCAATCCTAAGTGAAACAATCTGTTTCTCTTTTGGAAGAACAGATATCTGTTTTATACTCCATGTCCCGGATTTAAGAGCATAAGTCCAGCCGGCAGGCAAGCCGGTAACCGATAAGTCAATATTTTTAATTTCACTGCTGTTATTTATTACAGTGATCGTGTAATCGAGCGATTCCCCAGGCGTTGCCATAATTTTTGTATGGGGCGTATAAAGTTGTACACTGTCTTGCTCAGATGCATAGGTTACGTTAAATAAAGCCATAAAAAATAGTACGGCATAAAAAGAAAACCGTTTCATAAATTTAAATCCTCCATTTTTATATGAAAATGCAAATCAGGGCTCCAAATTTAAATATTCATTTCAAAAAACGAATCATAATTTAATAAAAGTCGTTGCAAATTTATCTGTTGCATTGAATGTTTCTTTTAAGAAAATTTTAAAGAATTGTTAAAAAAAACAAAAAAATCAGTTACTGCACAATCTACTGACATTTTTCGATTTTTAAATAGATTTTTTTATAAACCTGAAAAATACAACATAGAATAAATAAGCCAAAAAGATTCTTTATATATTTAGTTTTTAAATTTCTACCAGATGAAATTCATCGGCGATTTTCATATACATTCACATTTTTCACTGGCTACAAGCAAGGAGCTTAGCCCCTATTCACTTGATTACTGGGCAGGTTTAAAAGGCATTAAAGTAACAGGCACAGGTGATTTTACACATCCGGGATGGCTCCAGGAACTAAAGGAGCAACTCGAGCCTGCTGAAGAAGGGCTTTTCCGGCTGAAACAGGAAAATAAAAAGAGAAATATGCTGCCCGTTGAAGGAGATGCCAGGTTTATACTTACAACAGAGATAAGCAATATCTATAAGAAAAAAGGAGAGGTCAGAAAAATACATAGTTTAGTCTTTGCTCCATCATTCGATGCCGCTGAAAAAATACAAAATAAACTGGCATCTCTTGGATTTAACATTACTTCCGACGGCAGGCCTGTAATCGGAATGGACAGCAGGGACCTTCTTGAATTGTGCCTCGACGTTTCAGGAGACATTTTCTTTGTACCGGCACATATCTGGACACCATGGTTTTCAATACTCGGGTCAAAATCAGGATTTGATTCAGTCGTCGAATGTTTTGAAGATCTGTCGGAATATATCTCCGCGGTTGAAATGGGTCTTTCAAGCGATCCGCCTATGAACTGGATGTGCAGTTTTCTTGACAAATATATCCTGATAGCCAATTCAGACGCTCATTCGCCTGATAAGCTCGGACGAAATGCAAATCTCCTTGACGCAGACCTTTCATATAAAGGGATTATAAATGCTCTTAAATCAGGAAATCCTGATAATTTCAAGGGCACAGTAAATTTATTTCCACAGGAAGGAAAATATCATTTCGACGGACATAGAAAGTGCGGAATACGCTGGAGCCCCCTCGAAACACTGCAACATAACGAAATATGCCCTGTTTGCGGAAAAAAGATTACTGTTGGTGTGATGAACCGTGTAGCCCAGCTTGCCGATCGGGATAATATTCTGGAACGGCCAAACCGCCATCCTTTTTACAGCCTGATACCTTTAAGAG
>CAZIRN010000157.1:0-5903 GCA_964541495.1 uncultured Rikenella sp. | reverse complement strand
AGTTTTATTCTTCCGGAAAGTGGAGAGGTGACCGTAAATATCTATGATGTAAAAGGGCAGAAAATTACGAATCTTTGTAATGAGATACTTTCTAAAGGTCATCATACCTTGCTTTGGAAGGGAACTGATGCTAATGGCTGTTCTCTTGCCAGCGGAATATATTTTGTGCGTTTAGAAACCAAAGGAAAAAGCCAGTGCCACAAAATGATGATGGTAAAATAAAATAGTGAGATGATAAAATAGACAGCAACCCTGATTTATTATAAAGATCTCTCCTAGATAACACAGACAAAAGAACAGGGGATGTTTTATTATATTCTTTTCCACTTTATATTCCCTGCTCTGAGTTAATAGACCCAAGTTACTTCATTTCTCTTTTCCCTTTATGAAGAGAAAAAATCTTTTGTTGACCTTCCATCTTGACAGAAAGCAGGTCTTGCAAAAAATAGCCATATAAAAAACAGAAGGGAAGAAAAAAAAGTGGAAAGACCTTCCTGGCAACAGTATTTTATGGAGATGGCATATCTTGTTTCCAAGCGCAGTACTTGTTTGCGCCGAAAAGTAGGTGCTGTTTTAGTTCGGGATAATCAAATTATCGCTACAGGTTATAACGGCAGCCCTAAAGGTGTTCCTCATTGCTCAGAAATTGGTTGTTTAAGAGAGCAGCAAAATGTTCCATCGGGAAAAAATCATGAGCTATGTAGAGGAGTTCATGCTGAACAAAATGCTATTATTCAAGCTGCTATAAATGGTTCTTCTACTCGGGGTGCTATTCTTTACTGTACCAATCAACCCTGCAGTATTTGTGCTCGTTTAATTATTAATGCTGAAATCAAAACCGTTTATATTGCCGAAACCTATCCTGATGAATTAGGGGAAGAACTCTTTCGTGAGGCAGGTGTTGAGCTTATCCAGTTTGATTTGAAAAGTAATACGCTAAAGAAACTAATCTAATGAGTATTTTTCGGCATTTTACTGTAAGGGACTTAATCATAATAACTTCCATAGCCGCTTTGGGGATAGCAATTAAGCCGGTTATTAATCCTGTAACTAAGTTAATTTCCACTCCTTTGGGAATACCCGGTGGTTCTATTACCGGTGGGCTTTATATGCTCTGGTTGGTTTTAGCAGTTGTGATTGTAGATAAACCCTTCACCGGAACGCTTTTTGGTCTTTTACAGTCAATTCTAGTATTGCTAATTGGAATGGCAGGAAAGATGGGTGCTTTTTCTTTGGTGGCATATACGGCACCGGGGATTATTGCAGACCTGTTATTTTGGCTGCTGCCCTATAAGGATAAGCTGATAACGCATTTGTTTCTATGTGGTTGTGCCAATTTAACCGGGTCTTTGATTTCTTCCGCCATATTTTTCCGGATGCCGGCTGAGATAATTGTTTTCAATACCTGTATAGCATTTAGTTCCGGTATTTTAGGTGGCTATCTTGGTTTTGGCATTTACCAATCGCTAAAGGGAGCAAGGATTATTCAATGAAGAAGTATTTGTGTCTTTGGACTATACTTGGAGTTATTTTGACCCTATCATCTTTGGAACTAATAGATACTAAAGGTATTAGCTATTATTATGACAATGCTGAACTGTATAAAAAGGAAATGCAGGAAATAAAAACCACCCGTGAGAAAGATGGAATTGTGCGTCTTAACACCTGGCAGGGTTTTCGCTTTGATATTTGGTTGAAACAGCAGAAATTAGGCGATTTTGCTACCATCCGTTTTGAGTCCTCAGACCGCTATCAGGTAACTTTGGAAAAAGCTGAATTTGATTCCCTGGAAAGTTACCTTGTTACAGGTCAAGATGGAGTTCCTTTTGAGGAAAATATGCTGCGCTTAATTTTTCCTGCTTTAAGAGAAATGCAATGGATAAAAGGTTTGGAGCGTGTTGTGTTGGAGAATTTTCAACCGCTGATTCGTCCCCGTCGTTTTTATCTTATGCAGGAAACCTTGAAAAAATATACTTTACAACAAGACCCCAAACCCTTTGTAAAAACACAAGGTTGGTTTCTCAGTGATATTTTAATGGATTTATCAGAAGCGGAAGAAAAGCAGGTGATTTTATACAGCAGAGATGGGCTGAAACAGCATTTAATCTATCCTTTGCATTTGGAGGGAGCAATTCTGGAAAAGACAACCGAAGGGCAATACAATTTAAAAAGTCCTCAAATTCCGGGTGGAATGTGGATGAAGGATATTATTTATCTGCAATGTGATAACTATGCTTTAATTAGCGATGATTCCATAAATCAGCTTATCCGTTTAGCTAAAACACTGCATTGGGAAACAACTCCGGAAATGCAATTCAGGATTGTTTTTGAGGATGGGGAAGAAGTGATGAATTTTACCGATGCCTTAGCTGAACCGCAAGTTTTTAGAGGAGCGCTTTTCATAGAGATTTTCTGATGCTTATTTTGAAGGATTTCGGTATTTCCTTTGCGGAACGGAAATTATTGGATGATATCAATCTGAAAATTCCTGAGGGCTGTATATTTCATTTAAAGGGACCTAATGCCAGCGGGAAAAGTTCTTTGCTGAATGCTATCAGTGGAATAATTCCGGAATATGTGAAAGCCAAAACAACCGGTAACATTCTTTTGGGAAATATGGATTTGCAAACAATTCCCCTAAAAGAAAAATATCACTATTTATGGCATCAGTTAAGCGATACTGAAGCCCAGTTATTTTTCCCCGATTGCTTATCCGAACTTGCTTTTGCTTTGGAACATATTGCTTTGCCTCCAGAAAATATTATTCCTAAAATAAACCTAGCAGCAGGGCAATTTGGGTTGGAAAATATGTTATATAGAGACCCTTCAACTCTTAGCGGAGGGGAGAAAAAACTTTTGCTTTGTGCTGTTGCTGAGACAATTAATCCTCCCTTACTGCTTTTAGATGAACCCTTAAACGGATTGGATAAACAGGCAACCGATTTGGTCTTAAAGTGGCTTAAAAACAAAAAAGAGCAAGGTAAAATTATAATAATTGCGGATCACAATCCCCTGATAGATGCAATAGCTGATGGTTCATTCACTTTACCGGAAAATCCACGACCGCTAAAGTTGGACAATTCATTATTTATGAAAACAGATTTGAATTTGCAGAATAAGCAGGATTGTGCTGTAGGACATCTTCCTGAAGTTCTTTACAATATTGAAGAGCTCAGTTTTGCTTATCCTAATGCAGAACTTTTAGTAAAAGACCTGTCGCTGAACATAATGAACACAGAAAATATCCTGCTGCAAGGAAAAAACGGAGCCGGTAAAAGCACTTTACTTAAATTGCTAACAGGATTGCTAAAACCTGGAAAAGGGGAAATATCCTTGAAAGGAAAACAGCTGCAAGGTTTGGACTCTAAGAACTTTGCTCACTTTTATTACCAAAGCCAGATAACCAGAGAAAACCTTTTAGGAATAAGCGTTAAACAAAACTGGTTGTTCTGGCAACTGGCAATTTTAGAGCTTAATGATTTAACCTTAAAAGAAGACCCTTTGTTTACAGAGCTTTCTGCTGGACAGCAGAAAATGGTTTCACAGCAAATTTTACCTTATTTGTTATCCAAATTCTGGATATTGGATGAGCCCTTTGCTTCTTTGGATGAAAATGCTAGTAAGCAACTACTGCAATTACTGCAATATAAAAGCCAAAACTACCCGGGAATGCTGATTGTTTCTCATTTTTTGGAAGAACATAGGGAGCTTTTTGATAGAGTGCTCTCATTACGAAATCAAACCTTGCAAGAAGAAAAGTAATGAAAAAAAGTTCTCTTCATCCGTTAACTCATATCTTTATAGTTTTGTTGCTTTCCACTTTTGTTTTTATTGCTAAAACCCCGGCTTCTTTATTGTGCCTTACTATTTTGGCTATGCTTTATGCTGGGTGGCGGATGGAAAATGGTTGGCAAAAAGTTTTCCAGACGCTCTGGCATACTTTACCATTTTTATTGATATTAGCGTTCTTTCAAATTGTGTTTAGGCGTAAAGGAACGATGCTTTGGTCTTATGGAATATTAAAAATAACCAGGGAAGGAGTTCTTATTTCTTTTCAGCTGGCCGCACGTTTATTAACTGTTATTTATTGTGCTAAAGGGTTAGCTGTAATGAATTATACTGAATTTTCCAAAGCATTTTCTGCTTTGCGTTTACCTGAAGAGCTTTCTTTTATGCTATCTTATGCTATCCATTTAGTTCCCAGGTTTTTAAGCCAATTGAAGGGATTTGTTACAGGACTTAAATTACGGGGAATTGATGCAACCAAGTTATCATTATCCAAACGCTTACAGGTTTATAAACAACTGTCTATAACGGCTTTGGCAGAACTAATAAGAAGCAGTGAAACATCTGCTATTGCCTTGGAATTAAGAGGTTTTAGAAGTGAAGGTAAACATAGTATATTGCATCAACAGAAGTTCAGCTATCGGGATTTACTCTGTTTACTGATTTTCGGGGCATTGGTAGTATTGGTTATCCGGATTTGAGGTTTCACGCAGATTACGCAGATTACGCAGATTAGAATTAGAATAGGGATTTGGGCAGATATAAGATGAAGAATGAATATTGCAATTGTAATTATAGATAACTCTCAATGTTTTTGTGTCCTTATTATATAAAATATAATCTGCGAAATCTGCGTAATCTGCGTGAAATAAAATCTGCGGGAAACGAAACTGTCGGCATTAGTTTTTCCCTTTCACTTTTTCAATCCAGTTAATCAGTTAATCCAGTTATTTGTGTTCTGTCTATTTTTTCGTGCTAGCAGCAACAGCTTGGGGATGCTGTAAATTTTCCATATTCTTCAGCAGGGTCTGTTGCTGTGTTTTGAATCTTTCCATCTGCGTTGTATTCAGCTTTTCGGTTCCTACCATTTTCAAGTTTGCCGGATTGATATATTTTTTACCTTTAATTAAACCAAAATGCAAATGAGCTCCTGTAGCTCTTCCGGTAGCTCCAACGCGTCCAATAATTTGTCCTTTTTTCACGCTCTGTCCTTTCCGCACACTCATTGAGGAAAGATGAGCATATTGAGTTAAAAGTCCACTGGGATGTTTTAAGCAAATTTCATTACCAAAGCCACCGTTGTAACCTGCCTTTGTTACTTGTCCATTAGCAACAGCATAAACAGGAGTTCCGTAACGCGCACGATAATCAACTCCCTGATGATAAGCCCAGTTTCCATAAAAAGGATCAATGCGTTTACCGAAAGGAGAAACAAGATGAATTACAGATAGAGGAAAACCAACTCCGTTGCTGTGGCAGCTTTTTCCTTCTTTTGTATAAAGACCATTGAGCACTGAATTTTCTTCTGCATCTTCATAACGGAAAAGTTCACAGGTACCTGTTCTTTTTCCGCTATATTGAACATAGAATATTTTTCTGTCAGGCAGGGTTTTTCCTTCAAAAATGCGTTCCTCTACAAAGACACGGAAGAAATCGCCATTACGGGCATCGCGAGCAAAATTTATTTCTGTTTCCAAGCCGTTATTTATTAACTGTTTATCCTGAGGGGCAAAACCCATTGCCAGAAGTGAAGCATCCAAGGTCTCTTCTAATCTTCCTTCCAGGATTCTTTTAATTTTGGTTACCGGTAATGCTTCCAAATTATAGATCAGGGAATCTCCACTAACCGTAAAATGATGACGGGTAGTTGGTTCCTGCACAAACATCATTTTGGTTATATGTTGTTTATCTTCCGAAAGCAATATTTTAAGTGTATCACCGGGCTGAATAGTAGAAACATCAATATAATCGCCAAAATTAAAAGCCATTAAGCCAACTTCTTTCAGGGGTAAATTCAGGTTTGCCAGCACGGAAAAAATGCTACCCCCGTCAGGAATTGTTTCTATTATCCAGGGTTCTGAGGGTTTTTGTAAATCGGGTTTAATTTCTGCAGGATG
>CAZIRN010000156.1:0-5931 GCA_964541495.1 uncultured Rikenella sp. | reverse complement strand
CCTTCAGCGAAGTTCGTGAATATCAGTATGGCGACGATATAAGAAACATAGACTGGAATGTGACAGCCCGCTTCAACCATCCTTATGTCAAAGTTTATGAAGAAGAGAGGGAACTTACTGTAATGCTTATCGTTGACGTAAGCGGCTCAGGTATGTTCGGCACCACAAGCGCTTTCAAAAGAGAGATAATGACCGAAATAGCCGCAGTGCTTTCATTTTCAGCTATCCTTAATAACGATAAGACAGGAGTCATTTTCTTCTCCAATAAAGTAGAAAAGATTATCAGACCGCAAAAAGGACGAAAGCATATTCTAAGAATCATCAGAGAACTGCTTGATTTCGAGCCTGAAAACAATAGTACAAATCTTAATGAACCGCTTCGATACCTCACAAATGCCATAAGGAAAAGATGTACAGCATTTATCATTTCTGATTTTATAGCCCCGGATTTCGAGGAATCTTTAAGAATTGCCGCAAATAAACACGATATAGTAGCCCTGAAAATATTTGACCCTGCCGAAAAAATGATACCCGATTTGGGACTTATAAGAGTGTATGACCCGGAAACGGGATTGGAAAAATGGGTGGATACCTCATTGAAAAAAGTACGGGATGAATATTCCGCATGGTGGCAGAGACATGCCGATACAATTCAAAACGTATTTCGAAAAGCAGGCGTTGATTCGGCCTGGATTTCAACAGGCGAGGATTATGTTCAGCCGCTGATAAGATTTTTTAAAAAAAGGCAGTAAATGAGGCGCATAATATTATCGGTTTTTCTGATTATTATTTTATACGCCGATGCCTTGTCGCAGGACGTGAGAGTAAAAGCTTATTTTGACTCTACAAAAATATATATTGGCGACCATGTTAGATACATCGTAACCTTCGATAAGCCCAGGGATTTACCTGTCGCACTTCCTCTCTTCAAAGACACTCTGATTAAACAGATTGAGATACTTAAAGGTCCTGTTATAGATTCTTTGGTTTTGAATGACAACTATGTAAGAATAAAGCATGAGTATCTGGTTACGTCATTCGATTCCGGCTTCTACCAGGTTCCGCCTGTTTATGCCGAATTGAAGAGTGAATCGGGCATTCGCAGGTTTTATTCCGATTATTCATGGCTCGAGGTAATGAGAGTGAAAATAACACCTCCCGATACAACATCTCCTATATTCGATATCATTGACCCTGCAAGAGTACCTGTTACTGCAGGAGAGATTGTCCAGTGGGTTCTTATTGCTTTACTTGCAGGTTTACTTATATGGTTAGTAATAAGGATGATAAAACGTCGTAAAAAAGGTAAACCTTCTGTCCAGATTATTAAACCTTCGGAGCCGGCGCATGTAATCGCTTTCAGGGAACTCGAAAAGCTTAAAACGGAAAAACTATGGCAAAAAGGAGAAATTAAAAAATATTATGCAAGGCTTACTGAAATAATAAGGCAATATCTGATGAACAGGTTTTCAGTGCCTGCGCTGGAAATGACAACAGCCGAGACTCTTCAGGCACTATTACAGGCAGGAGTTAGCGAGGATGAAAGTTACATGAAACTAAGAAAAATTCTTACTGAAGGCGACCTGGTAAAATTTGCAAAATATAAGCCTGAACCTTCCGAAAATGAGCTTCTGTTAGAATATGCCTGGGACTATGTTAAGTCAACAATGGCAACTGAACAGCCTCCTGAAATTGAAACCGGAAAAACTGATTCGTCAAAAGAGGAGACAGGCAAATGAGGGGAATTGTATTTGCATCGCCGGGATTTTTATACTTGCTGGCAGTTTTGCCGCTAATGATATTACTATATATTCTAAGATACAGAAAATCTACAGCAGCACTCAAGGTATCTTCAGCGTCTCCTTTTGAAAACCAATCCGTGCCTTTCAGGGTAATTCTCCGTCATATATTATTTTCATTGAGAGTACTGGCTGTCGGATTTCTGATTGTCGCGCTCGCAAGGCCTCAGGCTACAAATACCTATCAGGAAGTTTCGACTGAAGGAATAGACATAATTATCACCCTTGATATCTCGGGTAGCATGCTTGCGCGCGATTTTAAACCCGATCGTCTCGAAGCTTCGAAAAATGTTGCAATTGAATTCATTTCGGGCCGGCCTTACGATAGAATCGGCCTTGTGGTTTTCAGCGGCGAAAGTTTTACTCAATGCCCACTTACAACCGACCACGCTGTCCTCATCAACCTTTTGAGGGAGATCCACAGCGGAATTATCGAAGATGGAACAGCTATAGGGGAAGGACTTGCAACTGCTGTAAACAGAATAAAAGATGCACAGGGGAAAAGCAAAGTTGTGATTCTCCTTACCGACGGAGTAAATAACAGAGGAATTATTGCACCTCTTACTGCTGCCGAGATTGCCAGAACATTCGGAGTGAGAGTTTATACTATAGGAGTCGGAACAAGAGGTGTGGCTCCATATCCGGTTATGACGCCTTTCGGTATGAGGTACCAGGATATGCAGGTCGAAATTGACGAGGAAGTGCTAAAGAATATTGCTGATATGACAGGCGGAAAATACTTCAGAGCAACAGATAATGAAAAGCTCGTTCAGATATATTCTGAAATTGATAAGATGGAAAAATCGAAAATTGATGTACGGCAATATAAAATGAGGGAGGAAAAATTCTTTACGCCTGCCCTTATTGCAGCCATTTTGTTTCTGATTGAGATTCTTGTAAGAAACACAATTTTAAAAAGTCTTACATAAAGGGAGGCACTTATGCATTTGTTCAGATTCGCAAATCCTGAGTATCTATATATGCTGCTTGCAGTGCCTGTTCTGATTATTCTGTTCATAGTCAATAATGCCAGACGAAATAAAGCATTGGCAAGGTACGGCAATACTAATGTTGTATTAAGGCTTATCCCAGATTTTTCGTCAACCAGACATCTTGTCAAATTCATTTTACAGATTCTGGCTCTTGTATTTATTTCCATCGTTCTTGCAAGACCTCAGTTCGGTTCAAAAATAGAGGAAGTAAAAAGAGAAGGAGTGGAAGTAATTATTGCACTCGACGTCAGTAATTCGATGCTTGCAGAAGATATTCAGCCCAGCCGGCTCGAACGCGCTAAACAGGCAATTTCAAGGATGATCGAAACCCTTGACAACGACAAAATAGGTTTGATAGTATTCGCAGGAGATGCTTATGTGCAACTGCCAATAACTGCCGACTATATTTCTGCAAAGATGTTCCTGTCAACTATTAATCCGTCAATCGTTCCAAAACAGGGAACCGCAATAGGCTCTGCAATATCACTGGCTATGCGGTCATTTTCTCCCGGACAGGATAAAAGCCGGGCAATCATCATTATCACCGACGGTGAGAACCATGAAGATGACCCTGTTACCGCAGCAAAAGAAGCAGCACAACAGGGAATCGTTATCCATACGGTAGGAATAGGCTCACCCGAAGGCGCCCCCATTGCTGTTAATATTAACGGTAAAAGAGATTATCTGAAAGATTCTCAGGGTAAAATAGTTATATCTAAGCTTAATGAGAATATCATGAAGGAAATAGCTCTTACTGCAAATGGAAGATACGTTAGAGCTTCATCAACCAGTCTCGGACTTGAACAAATTTTTTCGGAAATAAGAAAAATGAAAAAACAGGAACTCGAAGGGAAAATCTATACCGAATATAACGACCAGTTCCAGATTTTTGCCGGACTTGCTCTGATTTTGTTAATAATAGATTTCCTGATAATGGAAAAACGAAACCGTAAATTGTCAGGCCTTAAAATTTTCAAAATAAAAATATGATAATATGATTATTCGAAATTTTGATAAATACATTCTTCGTATAATTGCCCTGACATGCGTAATGGAGGCCTTAACAGGTTTCCAGGCATTTCCCCAGAATGAACGCAAATATCTTCGTCAGGGAAACTCAAAATACTATGATGGAAAGTTCAATGAATCTGAAATATTATACAGGAAAGCTCTCGAAAAGAATAACTCTTCAACAAGTGCTGTTTTTAATCTGGGAGATGCTCTTTACCGGCAAAACAAATTTGAAGATGCATCAAAGCAGTTCATTTCAGCTTCTGAAACGAAAGACGACTTGATGAAAAAATCAGAAAGCTACTATAACCTCGGCAACTCTTTATTGAAAGCCAACAAGATAGCTGAAAGCATAGAGGCGTATAAAAACTCCCTGAGACTTAATCCGCAAAATGTTAAGGCTAAATACAATCTTGCCTATGCCCAGGATTTGTTGAAAGAGCAGCAGAAACAACAGCAAAACCAGGATAAACAGAAGAACGATCAGGATAAGAAGGATAATAAAGAAAACAGGGAAGAAAACAAGAATCAACAGGCACAACAGGATCAGAATCAGCAGCAACAACAGCAACAAGAGAATCAGCAACAGAATCAACAGACACAGCAACAACAGGGCATTTCAAAAGAAGATGCTGCCAGAATACTCGAGGCACTTGCAAACAATGAAAGGAAAGTTCAGGAAAAAGTGAAAGAAGCAAAAGCAGCAGAGGAGAGAGTGAGAACGTTAATTAACTGGTAAACTATAATATGGGAAAAATATATAAGATATTTATTTTATTTTTTATTGTACCTCTTCGAATAGCGGCACAGGATATCTATATTAGAACTGACTATCCGAGAGTGGTAAGTCTGGGTGAGCAGTTCACTATAAGCTGGACTATCAACGCTGCCGGTGGAGATTTTACCGCACCTCCTTTTACCGGATTTTATGTACTTATGGGTCCTCAGACATCATATAGCTCGAGTACTCAGATAATAAATGGGAAAATTTCGAGAGAAACTTCATATACTTACACCTATTATCTTCAGGCAATAAATGAAGGTAAATATGTAATTCCGCCTGCAGTAATAAAAATAAAGAGTAAAGAATATGTTTCTGATTCGATTTATATTGAAGTTATAGGTAGCGCAGGTGCCGGGCAAACGCAGTCTGGAACTGTAAAGCCTCAGGAGAGCCAGTCGGTTGATAACAGGCAAGGCGGCAGCGACCTGTATGTAAGACTTATTCTAAACAAGACCGAGGTCTTTCTGGGAGAACCTCTCACTGTAGTATTGAAAATCTATAACAAGACTGATCTTGCAGGACTTGAAGAGGTTAAATATCCTGATTTTAAAGGATTTATTAAGGAAGACATTGAAACTCCGCGGCTTACAACACTTCAAAGGGAAAATGTCAACGGGGTAATATACGGAACCGGAATAATTCAGCAATTCCTGTTATTTCCTCAGATAACCGGCGAAGTGACAATAGACCCGGTACAGGTTACTGCACTTGTACAACAAAGAATAAGTGAACCCGATCCGTTTTTTGGAGACTTCTTTTCAAGGTTTACAAATACTCCGCGTGTTTTAGCCACTCTTCCTCTGAAAATTAAAGTAAAGCCTTTGCCTGAAAATAAACCTGAAGATTTTTCCGGTGTAGTCGGAAACCTTAAAATTTCTGCATCGTTAGATAAAGACACTGTAAACGTAAATGACGCTCTCAATTTCAAAATAACAATCAGCGGAACCGGAAACATAAAATTTGCCGGCGCTCCGGCATTGAAACTTTCGCCTGATATTGAAATTTATGACCCTAAGATTACCGATAGTTTTAAAAACAGCCCTTCAGGCACTGCAGGCCAGAAAACTTTCGAATATGTTCTGATTCCCCGACATTACGGAGATTTTGTCATTCCGTCGGTTACATATTCATATTTCAACACAGCAACAAAGAAGTATGAAAGAGTTTCGACAAATGAATTCAGGTTCCATGCTCTGAAAGGCAAAGAACAGGCAGGCGAGGTAACAGTGTTCGGCGGTGTGACCAAAGAAGATGTCAAATATCTGGGGAAAGATATAAGATTCATAAAATCTGTTCCCGGAGCATATATAAAATTGGATAAATTCATTGTATCGAGCCGTATATT
>CAZIRN010000155.1:0-5966 GCA_964541495.1 uncultured Rikenella sp. | reverse complement strand
CGATGACAGGGCAAACGACATCGTTCAGGATGCCTATGAAAAACTATGGAAGCATGTGACCGAGATAGATTTCAATGTTGCAAAATCATGGCTCTTTTCAACTGCATACAATATTATGATTGATATCATCCGAAGAGAAAAAAGAATAACAACTCTTGAGGCAGAACATCAGAAAGAAATGCTTGACGACACCCATTACACAGGGCTTAATGAAATACTTCATACTGCGCTCGCAAGACTTCCGGAACAGCAAAAAAATTCCGTGTTACTGAGGGACTACGAAGGATATTCCTACAGGGAAATCGGAGAAATAACCGGACAAACCGAAGCACAGGTAAAGATAAATATATACAGGGGCAGGCTTGCCCTTAAAAATTATATCGGGAAAATCGAAACAGTAATCTGAAATGAGGTCCGACAGAACAAATTATGAAATATGGTTAACCGATTATCTCGACGGCCGCCTCGATGACAATCAGTTAAATCTTCTCCTGGATTTTCTCGATAAAAATCCTGATATCAGGGAAGAGTTTGAAAATATTCTTTTTTTCAAAATAAAGCCTGAAAGTATTCCATTCCCCTGGAAAGAAAAACTCAAAAAAAACATTTCCGACATTGACGAAAATCAATTTAACTTTCTTTGCATAGGGTCACTGGAAAAAGACCTTACTCCCGAACAGGAAAATGAACTTTACCAGATTATCAATGAGGATGAAGAAAAAAAGAAAAACTTTGAAATCTTTCAAAAAACAAAACTTCATCCTCCTCTATCAGGTTTTCGATACAAGCACAGATTAAGAAAGCTTTCAAAAACCGCAAAAATTGCCCGTTTATCCACAGCCGCTTTATGTGCTGCAGCTTCAATTGCATTATTCGTTATTCTTGTCTTTCCTCCACAAAATAAGGAAACTGTTTTACCTTCTGGCAATATTTCGGAAGGCAAACAGGCTCAGACTGTAAAGAACGATTCTCCTGAAATAACAGCCGATAAAATAAAACATGAAGCGACTCCTGCTTCGATAGCAACAAATATCATAGAAAAAAAACCTGCTATTGAACCTGTGAAAGAAATAAATCATAGCGCCACTGAAACTTCCGAACAGAAAGCCATAGAACCTGAAAAGATACTTATTGCTAAATCAGCCTTTAAAGAACATATTGTTTTATCCGGCTACATTCCAACCCATTTGCAAATTCCAAACGATGGAAATTTGAATATATCGACTGAGCCTGATGAGAATTCAGAATTAAAGAAAAGACTTATTGTTTTTTTCAGGGGAAAGATTTTAAAAACCAAAACCGTCCATGATGAAGAATTGAAACCATACGAAATTGCCGAAGCAGGAATAACCGGACTTAACAAGCTCTTAGGATGGCAAATGGCATTGAACCCGCATACTGACGAAACAGGTGAAATTATATCGGTAAATTTCAATTCGAAACTGCTTAAGTTAAATCTTCCAGTAAAAAAAACCGAATAAGATATGTAACTATCCCTATATTCCATTCGTCCAAACAGTGAAATAAACGTTTTACAAAATGAAAAAAACAGCAATAGCTCTATTAATTGCAAATATTATATTGCAGGCTTTCGGTCAGGAAGTGATTCCGAAAGAAAATGAAGAAACAGGAACACAGAGCTCAAATGATGAAAAGACAGTTTTGACTATTGGAGACAACCTGCTCATTATTGAAGACGATAAAGATTCTTTGAGAATACGAATTGGAAACAGAGGGCTCGAAATACTCGAATCGCTTGAGGGAGGCTCAAAAATTCGTTTCGAAAAATACGATAACGATGAACCGGAAAAGAACTGCACATCAGCTTATGATAAAGGTAAGACAATAAGACACATTAAGAAGTTTAAAGGTCATTTGTCGGGGATCGAATTAGGATTCAACAGCCTTCTTACTGAAGATAAGAGTTTTTCAATGCCTTCCGATATTGACTATATGAATCTTCATTCGGGTAAATCAACCTGTTTCAATATATATCCTTTACAGGAAAGTTTCGGGTTTACGCGACATTTTGGGCTGGTAACAGGTATGGGCCTGAACTGGAACAATTACCGTTTCGATGGAAACAATAATATTATCAAAGGTCCCGGTGGAAATATTTCCGAACTTGTTCCGGCAGAGATATTGAAAAAATCGAAATTGACGACACTTTATCTTTCTATACCTGTATTACTTGAAATTCAGATTCCTACCGACAACAAACAGCTTAATTTCGGAGGAGGCTTAATAGGAGCTGTAAAACTTGGCTCTCACAGTAAAATGGTTTACAAGAATGGCGACAAAGTAAAATCGAATGACGATTTCAGCCTGAACATTCTAAGGCTTGGTTTTACTGCACGTGCAGGTTTCGAAAACCTGAATTTCTACGCTACATATTACAGAACTCCACTGTTTATCAGCGGTAAAGGTCCAGGAGGATACAGGCTTTATCCTTTTGAAATAGGATTATCTCTCACTTTCAACGACTGACAAATCTTTATTTCCGGAGAACATCCGGAATAAATATTCACTGGACCGATTCAAAGCCAACTATGTGAAGAAATATTCTGTTGTTATAAGCATCGCTATATGACAGCTTTATTATGAAGCTGACATAATGTGTATCTTTGCATCAGAATAATTTTAATAAAATGGAGTTATCATATCTATCTGAAGCAGTTATTTTATCTCCCGCTGATTATGAAACAAAAATTATGGGGAAATCAAAAAAACTCTTATTATGTTTTGCCTTCTGAAAAATATTTTATGATCTAAAGTCGTTTCCGCCGGTCAGGGATAATGAAACTTGCATTGAAAATATTGTTCTGGTGCGCAACGGTGATAATAGTTTTATCTTCCTCATTGATTATTGCCGCAATAATATATCAGAATGAAGTTGTGAACGCTTTCCTTGAATCTGCCAACAAAAGAATTTCGACCAGAACAATGATCGAAAGCCACAAATTATCGTTACTTCACAGGTTCCCTAAGGCTTCAATAGAACTTAAAAACGTTACTGTCTTTTCTTCCGGATCTTTCGACAAAAGCCAGTTCAAAGAATATAAAACCGACACACTACTGAATGCCGGATTAATATCTATGGAATTCAGTATTACCGACATTGTTAAGGGCAATTACCAGATTGAGAGCGCCACAATATCTAACGGAACACTTAGTCTTTTCTCCGACAGTTCCGGAGGAGTAAACTATAACATTTCCTCAGGGAAAACCGGGAACAGTAACTTTTCAATAGATCTCGAGAAAGTAATTATCAGAAACATAAAAGTAAATTATCACAACAAAGCCACAGGTCTTACTCTATCGGGGAAAATAGGACACGGAAAATTACGGAGTAAAATTGCAGGAGCAAATATTGATTTAATCTGCTCTTCCGATATAAGAATTGACAGATTTAATATTAATTCCACTATATTGCATCCCGATGCAGATATTTCTGTTGATGTAAATCTCAGCAGTTCCGGCTCTGAAATTACTTTCAGAAAAGGAATGATTAAGCTCGAAAATATTTCATTCGACGTTTTGGGCTATATTCATCCGGGAAAAGATCTGTCTTTAAAAATAACCGGAAATGAGATTAATCTTTCACGTATAAAAAAATATCTGCCTCCAAAATTTCTTGATAAGGTACGTGAATACTCTCCCGGCGGAATGATGAAAGCCGAATGTATTATTTCCGGCCCTCTTAGCCGTACAAGGAATCTTAAGACAGACATTAGCTTTTCATTGGAAAAAGGGAGTATTTATTATAAGAAATCGGATGTTCAGCTCAATAATCTACGCCTTTCAGGAACTTACACTAACGGTAAAAATACACGTCCAGAAACAACAAAACTCGTTATAAAAAACTGTTCTTTCGATATAGGCAGTGCATCATGGATGACAAATTTTACTGTGACCGACTTTAAAAAACCGGTCATATCAGGAAGCTTTTCGGGTAATTTAATTCCATTCGAGCTTATGAAGTTTATAAAAATGCCCGGATTGATTTCCGCTGAAGGCTCATTGAAGTTGAAACTGGAACTTTATGGACCATTGAGAAAAAAAGAAAAATATTCACTTGCAGATATTGCCGGATTGATTCATGCAGCCGATATCAGATTCAATTCTTTCGGTATAAACCATCATAACGACAGATATTCTTTCAATGATGCTTACGGTAATATAATTGTTGCTGAAAATTTACTTGCAGATGGCCTTGTCTTTTCATACAAAGGCCAGCGTTTTAAAATTGACGGCGAATTTATCAATCTGGTTCAACGCCTTTCAGGCAGGCAGGTTAATCTCAAAGTAATAGCTGATATCTCGGCAGCGGATTTCAATCCGGCGCTGTTTGTTGCTCCGCCGGATAGTCAAAAAAACAAACGACTTTCAGCAATAATGCCCCGTAACATTGAAACAGATATAAACCTGAAGATTGAAGATCTTATCTATAAAAATTTCAAAGCAGGTAATATTTATGGAAAACTGATTTACAAACCAGGCCGGCTCAATTTCAGAAACGTTTCGGCAAATACTCTCGATGGCGTTGTTAATGGAAATTTCATGATTGCAGAAAGTAAAGGAAACTCTTTTGTTAGTCAGGGAGATTTCCAGATAAAGAATATTGACATAAAAAAATGTTTTGCTTCATTCGGTAACTTCGGTCAGAATTTCATCCGCTCCGAACATATTTCAGGATTGCTTTCAGGTTCATTTAAGATTCTTATGCCGTTCGATTCGCTAATGCATCCGGTTGCTAAATCAGTTACTGCCGAAGGAAAATATATTATTCAAAACGGCGCGCTTACTGCTTTCGAACCTGTAAAGGCACTTTCAAAATTCATTGATATAAAAGAACTTGAAAATATAACTTTTTCGAAAATCGAGAACGATCTCATTATCAATAACTATTCCATTTCGATTCCACAGATGGACATATACTCTTCTGCTGCAGATTTTACAATTAATGGAACTCATTCGTTCGATAATGTTTTCGAATATCATGTTAAAGTATATCTTTCGGAATTACTTTCAGGTAAAATCAATAAGGAGAAAATATCTTCGACAGAATTCGGAGCTGTGGAAGATGATGGACTTGGAAGAACATCTGTATTTCTTAAGATAACAGGTAAAGGTGAAAATGCTAAGGTTGCATACGATCTTAAAGCTGCGGGAAACAACGTTCGAAAAAGTCTCACAAAAGAAAAAAGCAATCTTAAAACCATACTTAACCAGGAATATGGCTGGTACCAAAGTGACAAATCTGTTACAAATGAACAGCCATCACGACCTAAATTCAAAATCGAATGGTCTGAAACTGACAATAATGAATACCGTCAGGATACACTTCCTGCAAAACAGGAAAATTTCCTGAAACGGGTTTTCGGTAAGGAAAAAAATAATAACAAATAAAAAACATGAGAAATGAATGTTTACCGGCATAAAACTATCTGGAAGCTCGCATTACTGCTTTTTGCAGTTGGCATCGGGCTTTTTTCCTTCTATTACACTTATATTCTGGTAAAAAACCTCAAGGCCGAAGAGAGGAAAAAAATGGAAATATGGGCTGAAGCAATACGTCAGTTTAGTTCAGCTTCGGGTGAAGAAAAGAATCTGGAGTTCCTGACATCCATAATTGAAAACAATAATACTATTCCGGTCATTCTTACTGACGGCAGGGATTCTATTATCAATTCAAATAATTATGACTCGTTAAGAGTTGTTGAACCTGGTTTTCTCAAAAACAGGTTAAATAAAATTAAGGAAAAAACGGCTCCCATAGTTATTGAGATACCGGGCGGACAAATAAACCGTGTTTATTATGAGGACAGTATAATATTAAAAAAACAATAGAGTTTATCTTTAATAGTTTATTATAGCGTTCTTTTACATACCTTTGTGACACGGTAAACACTATATCACAAAATGAAATACGACAAAGTTCGAAAAAATCCGAATCAGTTGCTGTC
>CAZIRN010000154.1:0-5974 GCA_964541495.1 uncultured Rikenella sp. | reverse complement strand
TTGTCGGCTTTCCCAAGAAGCCTTTCAATCCCATAAACTGCACCGATAAAATGGCTTTTATTGATATCTTCAGCCCCGCCTGTGCCCACCAGGATATTTTTTGTGTAATTAGCCATACCTGTTACTTCATGAGGTACTACCTGGCCAACAGAAATGATAAGATCATGGCCTCCGTTTCGTACGAGTTTGTTTACCTGAGCTGGCCATGTATAATTCAGCCTTTCTTCGGTTATTTGAGATATGTATTCTCCCGGCACAATTCCGGCAGTCACAACATCATTACGCCAGTCGTGTACTCTGAAAAGGCTCTTTGGAATCCCTGGGTACATAGTATTTATTTCGCTGACAGTCATCGGATTATGTGTTCCAAGTGCCGGCAGTATATCTGTCAGTTTTTTCCCGTAATAATCATATATATATCCTGTGAGTTCACCTGCTCTGGTGTGGTATCTTGTAAAGTCGGGTGGCACTACCAGCACCTTTCTTTTTTTACCGAGTTTTTTCAGTGCTGTATATAAACCGTTCTTAAGATCTTCTGTTCCCAAAACACTCTTTTCAGAACCGGTACCATAATAAATCATATCGTTCAATGTATAACTAATTAATTAATAATTTTATAGTTACATCGGCATTAAATATTTCTTCGAGATGTTCCATTTAGTTTTGTGTGTCCTCCCAATTTACGGGAGTTAGATTCGCTCGGGACATCTTGAGCCATTATACACCGCTATAAGCACTAAACCCTCCGTCAACAGGGATTACAACGCCAGTTGAGAAAGACGATAAATCTGAAACAAGATAAAGCAGGGTACCATTGAGTTCTTCTGGCCGGCAGAAACGTTCCATAGGAGTGCTGTTTAATATTTTTTTCCCTCTTGGCGTAAGGTCATTTGTTTCTTCATCAATCATAAGAAAACGGTTCTGGTTTGTCAGGAGGAAACCAGGGGCAATAGCATTTACTCTTACTCCGGTTCTGGCAAAATGAACTGCAAGCCATTGAGTGAAATTGTTGATTGCAGCTTTTGCTGCTGAATATGCTGGTATTTTGGTCAGAGGCCGGTAAGAATTCATTGAAGATATATTTACAATTACTCCTGATTTCTTTTTTATCATATCGGCTGCGAATGCCATGCATGAAAGTAAAGTCCCTTTAAAATTGAGATCGAACACTTTATCGAATGCTTCAATTTTCAGCCCGAAAAATGAATCTTCAAGATTGTCGGTTCCGCTGCCGGATATCCATTCGAGTTTCGTAGTTGCAGCCGGCGAATTTCCACCTGCTCCGTTTACCAGAATGTCAGGTACGCCGAATTTTGAAATTATTTTTTTTCTAGCCTCTTCGAGCGATGATTTATCGAGTACGTTCGCCTCAATACCAATAGATTGGGTATTAAACTCATTCACTATTTCTGAGGCGACTTTTTCCGCGTTTTCTTTATTAATATCGAGAACGACTGTTCTGACACCGCGAGAAGCCAATGCTTTTGCCATGCTGGAACAGATTATTCCGGCACCGCCGGTTATAACGGCAATTTTACCTTCAATATTAAGTAAATCTTTCATCTCTTTTATTTCAATGTGTTTCTTGGTTTTTGTGAATTATTTCTATTGTGTAAAATTTTAACTCTATTGAATTTTTATTCAGAATCCGAAATATTCTTTTGCATTTTTATAACTTATCCCTTCAATAACTGTTTTAAGGAGAATATCGTCATCAGGGATTAATCCCTTTTCTACTTCCTCGCCGACATAATTACAAGCAACTCTTCTGAAATATTCATGACGAGGATAAGAGAGGAAGCTTCTTGAGTCGGTAACCATACCTATGAATCTGCTCAAAAGGCCCATTGACGAAAGATCTCTCAGATGTTTTTCCATACCGTTTTTCTGGTCGAGAAACCACCATGCAGGACCGTATTGTACCTTTACCGGAACGGTTCCGTCGTTAAAGTTTCCGGCCATAGTTATCATAACTTCATTATCGGCAGGATTTAGATTGTAAAGTATAGTTCTTGCAAGCTGGTCGTTTTCATCGAGCATATCCAGAAATTGTGACATTTTCAGAGCATCCTGAGGTGAGCCGATCGAATCCCATCCTGTGTCGGCTCCCATAAGCCGGAACATTCTCGAATTGTTGTTCCGCATAGCGCCCACATGAAATTGTTGTGTCCATCCTCTTTTATGGTTCATTTTGCACAACTCATGCATAACGGCACATTTGTATTTTTCAGGGTCATCCTGATTGAGAGGTTTGCCCGACAGCATTTTTTTTATTATCCTGTCGATTTCGGAATAAGTGAAGGAGGAGTAATAAAATCTGTCGAGTCCGTGATCGGATACCCTGCAGCCGTTTTCGTGAAAAAAAGTATGCCTGCTGAAGAGCGCTTCGATCAAGCTGTCAAATCCTTTAATCTCTATATCGGCACTTTTCCCGAGTCTTTCTATATAAGAGCGGTAGAAATTATTGTCTTCTATTTTAATAACAGCATCAGGCCGGAAAGCCGGAAGCACCTTAATGTCGAAATTTTCCTTCATCTGTTTGTGAAACTCGAGAGTGTCGGAAGGATCATCAGTAGTGCAAATGACCTCTACATTCATCTTCTTGATAAGAGACCTTGTGCTGAAATCGCTACTTGCTAATTTTTCAGAGGCTTCTCTGTAAATTTTGTCTGCAGTGGAAGGAGAGAGGAGGTCAAAAATGCCGAAATAACGCGCAAGTTCGAGATGAGTCCAGTGATACAAAGGATTTCCGATTGTATATGGTACCGTTTCAGCCCATTTTTTGAATTTTTCCTCAGGTGAAGCATTGCCTGTGCAGAATTTTTCATCCACACCGTTGGTTCTCATCGCCCTCCATTTATAATGATCACCTTCAAGCCATATCTGAGCAATATTTTCAAACTGCCTGTCGGAAGCTATCAACTGAGGCGATAAATGACAATGAAAATCAATAATCGGCAGATTTTCAGAATATTGATGATAAAGTCTTATTGCTGTTTTATTGTTCAGCAGAAAATCAGGATGAATAAATGATGACATTGAAAAAGGTTTAATTTTAAATTGTGAAAATAATGAATTATATTTACGTTAACGAACACGAAAATACAAATTAATAAAAATAAAGCAAAAAAATCTGCAATAATGTGTGTAAATATTTAAAAAATCATTATTTCGTGCTTCCGGACCTTCAAAGGATGGTGATTGCAGAAAACAATGAATTTACTGATAAATAAGATACAATGGTCATGAAATTAGAAAGAAAAACAAAGAGGTTACAATATTATATTATATAATTTTATCATTATATTTAATAATAAATTGTTATACAAATACATATAATTTAATATAAAACTTTAATAATTTTATTTATGAAAACAGAACTCAGATATTCAGTGCATCCTTTTGATGTGAAATTTTATGACACTCAAAGGTTAAGGAAAGAATTCCTTATTGAAAAGATTTTTGAGAAAGATGAAATAATTCTTGTTTATTCGATGTACGACCGCTTGATTGTAGGAGGTGCCATGCCGGTAAATCGTACATTGAAGCTTGAGACTTTTGATGAGCTTAAATCGGAAAACTTTTTATCGCGACGCGAAATGGGTATTATAAATGTCGGAGGGGATGCAGAAATAAATGCCGGCAACGAATTTTTCAGGCTGGGATATAAAGAAGCATTATATCTTGGCAAAGGAACTTCAGATGTGCAGTTCAAATCGTCCGACATCAGCAAACCTGCAAAATTGTATATAAACTCTGCCCCTGCCCATAAGGAATATCCATGCCGAAAAGTAACTCTATCAGAGGCAAAAGTGGAATTATCGGGTTCTCCGGAAGAATCGAACGACAGGGCAATAATCAAAATACTTGTCAATAGTGTAATTGAAACAAGTCAGCTTCAGATGGGGATGACAGAACTTAAAACCGGAAGTGTCTGGAACACTATGCCAGTTCATACACATTCACGCAGAATGGAGGCTTACTTTTATTTTGAGGTGCCCGCAAAACAGGCAGTGTGTCATTTTATGGGCGAACCTGACGAGACAAGACATATCTGGATGGTCAATGAACAAGCTGTTCTTTCACCGTCATGGAGCATACATAGCGCAGCAGGAACTTCAAGTTATACATTTATATGGGGCATGGCAGGAGAAAACCTGGATTATGATGATAAGGATGTAAGATATCCTGATTCATTGCGATGAAAATGAAAACTTTAATAATTAAATTCTTAAAAAATAACTATGAAAGAATTATTTGATCTTACCGGCAAAGTTGCCCTTGTTACCGGGGGTACGCATGGCATAGGACTTGCCATTGGGCTTATCTTAGCACGTGCAGGCGCAAAAGTTTGTGTAAACGATATTAGCGACGAGAAACTCAGGAATTGCCAAAATGAGTTCCGGAGTAGGAATCTGGAAGTTTATACTTTGAAATTCGATGTTACCAGCGAAGCTGATACCGACAAGGGTATTACCGAAATAGAAAACAATGTTGGCCCAGTTGATATACTGGTTAATAATGCAGGTATAATAAAAAGAATCCCGATTCTTGAAATGCAACTGGCCGATTTTAAACAGGTTATTGAAGTTAATCTGATCGGGCCGTTTATCGTTTCAAAAAGAGTTGTTCCGAATATGATCAAAAAGCGTGCAGGTAAAATAATCAATATGTGTTCGATGATGAGCGTTTATGGAAGAAATACAGTTTCAGCTTATGCGGCTGCCAAAGGCGGGCTGAAACTCTTGACTGAAAACATGACCTGCGAATGGGCAAAATATAATATCCAGGTAAACGGCATCGGTCCGGGTTATATTGCAACTGCTCAGACTGCTCCGTTAAGGGAAGAGGATAATCCGTTTAACGACCTGGTAATGACACGAACTCCTGCAGGCAGATGGGGAGAGCCGGAAGATGTGGCCAAGACAGCTTTGTTTCTTGCTTCAAAGGCAAGCGACTTTATCAACGGTCATATACTCTATGTGGATGGAGGAATACTTGCCAATTTCGGATACGTGAAGGGAGAGAATGAAATAACCTGAATGAACCCATATATACATACAATATGTGAATAGTCAGTTCCAGACAG
This sequence comes from uncultured Rikenella sp., assembly GCA_964541495.1. Taxonomy (GTDB): domain Bacteria; phylum Bacteroidota; class Bacteroidia; order Bacteroidales; family VadinHA17; genus LD21. The sequence continues at coordinate 885 of CAZIRN010000154.1, read as the reverse complement.
TGAGAAAAAAATTTATTTTTAGCTACTGCTTGTTAATAAATCCTGACCACTATTTTGCTTTTTATTAGTTAGTTTTGGTTTTAAATAAATTTTCTTGTTATGGGGGACAGTATAATTACTTTCGGTGAAATTATGATGAGGCTGGCAACTACTGAACACAGGAGATTTGCTCAGGAGACATCTTTCAATGTGTCGTTTGGAGGCGGAGAGGCAAACGTGGCAGTATCGCTTGCTGGTTTCGGACTTCAGACAGAATTTGTAACGCGGCTCCCTCAAAATGATTTTGGGAAAGCTGCTGTAATGGAACTTCGGAAACATAACGTGGGAGTAAATAATATTATCTGGGGAGGCGAACGTCTCGGAATATATTTTCTTGAAACCGGTTCAAATGCACGCCCAAGTAAAGTTGTTTACGACAGATCTCATTCGGCCGTTTCGGAAATAAAACCCGGAATGATTAACTGGGATGAAGTTTTTCGGGAAGGAAGATGGTTTCATTTTACAGGCATCACTCCGGCTATATCTGAGGGAGCTGCAGCTACTTGCCTTGAGGCGGTACAAACGGCAAAAAGGAAAAATCTTGTTGTTTCATGCGATCTTAATTACCGGAAAAATCTATGGAAATGGGGGAAAAGTGCCGGCGAAGTGATGCCTGAACTTGTGAAAAACTGCGATATAATACTTGGGAATGAAGAAGATGCTGAAAGGGTTTTTGGCATAAAACCTGAAAAAGGGGATGTTGCTTCGGGGAAGGTGGAACATGCTGGTTATGAATCGGTTTGTATCAGGCTAAAAGAAAATTTTCCAGGTGCAAAGAAAATTGTCATCACACTGAGAGGATCAATAAATGCCGACCATAATACATGGTCGGGTATTATGTATAAC
>CAZIRN010000153.1:0-6009 GCA_964541495.1 uncultured Rikenella sp. | reverse complement strand
AATAATTGACACTGTCTGAAAAAAGCCTTCCCTGAAAGCCGGCTCAGGCAGTTTTGAACCTTTTGTCATCAGAATAACCGATGCAAGCGTGCCTGCAATGATAACTACAGCAATGTAAAACCACAACTCGTCATTCTGTTTTATCTTTTTAAAATTCATTTTGACAGCATAATAAAAAACCACACTGCTTGTCCCGGCAAGGAACATGAATATCATCACTACATATTGACTGTACGCTGAAAAATTAGCAAGGCCTGTGTTTTTTGTCGAAAAGCCTCCTGTTGCCACTGTTGCAAAAGTATGACATACTGCATCGAATAAATTCATATCACCGGCTGTCAGTAATATTATTTCCGAAATATTTAATGTAAGGTAAATCATTAATAATCTAAAAGCTATGGAACTTGTTCGGGGAGAAATTTTTTCCTTCAATGACGATTCAAGCGTAAAAAGCCTGTACCCCGTGCCTTTCAAGGAAGGAAAAATCAGAACCACCATAACAATTATTCCAAGGCCTCCTATCCAGTGAGTAAGACTTCTCCAGAAAAGTATGGAGTGGGGGAGAACTTCCACATCAGCTAAAACCGATGCTCCGGTTGTTGTAAATCCTGATGTGGACTCGAAACATGAGTTAATAAATGAACAGGTTCCGCTGAAAACATAAGGAAGTGAACCTGATAAAGATACAAGCAACCACGATAGAGTCACACTTAAATATATATCTCTGGTATTTGCATTTGAAAGGTCACTCTTATGGTAGATTAAGTACAGAATAACAGCAGGCAAAAAAACCAACAAACATGAATAAACAAATGGAATAGCATCTTCTCTGTAAAACAATGCCACGGGAATGCATGAAATAAATGAAACAACTTCTATCAACAATATTGTGCTGATTACCCTGAGAATTACGGGCAGGTTGAAAAGTTTCATCTCATTTTTGAACTTAATAATTTAAGTGGCAAATTTAATCCATATCCAAAGATGATATGTAGAAAATGGAATAAAATCTTATTTTATGTGACTATGGCAGGTTAAGAAATGTAGTTTATTTTAATTTTTATCAACTTCAAATGGCTTAAAACATTATCTTTGAATTTCTGCGAAGATTATAAAAAAGTGGATTCAGGTTGATCGCAAAATAATTAATAAATAATTGTAATATAGTAGTTATGGGTAAAATAATGATAATTGGTGCAGGTGGCGTGGGAACAGTTGTTGCACATAAAGTGGCATCACTGCCTGAGGTTTTTAGGGATATTTTGCTTGCCAGCCGTACAAAATCCAAATGTGATGCAATTGCTGCAAAAATAGGTTGCGACAGGATCAAAACAGCACAGGTCGACGCCGACAATGTTCCACAACTGGTAAAACTAATTGAATCGTTTAATCCTGACATAGTTGTAAATGTTGCACTTCCATACCAGGATCTAAATATTATGGACGCATGCCTTGAAACAGGAACCTCTTATCTCGACACTGCAAATTATGAACCTCTTGATGAAGCAAAATTCGAATATAAATGGCAGTGGGCATATAATGACAGATTCAGAGATGCGGGAATAACTGCAATCCTCGGCTGCGGATTCGATCCAGGAGTTACATCTGTATTTACCGCATGGGCCGCAAAACATCATTTTGATGAGATTCATTATCTGGATATAGTTGATTGCAACGCAGGTAATCACGGAAAACCTTTCGCCACAAACTTTAACCCTGAAATAAATATTAGAGAAGTTACACAGAAAGGAAAATTCTGGGAAAACGGGAAATGGATATACACAAACCCTCACGAAATCCATAAGCCTCTTACTTATCCGAATATTGGTCAGAAAGAATCATATCTTATATATCATGAGGAACTTGAATCGCTGGTGAAAAACTTTCCGACATTGAAACGCGCCCGCTTCTGGATGACTTTCGATCAGGAATATCTTACTCATCTGCGGGTTATTCAAAATATCGGCATGGCAGGCATAGAGCCTGTTCTTTTCGAGGGACGGGAAATAGTTCCGTTACGCTTTTTAAAAGCTTTGCTTCCCGATCCTGGTGAACTTGGAGAAAACTACAAAGGTGAAACTTCGATAGGATGCCGAATCAGAGGTGTTAAAGACGGTAAGGAAAAGACATTGTATATATATAATAATTGCAGCCACGAGGCGGCATACAAAGAAACAGGCACACAGGCAGTTAGCTACACTACGGGTGTTCCGGCAACAATCGGCGCTATGATGTATATGAAAGGTTTATGGAAAGCACCTGGCGTTTTTAATGTCGAGGAATTCGATCCTGATCCGTTTATGGATCAGTTAAACCTTCTCGGATTACCATGGACAGAACTCCATGATGTTGACCTGGAACTATAATTTTTTCAATAACCCCTGCTATCAGGATGGCCATTGATTATTCAAAAATACCGTCACCATGTTTTGTGATAGATGAGGAAAGATTAAGGAAGAATCTTTCACTTATACGCCATGTTGCAGAAGGATCTGGAGTCGAAATAATACTTGCCTTTAAAGCTTTTGCAATGTGGGGGGTATTCGGAATAATCAGGGAATATATTTCCGGTGCAGCAGCAAGCTCGCTTAATGAGGCCCTGCTATGCTACGAGGAGTTGGGAACAAGGGCACATACTTATGCACCTGCCTTCAGAGAGATAGAGTTTCCTGAAATACTGAAATATAGCTCGCATATTTCATTCAACTCAATTGAACAATACCGGAAATATCTTTCATATTTCAAAAATTCATCCGAAAAAGTATCACCCGGTCTGAGGATTAATCCGGAATTTTCTGAAATCAATGTTGGCCTTTATAACCCTTGTTCTCCGGGATCCAGACTTGGAGTAACTGCAGAAAAACTATCGGAAGGGCTTCCTGAAGGAATTGAAGGTCTCCATTTTCACGTGCTTTTCGAAAATGATTCTTATGTTCTCGAGAAGGTCTTAAAGGTTGTAGAACAGAAATTCGGGAGTTTTTTCCCATATCTGAAATGGCTGAATATGGGCGGTGGACACCTCATAACACGCAAAGGATATGATACGGAACATCTTGTGAAGATTCTCAGAAATTTCAGGGAAAAATGGAACCTAGAAATAATTCTTGAACCAGGGAGCGCATTTGCATGGGAAACTGGTGAACTGGTAGCCACTGTTGAGGATATCGTCGAAAACAATGGCATTAAAACTGCTATACTCGATGTGTCATTTATTGATCACATGCCCGACTGCATTGAAATGCCTTATAAACCTGTTATATTAAACGCAGTTGAAGCTGAGGCCGGGAAATACGTTTATCGTATGGGTGGAAATTCATGCGTGGCAGGTGACTTTATCGGCAACTGGGGTTTTGACAAAGAGCTGAAGCCCGGCGACAGGATTATTTTCCGGGATATGATTCATTATACAATGGTAAAAACCACAAACTTCAACGGCATTACACACCCGTCAATAGGAATATGGACTAAACAGGGAGAATTCCAGCTTATTAGAGATTTCGGTTATAACGACTATAAATCGAGACTTTCCTGAACAGGAGTCTGGTTTTTGCCGTTTTATTTAAGTCTAAAATAAATTGAGTTTTCATGTATATTTGCATAAAACTTATTCGATGATAAGTAACTTAACTATAAGGAATTTCAAATCTATTAAGGAATTAAGCCTTTCATGCAGAAAGCTGAATATCTTTATAGGTGAGCCTAATACGGGAAAGAGTAATATTCTCGAAGCACTTTCATTAAGAAGCCAGAATGTGCTGGGACAGTCTCTTAATCAGGATATATTTCGTTATAAAACAATAGGTGATTTGTTTTATGATTTCAATATAAGCAACCCGGTTGAAGTTATTTCTGAAAATCAGAAGACAATATTGAAATATGCTTTCAGAGAAGACGGTTCAATGGAGAACCAGTTTCATTTTTTACTTGATGATGAAAAGGATAAAGAGAAGCCTTTTAGTTTTTCTCATAACGGAAAAGTAACTTCTCCTGGAATTACAACCCAAACCAATTTTCGTATATACGAATTTAAACGTCTTTCACAATTTACGCCAGGTTACCTGCCACATCTTTCAGTTCCTAATGGCGACAATCTCCCTTCACTTCTTATTTCAAATTCAGAATTGAAGAAATGGGTATCGGATTTTCTGAAATCAAAAGGCCTTATGTTAACTCTTAAACCGACAGAAAACGATATTCTTGTAAGCAAATTAATGAAAGATGAAATATACAGCTATCCCTACCTTTCCCTCTCCGAAACTCTTCAAAGGATAATTTTTTATATTCTTGCTATAAAAACAAATAAATCGGCTATTATTCTTTTTGACGAACCCGATAGCAACACTTTTCCGGTATATACAAAGCTTCTTGCCGAGAGAATCGCAATGGATAAAACAAATCAATTTTTTATTACAACACATAATCCATATCTGTTACTTAGCCTTATTGAAAAATCTAAATCAGAAGATCTGAATATTTGCATCTCCCGGATGAAAAATCATCAGACTACTCTCAGTACCCTCGATTATAATCAGATATCGCAGGTTTTGGATTTTAGTTCTGATATATTCTTCAATTTTGAAAAAATACTTAGAGCATGAAGAATATACATATTGAATGTTTCCCTGATGAATGTCTGATAAGGAAAATAGGATTTACCAGAAAATATATTACACATCATCAGGGTAAATCGCGTGTATTCAATGTTCTGAGTAAAAGCAAAAATCAGCTCGCACTTGTTGATGAAGACCCGGGCAGCCCAAAGAGCAGTTATGAAAAGTCGCTTAAATTTAAAGAAGAATCTGAAGGAATAAAGTGTTATTCAGACAAATCCGGAAATAAGGTTTTTTATTTTAATGAAAAGCTGGAAGACTGGATAATAAATACTTGTAAAAAAGAAAAAATTGAATTGACGCATTTTGGGTTGCCTGACACACCCGATGATTTACATGACCAGATTAATCAAAAACTGCAAAATTATGAAAGACTTCTTTCCGAACTTCTTAAAAAGAAAAATTCTTCTATAAAGAAGTTAAAAGCGTTACTTAAGTAATATCTTTATTTGAAAGATATATTTATTTTCATATTCAAAGAGCCAGAAAAGAATGTTCTTTTACCGCGGGGAAAACTTGCCGTGTGATAAAATTTTAACTAAGTTTTTATTTCTTACTCACTTGTATAAAATTACTATTTTTTTATATTTGTCATCTTAAAACAACGGAATAATATTTATATAAATCAATTGATTATCCTTAACCAAATGAATATGAAGCTTATAAGAAAGATTTCAGGTATACTGATTGTATCTGCCATAATCAGCACGAATCTAAATGCCCAGACGCGTAGTGATGTAATAGCAGCTTATAATGAAGGAGCAAAGACTGTGCAGACAGATGTCAAAGCTGCCATAGATGCATTCGAGAGGGCAATAGCACTAGCCGACAAGGTTGGAGCTGAAGCTGCCGACCTCAAAGAAAAAGCTATTAAAGTTCTTCCTGGTTTGTACATCAAAGTTGCGGCCGACGCTATTAACGAAAAAAAGCCGCTTCCGGAGATAATGAAGGCTGCAAAATCGGCTGTGGCTGCAACAGAAAAATATGGAAGCCAGAGTCAGAAAGATAATGCTGCCAGAATTATGGTTCAGGCATACAATATGCTGGCAACCGACTATTTTAATAAGAACGACCTGGATAATGCCATGCTCACATTCGACAGCCTCCTTGCTATAAATCCAGACTATATTAACGCAATCTATAACAAAGCTTTAATATATTTACAACAAAATAATGCAGATGCTTTTGCAGCTATCGGGGATGGACGTTTATATATTCGCCGTGGTCATGGTTTGGATATTTCAGTAAAAGTTTAATTAAAATAATATGGGAAGAGTAATTAAAGTAACAATCTTAGATAGTGGAATTTTACAGATAGTTCCGCAAAATGCTTTTTCAGGAGAAAATAATGCAGTACAATTAAACTGCTATTGTTCAGATTCTTTAAAAGATTACACAA
>CAZIRN010000152.1:0-6068 GCA_964541495.1 uncultured Rikenella sp. | reverse complement strand
TAGCCTATGAATTTCGTCAATAAACAAAACATCGTTTTCTTCAAGGCTTGTGAGTATACCAGCAAGATCTCCCGGCTTATCAAGTACTGGACCCGATGTTGTCCTTAGCTTGACGTTCATTTCCTTTGCAATTATCCCAGCCAACGTGGTTTTTCCAAGTCCCGGTGGACCGTGCAGTAGTACATGATCCAAGGCTTCTTTTCTGTTTTTTGCAGCCTGTACAAATATCTTCAGGTTATTTACAATGCTTTCCTGTCCCTTAAAATCAACAAAACTTAAAGGACGCAGCCTGTTTTCAAAATCAGGATCATTCGTTTCGATTCTATAAACTTCTTTCTCCTCCCCTTTCTTCATTTTGAACTATCTAATGAGTTTTACTTCTCTTTCAGAATCCTCTACTTTAACTCCATTTATTCTTACTTCGATATCTTCCTGATAAGTAACGGTAAGAATAATATTTCCTTGCCTATCGTATTTTTTCCATGTCTTTTCTTTTATTCCATTTATATAATATTGTTCTTCCATAATTTTTCCGTCATTATAAAATAAACGTACCCTTCCATCAAGGTTTCCCTGAATGTATTTTCCTTCGAACTGTAGGTTACCATTTTCGTAGAAATATTTCCAAACACCATCCCTAAGTCCACTAATGTATTTACCTGTTTCAGAATGATCTCCAACGTGATAGAACCACTCCCCTTCTTTTTCTCCTTCGACGAATACACCTTTTGTAATAATTTTTCCCGTTTTGTCATATTCAAAGTATTCTCCATCTTCTTTTCCATTTAAGAACATTTCAGTTCTTTTAATGCTCTGATCTGGATAATACCATGTCCACATCCCGTTTGGTAAATCATTTCTGAAATCACCTTCCTGTTCCAAAGTTCCATCCTTTCCATAAAATTTCCATCTTCCTTCTCTTTTGTTATCTCTATATTCTCCTTTCGACAAGATTTTTCCATCAGGATAGTAAAAAATAGTCATTCCTTCACGTTTTCCTTCATTATCAATTATCCCATCCGAAAAAAGCACTCCATCAGTTCCGTATAATTTAGCTTTTATTATGGTACCATTCTTGTTGTACCATCGATGAATACCAACCGGGATGGTATCATCTATAAAAGCACCAGTATATTCAATCCACCCTTCGCTGTTGGTTTTACTTTTTATTTCAGCACTTTTTTCCAATTTTGGATTTTCTTCAACAATTTTACCATCCTTATATAGCAACGACAAAACTAACGCACCCTTTTCATTGAATTTTTTCATTACTCCATTATAGGTACCATTTTTATAAACTACTTCTTCTTTTATCCTGCCGTCTGGAAAATATTCCCTCCATATACCGTCCTTTCTTCCCAAGGAATCATACCTGTTAACTCTTTCCAGAAGCACCGGAAAATCATTCCTGTATTCTCTGACCTCCGTAAGCAGACTATCTTTGTTAAAAACGAATGTAATACCGTCTCTCTTTCCTTTCCTATACCTAACCATTTCCTTCAGTCTTCCCTGCTTATCATAATAAAAGCTAGTACCTTCTTTTACATCATTAATATACAATTCTTTAGCGACAAGAACTAACCTATCTTTACCGACCCTATCATTAGCATAACCATACCTTAAACTATAACCGTTTTTCTTACCTAAAACATAGGAGATTTTCTCAGCAGTATCGCCTAATTGATTATAAAAGACCCATATACTATCCAGCAGAAAATTTTTCCTGTTCCCTTCTGATTTTTTAACCCCATTCGGGTAATAGGCTATCCAAAAACCATCCGGTTGTCCATCGCGCATATACCCTTCACTTGCCTTTGTTCCATTTGGGTAATAAAGAACTGTATATTCCTTTTTTTCCTGAGCTAACCCATTATTAACGAAATAGCACATAACAAATACAAGCATCATATACGGCAACCCACATCTTTTCATATTTTCTAACCTTTTTTCTTTACGATGTTCCCACAATTTGATATGCTCATTATCAACAAATTTAGATATAATTAAGATTTATATAAAAGCCTTCTTATGTTTATATGCTGTTAGCCATGTTAACAATATTTTTCAAAGTTACTTGCATTTATTGTTATAAACCTTAGAAAAACATACTTTTAACAAGAAACATACACCTTACCTACTGATATACAATACAATAAGAAAGAAAATAACAAATGTTAATATTCATTCTTGTTGAAAAAAACATCGTATTGTTCACTGGTAAAAAGTATTCTTTTGTTGAAATACCTGAGGAGAAAATGACAAAAAATGGTGAAAAAGTTTGTGCTGATGGTTTAAGTTGTATTTATAAGAAAAAATGAACAGGTATTTAACATTTTTCTGACAGGTTTTAAAATGAATTCATTGATGGAATATCGTCATAGGATAAAAAGGTCTTTATTGTTTTAAATCTTCTGATTTTATTACCTTTGGAACAGCAAAAAGAACCGAATATGGAGAAAAAGATAGCTATTGCATCTGATCATGCAGGGTACTTTATGAAGCAGAGGATCATCGAGTATCTGAAAAATATGGGGTACACAGTGAAGGATTTTGGGGCATATAACAGTGATTCCAGTGACTATCCTGATTTTGGTCATTTGATTGCAGAAGCCATTGAAAAGGGGCAGTATCCTTTAGGGATAACCTTATGCGGAACCGGGAATGGCATCAACATGACTGCAAACAAGCATCAGGGTATTCGTTCGGCAGTCTGTTGGAATGAGCAGATTGCTTCTCTGGCACGACAGCATAACAATGCGAATATATGTGCTTTGCCCGCACGTTTTATCAGTGAAATGGAAGCATTTAAAATTGTAAAGGCTTTTCTGGAATCTTCTTTTGAAGGAGGGAGGCATGAACGTCGGATTCAGAAAATTCCGGTTAAACAATAGTGTATGTTGTCAAATACCAGCAAATATGCCATCAGGGCGATGATTTACATTGCCAGGTACAGCTCGAAAAGCAAACGGCTAGGTATAAAGGTGATTGCAAAGGAACTGCAAATTCCGTCCTTTTTTCTCGGAAAGATTTTACAGGTTCTTGCCAGAAAAAAGCTGCTGGATTCGATGAAAGGTCCAACGGGGGGTTTTACACTTGGAAAGCCTGCTGAGAAAATTACTTTGCTTCAGATCATAGAGAGCGTTGATAATACTGATTTTCTGAATCAATGCATTATTGGCAGCACGCGTTGTTCCATGCGGCATAAACCATGTGCACTGCATGAAAAATATGCGCCCATCAGGGATACTTTCAGGGAGATGCTGGCCAAAGAAACGCTTGCCGATGTTTTGACGGGTGAAGAAATGGTGTGATTTAGCCCAGCAAACGGTTTTTTAGCAAACGTACCTGATAGAATAGCAAGGTACCCAGTATGGCTCCACCCATATCGGCCAGCAGATCATAAAAACTTTTTGATCGTCCGGTTAAAGGCTGCAGGATTTCAATCAGCAAACCATAAGACAGACAGAGGAGAACCGTTGTTATTCGTATTTTCAATTTGTTGGACTTTGCTTCGTGAAATACAGTATTTGAAAGGAAGACGGCCAGGATAACATAGAATAAAGCATGCAAGATCTTATCCATGCCTGGTATATGAAGAAAGCTCCATCCTGAAAATTCGGAAGGAGGCAGGAGCGACAGAATAGCGATAAGAATAATCCAGAGCAGGGATGCAATCCACCAGAAGATATTTTCCTTATAGTATATTGGCATGTATTTTATAGGAGTTAACAGGTACAAAGTAAATATATTTGATATAGACTTTTCAGTAAAATGGCAGGAATTTATTTTCATATTCCTTTCTGCAAATCGTCCTGTGTTTATTGCGATTTTTACCACACTATTGATTTAAGGAGGATAGAAGAGTTGGAGAAATGTATGTACAGGGAACTGGAAGAAAGAAGAACCTATCTGGGGCAGGAGGTAATTGAAAGTATATATTTTGGTGGAGGTACTCCCAGCCTGCTAATGCCGGAAACTATTCTATTGTTTATAGATAGTATAAAAAGTTGGTTCAAAATTGATTCCAATCCGGAAATAACACTGGAAGCCAATCCGGACGATATCAGCAGGGATTTTATAAAGGCCTTGAGGAGAGCAGGAATTAACAGGATTAGTCTTGGTGTTCAGTCATTTCAGGATTTTGTTCTGGATTTTATGGGCAGGAGGCATACAGCGAATAAAGCTTTGGAATCCATTGATATAATACGTCGGGAAGGAATTATAAATGTAAGTGTTGATTTAATTTATGGTTCGCCGGGATACACAACGGGCCATCTTTTCAGAGATCTACAGATTCTGGAGCGATTAGATATTCCTCATTTTTCAGCTTATCTGTTAACCCCGGAAAAGGGAACGCTACTTTATCAGAAAATTTCTGACGGTGAGGTTATTTTGCCAGGAGAAGAGGAACAATTCGAGCAATACATGTTTCTATGTGAATTTTCAGCCAGAAATGGATACAGACATTATGAAATTTCCAATTTCTGTAAGGGAGACTTCATAGCACGGCATAACAAAGGATACTGGGAGGGGAAAATATATTGCGGAATTGGACCATCGGCGCATTCGTACAACGGAAATTCGAGAAGATGGAATATTTCCTCTCTTTACCATTACATTCTGGCAATAAAGGAAGGCCGTCAATATTATGAAGAAGAGCAACTGTCAGGGAAAGACAGGTATAATGAATATCTTCTGACAGCCCTTCGGACGGATGAAGGAGTGCGTCCTGAAACCATCAGAGAAAACTTCGGGAAGGATCTTGAAGAAAATTTTGTTAAAGGTACTTCAAAATTTGCAGGAAAAGGATACGTAGAATTTTACAAAGGCAGGTACAGGTTAACTGATCAGGGAATGTTCATTTCAGACAGTATAATTTCCTCTTTATTTCTCACCTGATAGTCCGCCAAGACCTGTCAAAGTCGGTAACCAAAGCTCAGGAAAAATCCGGGGACCGGATGAATTTCACTGGAATGGACTGAAATTAAAAGAGGTCCGATAACGCTGTTATAGCAATAGGAAAATCTGATACCATAAAATGGACGTTTCAACAGCAGGTCATAGATTGACCCCTGCGAGCTGCCCATGTCTCCTTCGGCAATCAGATAATGGTTATGAAGCAGCTGAAACTGTAACTGAACATTCTGAATGAAAAGAGCCTGTCCTGATCTTTCGAAATATTCAATGCCCGGGAAGGGAAAAGAACCTTCGTTTACTGGGAGAAAACTATTTCCGCCAATGAATAGGTTATATTCGGGGATGGATGTAGGGTTGAAATTATATCCGATCATCGTCTGGGGAGAGAAGATCAGTTTATTTCTGATAAGAGGGATAGAAATGTTCCATCGTCCTATAAGGCGTATAATATCTTCGGTATCATTTTTTCCTGAAGAGACATCCTGCACAGCCTCTGCACGTAAAAAGGTATACAATCCGCGGGAAGGCACAACATAGGAATCGCGTGTATCTATCAGCAGGGTTGTTCCCAGGCGAGCAAATACATGAGAATAAGAGTTGCTCAGATCAATGGTTATGAACTTTGCGTCGGTTGCGGAATATTCAAGAGACAAGTCGGAACTGAGAGAAAAGGAATTAGTAAAGTTATTTGTTGATTGTATCTGAATGTTGGTTCTGGAAATGTTGTAAACAGCGTTTTTTGCAGTTCCGGAGAATGTGAAATAAGTATAACGGCTGAATTCTGATGAGAGGGTCAGGTCAGGGAAAACAGCGAGGAGCCAGGGTGCATTGATCCATTGTTCTGTTTTTGCTGAATGAAGGGCTGAATGGATGGTATAGGCAGCTTTTATGCGGGAAATTTCCCCCAGACGGAAATCCAGGGTAAGGCGTGAACCTTTCAGAAGAAGATTTCTGAAGGTTGAATTGACAAACAAAGTTGCTTTGTAATCCGAATCATATTTACCTCCTACCCGAAGCAGATCATAGTCAATTTCATTCAGATCAAAGGTAAGAACAAGGCCTGAGTCAGGGTTTTGTTCAAGGGAATACTCAACCTTGCTGAAGAATCGTGTACCATAAAGCAGTTCAACAGCGTTCTCAATATCTCTGAT
>CAZIRN010000151.1:0-6072 GCA_964541495.1 uncultured Rikenella sp. | reverse complement strand
ACTGTCCAAAATTAATTTGTTAAATTTGGTCCAGCCAATTAGGGGGTTAAGACAACACTTTTGCTTTAATTGAATGAATGTTAAGAGCATTGTCAGAAATTCTTTCAGGAAACCTGATGGCATTCAAACTGTAATTCAGGTTTACATTGAAAATTGAAGAAAAATTGATAACCGGTCCAAAGTTGACCCCGGTGATCTTACCGTCATAAAACTGACCGAAAGTAGCTTCCGACATAAAAGATAATGTTCTGTTTCTGGTCGTGAATATTCTGAGAATGGTTTGTGCAAATGAATAATTGCCGGCAAATACTATGACTCTGTCGGAAAGATTAAAGTCGTAAAGGACGCTGATTTTTTGATATTGTTCTCCAAGGTTCAGATAAATTCCTGTTTTGGTTCCAATATCAACAAAAGGATTCAGAATCAGAGTTTCAATTGAACCATCGCTCAAACGTTTAAAAAGCGTACTATTGAAATTAATGCCATAGCGCAAAATTTTCGACTTTTCACCGGGCATCCAGCCATACAGTACATTTACATCCGCTCCCTGCACGCCATGACGCATTAGAAAGCCCGTGCCGGGATTGAAGTCCTTTCCCGAATATATGTAATCGATGTTGTATCCCAGACCTTCACGGGACCTTCTTTCCCAGTTTATCATATAGAAGGCAGGGTTCAATGAATTCAGTCTGGTATCTGTTTTACTGTCATAATTCCGGGCCCATTTGAGGTTGAGGTAGTCATCCCCAAATAAACGGATAATTCCGTCCATTCCATATGAGAGATTGCAACTTCCGTCCAAACCTATACGTGAAGTAACTATGCCTCCAACATAGCTGTTTTGGTTTATTATTTGCCTACGCATGCGGAAAACACCGAAGTTCTCTCCTGGAATCGTATCAAATTCAGCAGTTTGCATATCGAGTACCCCAACATCCCATTTTCCAATTCTGCCTGTCATGCGCGCGCCACCAAGTAACTGCACCTGTTTACCGTTAATAAGTCCAATATTCCTGCTATAAAAAAGGTTATCATACAGGCCGCCCAGCTTGAAATCGAATAAACTGGACCGTTCCTGAAAAAACTTCCTCTTTTCAGGAAAAAACAGAGAATATTGTGTTAGATTGACCTGTTGGTCATCAGCTTCAACCTGGGCAAAATCAGTATTTGCAGTCAGGTCAAGGGTCAGGTTACTATTTATATTGTACTTGATATCAAGGCCCCCTGTAAATTTCGGATGATCCTTTGTAATATATCGTGTATTCCCTTCGTCCAATATCTGATCGCGCGAAATACCGGCTAGTAAATAAGGTGCTATATAAACAGGATTTGTCGGTTTAATTCCTTCCAGTTTGATTTTTACCGCTTGCGACGGTTTTATAAATGCAGAAAATCCATACTTCGCATCGATGGCAGGATAAAGATCCGTTTCGGTATTGGAACTTATATTTCTTTCAATAATGAGTCCCATTATGGTAACACCGTTCTCAGCTTTGAACTTTAAACCCGAGAAAGGAATCCTCATTTCCAGGTACCAACCTTTATCGTCTCTGGATGTTTTTACATCCCAGAAGGTATCCCAGCTTCTGTTCGTCGGATCTGCAAAGGCACTGAAGGTTCCATCATTTGATATGGCAAAATCCGTTCTTAGTCCCGCAGGATTGGTGAAAAAAGCAAGCCCTGTTTCATTGTCATTGTACGTATCCAGCACGATTCCAAAAGCGTCATAATCCCAAAGTATTTCATCCCGTTTTTTTGTGGCAACAAAGATTTTTGAGGCATCTTTCATGTAAAGAGACGCTCCAACCCATAAATACTCATCATCATATCCAATACGTATATCGCTTTTTTCAGATGGCTCTTTGCCAAAATTGGGCCTCCACATGGTCAGGTTAAATGAGTCCAACTCACCCCAGACCTTTTCAACGGGTCTGCCGTCGAAATCGATCGTTCCCTTAATTTTCCTCAACTCAATCGCTACCTGCCCCGACGCAACCGGACAAAAGAACCAATACAAAGTAGAAAATATGGCTAAAACCCTGATATTAATGAAACGTGTCATAAAGAAACAACTGTAACTTTTCTGTTGCAAAACTCTTCAAAAGTAAGAATACTTGTCATGAATAAATTACCGCGATTACAGTTTTTTGTATATAAATTACTTGGCAAGGGAAAAACCACGGTTACTAAGAAAATATGGTCCAAATTATGTTGTCAAATAATATAAGTTATTACAGCTAAAGTTTTATGGGTGCATCCTAATTTACTTTCATTTTTATTAGAAAAATGACCTAATAAGTTTTTTCAACTTAAATGAATGTCAGGAAAATCAACTCCTTTATCTATAAAATAATGGTATTTATCGATTGTTATAAAAATATGTTAAGTATTTTTCAAAACTTTGTTGCTTTATGAAAGATACAGGAACCAAATCATTTAGATTCAGGAATTATATAGTTCCTGCAATACATGTTCTCATGTGGATTGTTCTTATATTTATTCCCCGCATTTTTATGCCAAGGCCGGTTGAGAAGATACATACTGAAAAAGGATGGTTACTATGGGTTTCTATGATTATTGTTTTCTACACAAATTACCTTTTCCTGGTTCCAAAGTTTCTTGCAAAAAAGAAAATAATGATCTTTTTCCTTTATATCGTAGCATTACTTGCTGCCGGTTTTTTTTTGAATATATATCTGGAAAATAAATACGGAAGAAGATACATTTTACCCAATAAGGTTCAACCTTTACCTCCTAGGGGCTTGCCACGTTACGGAGATTCTCTACCATTTCTCATCCCACCAGAAAGATTCAGGGTAGGTGAGGGTTTTCGAGGACTAATCTTTGTGTCCCTTGTACTGGCAGTAAGCACTAGTCTTAAAATCACAGAACAATGGTATCAGGATGAAAAAAAATTCAAAGAGATCCAGAATCAAAAACTTACTGCTGAGTTAGCACTACTCCGTTCACAAATTAATCCTCATTTTTTTTTCAATACCCTCAACACTATTTACTCGCTTGCCAGTAAGAAATCAGATCTCACAACTGATGCAATTCTGAAACTCTCTGGCTTAATGCGCTATGTCATTTATCATTCGGAACAAAAATTTGTTTATCTGAAAGATGAGATTGAATATATTAAAAACTACCTCGATTTACAGAAATTAAGGTTTCAGAAAAATGTGGATATTCAGTTCAGCATTTCAGGAAATCTTGCTGATCAAGTCATTGAGCCCATGTTGCTACTTCCCTTTATTGAAAATGCATTCAAACATGGAATTGATTACTCCCGGGCTTGCCAGATAGTTATTTCACTAGAGTTTGCCTCCGACCAGCTTATATTGTATGTTGAAAATCCCATGATAGTGAAATCAGAAAGGAAAGATCCTGAAAAGGATAAAGGAATCGGATTATCAAATACCATTAAAAGACTTCAGATGCTTTATCCAGGATGCCATCATTTAAAGGTAATACCGGAGAATGGAAAATATCTGCTCATCCTGATGATCAAAATGCATAATCTGTCAATTTCATAAATTAACGAACAATGAATTGTATAATCGTTGACGACGAACCCCCTGCCCAGGATATTTTAGAAGAATTCGTGAGTAAGATACCCTTTCTTAATCTCATTGCCCGCTGTTCTTCGGCATTTGAAGCAATTGATGTTATCGAAAAAAGTCAGATCGATCTTATTTTCCTGGATATTCACATGCCAAACGCCAGTGGTATAGAATTTCTGCAAAGTCTAACACATAAACCATTGTTTATTTTTACTACTGCATATTCTGAACATGCCCTTGAAGGATTCAATCTTAATGCGGTTGACTACCTTCTTAAACCTATCCCATTCGACCGGTTTCTGAAAGCCGTAATGAAAGCAAGGGATCTATACAACATCAGGAAAAAGGCCGATCCATTTCTACCGGCAGACCAAAAGGAATCCTTCGAGGACAAAGAATTTCTTTATATACGTTGCGATTATCAGCTCATAAAAATAAGACTCGACGATATTCAATATATTGAAGGGCTTAAAGATTATGTAAAAATCTATACTTCAAATCCAAAGCCCTATATTACATTGATTTCTTTGAAAATGCTTTCAGAAAAGCTTCCGGGTGATATTTTTTTCAGAGTTCACCGTTCTTTTATTATTTCCGTATTGTACCTCCGTACCCTAACCAAGAACAGGATACTCATTAGTTCAAAATGGATTCCTGTCAGTGAAAACTATCGCGAAGATTTCTTCAATGGTTTAAAAAAGAAGGGTATCATCCCGGCATAGGTAAAGGAAATTATGTCATTACAGTATGCCCAACATTTCCAGTTCAGTTTCTGATATTGCTGGAATCTTTCCACTTTTGAGCTTTTGCAGCACAAGGTTTCCAACTTTCGCAGCAGAGACACTGTCAGAGAATGGAATATTTCCTTGTAGTGCAGGAATAATAGTTTGTACAATATATGGCTTTCCGCCAGCATAAATCTTATATATCCAATTCCCTTCCTCCCGAGCAACCTTCATTACTAATTCTGGAGGATTACTTTTTCTTTCTTGTTTATTTTCTGCCAGAAATAATATACCTGCCATGATTCCTAATACCAGGAGACTTTGAGCATTTATAGACAATTTTGGTTTCATATTACTAATCAGAATCAGTCATCTTCATTGTAGTCCGCTTCCGGGTCAAACCCCCAGATATCGTCGAAATAATAAGAACTGCTCTTACCGGTGGTTACGTATCCTCTGTTGCCGATTCCGAATCCAACTGCTTTGAAACGGGCTGAACCCTCAAAAGAAGTCTTTTCAGTCCAAACATCATTTGCCGGATTGTATTCCCAGGTATTTGATCCTACGGATCCTTGCCCGCCGGCAACCACATACCCTTTCCCCATAACTGCAAACGCTACCTTTCCTGTTCCCACAATAGTGGTATATTTATTATCATAGCTCTCATCTGAAACATTTGATATTGATCTTTTCTGTGTCCATAAATCAGCTTCCGGATCATATTCCCAGAGGTCATTTACATAGGAACCGTTGTTAATGCCCGTGCAGATATAAGCTTTACCGTTTACAACAAATGCAACCGCATCTCTCCTCTTGTAACCGCCATAACTTACCTTCTGTGTCCATGTATCTGTCTGCGTATCATATTCCCAGAAATCTTTCAGATAATTTCCATCGTATCCCGTAGCAATATATCCTTTGGTACCGATACAGAAAGCCACAGCACTAACTCTTGCAGACCCGGCAAAATCTGCTTTTTTTGTCCATGTATTGGTTGAAGGATCATATTCATAAAAATCATTGAGGCGGCTTATACCGTCATACCCTGTGCCAATATAGCCTTTTGTTTCTGTACCAAAGCCAACCGCATCATTTCTTGCCGGTCCCGGTAGGCTTGCTTTTTGCATCCATGTATTTTTTACCGGATCATATTCCCAGAAATCATTCAAACGAACTTCACCGGTATAACCCGTACCCACATACCCTTTATCACCAATAGCAAACCCAACTGCATTACTACGGGCAACTCCGTCAAAATCAGAAAGCCGCACCCAGTTTCCAATCAGTTCTTCTTCATCATTGCTGTCCGAACAGTTCAACATAATGAAAGATAAAACCAAACATACAAATACAGGGAAAATTATTCTGTATTTTTTAATATTTTGCTTCATTATTTTGTAATGTTTTGAATTGTACCAGCAAATGTATGGTTATTGGATTTACTGCCAGGATAATTATAGATAAATCAGCTTTTTTATTCTCCCAAATGTAATTCGCTCATGATAAACTAAGTTAATAAGAAGGATATACTATTGGTCGTCGTTTTATACGGTCTAATGGAAGTATTTCTGCTCCTGGTATAGTTTGTTTGCAGCACATATCTGTCTGATATTTCTTTGCTCAGGCAAACCATTAACATGTAACATGCATCATCTGATAAAAATAGAACAAACCACCGGAGAATTTATTTCCAGCATTTTGATGATATTTTTAATTTCTTCCTGCTCTTCCAATGAAACATATGAATTGGGATTAAACTTTGTTGAGCCTTCCTCAAGGTTGAT
>CAZIRN010000150.1:0-6076 GCA_964541495.1 uncultured Rikenella sp. | reverse complement strand
TCAAACTGACCGATAAATACAGCAATCTGACGGTATCAGAATTATTGATTTCCTCTTCAAAGAAAGAAGAAAAAATTATAAGACCTGAATATAAATATATCGTTGCTGAAAAACAGGTAAACATGTTTCTCGACCTGCTAAAGAAAAGAGCAGATGATGAACTAAAGAAAGTAATTCAAAAGACTGAAGCCGATAAAAAACAATTCGGCACAGTGGATGATATACTTGCAGCTGTAAAAAGTGAGGCTGCCAAAAGCAACATTGCACCAGAAGAAGTTGACTTGCTTGCCCTTAAAGTTGCCGTAATGGATAACGTTCTTTCTCAGGCAGCCGTAGATCTTCTGGCCGCCAATGCAGAAGGTGAACTAAAAGATATACTTTCACAATTAGACATCTATGAAACAGGATTGAAAACATGGGGAGATCTTCAGAAATATATAGCCGAAAGAACTGGAGGTAAAATACTTCCGGATGAACTGAAAAACCTGGCTTTGGAAATTATCGAGGGCATTGATCCGCTGATTGAAAAAATCAGACAACAGATAATCAAGTTCAGTGAAATAACGGGTAAAAGCGGCGCTGTAGACTCTGCTATCAGAAGCACCGATTCGGAAAAAATAGTTAAATCAGGCCTTTGGCTGAAAACGTTCTATGTAAAAGCTCTTGAAAATAAACTTAAAGAATCTTACCTGGCTTCGATGTTTAGCGCTCTTACCGCTCAGTCGGGAGCAAAAATCAACGATTATGTCAATGAATTCTCAAAATATGCTACCGGAAAATTTTCAACCTGGCTTAGCAGCTTCAGCCCTGACAAAAACCAGATCAGCAGTCCGCAAGAAATGATTTCATTCCTGATCAGTAACAGAAATAAAGATCTTTTCCCTGAAGATGAATTTTTCTCTTCGCTTGCGAAATTCATTGCAGGGAAACAAATGCCCAAAGAAGCTTTGGCAGAGCAGGTTCCGGTTAGTAAAGTCTATAACTATATCCTCTGGGTAGTTCTCGGCGCCGGATTAATATTCTTCATTATTATTTTCACAAAAAAAAGAAAGAAAAAAGAAGAAGATGAAGAGAAAAAATAATAGATAAATAAAGAGGGGGCTGAAACTTAACAGCCCCTTTTTACGTAAAATTATTTATAATTCTGATTGAAATCAGGACATATAATATTAAATATCTATGATTTTTTTATTTTTACTGAACAAATATTAAAGTATGTTTAAAAAAATTATAATGTCTTTTGCAGTCGCTGCTGTTTTGATCTCTGCTTTCGGACAGGACTTGAAAACCATGCAGGAAGATTTTCTTGAGGCCGAATATTTTTTCATGTCGGGTTCATATAATGATGCACTCCCTGTTTATCTGTCGCTTTTTGAACAAATGCAAGATAATGCAAATCTGGCTTACAGAATTGGAGTATGTTACCTTAACATAAACGGTAAAAAGAATCTCTCGATACCATATCTTGAAAAAGCAGTATTACAAACATCTTCAAGGCACAAAGAAGGTACAATACTACAGGTCACTGCCCCTTATGACGCTTATTTTCAGCTTGGAAACGCATATCGTGTAAATTACAGGTTCGACAGAGCCAAAGAAGCTTACCTGAGATACCGTGAAACTCTTCTATCAACCGACAGAGAAAATCTGAACTTTATTGATCATCTAATCAATACATGCGATAATGCAAAAAAAATGATTGCACAGCCTGTCAATTACCGCATCGAACCTTCCGGCATCCCCATGGATGATAATAAAGAGAATTTCAATCCTGTTATCTCTGACGACGGAAAGACATTTGTATATATGACTAAACTGCCTTTTTACAATGCGGTGATGTGTTCAATAAACAGAAACGACGTATGGAGCGAACCGGAAAACATCACCCCATATCTTAAACCTGAGGGTCAGATTTTTGTATCGTCACTTTCAGGCGACGGCAAAAAACTGTTTTTTTCAAAGAACGACCTTTTCAACAGCGACATTTTCATATCAGTGCTTAACGGAAAAACCTGGTCGGAACCTGTTAAACTGAACAAAAATATCAACACCAAATACTGGGAATCACAGGCATATATCACTGATGACGGGAAATCAATTGTTTTTTCTTCCGACAGGCCGGGAGGATTCGGTGGACTTGATATCTATATTTCATATAAGGAAAAAGACGACTGGGGCCCTGCAGTAAATATAGGACCTGTCATTAATACACAGTTTAATGAAGATCGGCCGGCACTTACCAACAACGGGAAAACACTTTTTTTCTCTTCACAGGGCCATGAAAACATGGGCGGATATGATATCTTCCGCTCAACCAGAAATCAAAATGGAATATGGAACACGCCGGAGAATATCGGTTATCCACTGAACACACCGGATGACAATATATTCTTTACCCCTGCAGAAAAAGGCCGCTCAGCATATATGTCAATATTCCGTGAGACTGAAGGAAAAGGAAAAGAAACTATTTATCACATAATTTTTAATCCCAATTAGTTCAGTAAATAATAAGGTTTGTATTGATTTTTTTATATATTTGCTGAAATGTTTGCTATCAGGATGAAAAAATACAGGAGCTGGCTATTAACCCTGATATTGCTACAAATTGCAACAGCAGTATTTCCCCAATCGAAAAAAGAACTGGAGGAAATGTTCACGCAGGCTGAATCGCATTACCTTTTCGAGGAATACGAACTTGCCAATCCTATTTATTTGTCAATTTTGTCTTTTGAACCCGATAACTGTAACATTCTTTATAAGATTGGAAACTGCTATCTCAATATCCCTGATGAAAAAACAAAAGCTCTGGAATATCTCGAAAAGGCTGTGAAAAATGTCAGTTATGATGCAAAAAGTCAACTTTTCAAAGAAAAAAGGGCCCCTCTCGACGCCTACTTCTCACTTGGAAAAGCATACATGATTAATAATGACCTCGAAAAAGCTATCAATACGTTTCAGGTATTTCAGAAGCTTGTAAAAGATTCGCCTCTGAAAGGCGAAATGCAGAATATCGAATTTGTTGACCAGCAAATAGAGGCGTGCAAAAATGCAATGAAATTTCAACAAAATCCGGTCTCTTTCGATAAAGTAAAACTTCCGGCCGATTTCAGCCAGGGTTCCATAAACGATAATCCGGTTATTAGTTTCGACGGCAATACAATTGCATATACTGAACGACGCGGACTTTCAACGGCAATATTCTATTCAAAGAGAGAACGTGGCAAATGGCAGCCTCCGGTCGAAATTACGTTCGAAATAAATGCAGGCGAAGATTGTTCTACCTGCGCTCTCAACTACGACGGCACCGAACTGTTCCTTTATAAGGACGATATGAAAGACGGAAACATCTATTCGACTACATGGAAAGACGGGAAATGGAGCCCGATTAAAAAACTGAACAAAAACATCAATACCAAATATTACGAATCCCATGCCTCTATATCTGCCGACGGCAAAAAACTTTTCTTTACAAGCAACCGTGAAGACGGCAACGACCTTGACATATATATTTCGGAGAAAGATGCTTCGGGCGACTGGGGAGCACCGAAAATGCTTCCGGAAGAGATAAACACGCCATTCAATGAAGATACTCCTTTTATTACAATAAGCGACTCAATTCTGTTTTTCGCTTCCGAAGGACATAACTCTATGGGAGGATATGATATCTTCAAAAGCATAAAAAAAGACGATAAATGGGGAACTCCTGAAAACTTAGGATATCCGATTAACACTACCGACGACGACAGGTTTTTCTCGCCATTCAATAACGGCCTCAACGGATATTATTCAATCTCCACCGATTACAAGAAAAAAGAGATTCATTACCTGTCATTCATCGGTCCTGCCTTCGAACAGATATTCAGAATATCCGGATCAGTATCTCTTTCCGATTCCCTTGCCAGGCCCGATTCAAGCAATATTATCTACCTTGTGGACCTTAAAAAAAGCGATACCCTTTACATAACTACACCGCAGGAAGGTTCAGGAAGCTATTCAATGAATGTCTCTCCAGGTTATTACAGAATAATTTTTACCGGCAATAAATATATCACACAAAACATTGATACTCTCCTCGATCGTAATGTTCCGTCAGACCTGATAACATTGAATATTGTTCTCAAAAAAGAACCGGAACCCATTGTCTATGAAAAGATTGATTTATCACATATACCTTCTGCAAAGTCCATAGATAGCGCTATTCTGGTGAAGGATGTAAAGGTGGCAGATATTGGAGATACAAGAGTCAAAGATACGGATGTGCTTTATTATACAGTACAGGTAATGGCCTTGCATAATCCTGTGGATATCAGCTATTTCAAACATATATCAGATATGAAAGTCATGTATAATGATGTGGATAAGTTCTACAGATACACTACTGGAAAGTTCTCAACAAAAGAAGAAGCAATGGCAAGAAGAGAAGAACTGATAAAGAAAGGCTATCCAAATGATATCTTTGTTAAAAAAGTTACAAAGTAAATATCACCAGTATTTTAACCCGTTGCCTTAATCCGATGAAATATAAAGAAATCAGCCTTAGAGCTGTGGAACCTGAAGATCTGGAGCTGCTCTATGAGTGGGAAAATAACAGTAATTACTGGTTAATCAGCAATACAATCGTACCTTACTCTAAATATCTTCTAAAAAAATATATCGAGAATGCGCACAGGAGTATTTTCGAGGTTGGACAGCTACGCATGATGATTGACCATGATGAAACAAAAAAAACTATAGGTACAATTGACCTTTTTAATTTCGACCCTTTTCATAAACGGGCAGAAGTCGGAATACTTATTGCCGATGAAAATTACCGCAAAAAGGGTTATGCATCAATGGCTCTTAGTTGTCTGATTGATTACAGTTTTAATACGCTGTACCTCCACCAGTTATATTGTAACATTCTTTCGAACAATAGCGAAAGTATGGAGTTGTTTAAAAAACTTGGGTTTCAGGAAACAGGGATAAAAAAAGACTGGATAAAAACCGGCGACGGGTATCTCGATGAGCACATACTTCAGTTAATAAAAAGCTAAAGCCGCTCAGCCCGACTTTTATCCGGAGCAGCCCGGCTTTAGCTTTTTTTTATTCAAATCACCTTCTATTTCCTTTCTCTTGTATTGCGGTATTCGCCTTTAAAATAATTTATATCGAGAGCATCGTATCTTTTTCGCTGTACTTCGAACCGCGCAAGAAAATCCTCGAAATCTTTCTTCGCTGCCTGAGTCCATCCTACCTCACTGACGGCAAACATTCTCGGGCATGCCATATATTCAAGATGTTCGGACGTGGCAATATATTCCGTCCATAAATTGCCCTGAACGCCAAGTATATGTTTCTGCTGCTCTACGGTTAATTCCCCGAATTCGGGATTGAAGGAATAAACCATTTCGAGCGGTACGTATCCACCTATTGCCAGAGGCTCATTATCGGGTTCAGTCTGATAATAGTCCAGATACATGTACCTCGTAGGAGTCATAATAACATCATGATTTTGTTTTGCAGCCTCTATACCTCCGGCCACTCCTCTCCACGACATAACAGTGGCTTCAGGTGGAAGCCCTCCTTCAAGGATTTCATCCCATCCAATAATCTTCTTTCCTTTCGATGAAACAAATTTTTCGATTCTTCTGATAAAATAACTCTGAAGCTCGTGTTCGTCTTTCAGACCTTCCTCTCTTATCCTTTTCTGGCATAGAGGGCATTTCTGCCATCTTGTTTTCGGACATTCATCGCCTCCTATATGGATATACTGAGAAGGGAAAAGATCAGCCACTTCTGCCAAAACATCTTCAAGGAATTCGAATGTCTTTTCTTTTCCGGCACAGAAAACATCTTCAAATACACCCCATTTCTTTGCCACTTCAAAAGGCCCTCCGGTACATGAAAGTTCAGGATATGCTGCAAGCGCTGCAAGTGCATGACCGGGCATTTCTATTTCAGGTATGACGGTGATAAATTTCGATGAGGCATAATTGATAATATCCTTTATCTCTTCCTGAGTATAGAATCCACCATACGGTTTGCCGTCATAAACCTGCGGTTTTCTTCCGGCATGACCAACAATTGTCTCTTTCCT
>CAZIRN010000149.1:3737-6113 GCA_964541495.1 uncultured Rikenella sp. | reverse complement strand
TGATATGGCTCGAAAAGTGGCTGAAGAATCTGTTATATTGCTTAAAAATGAAGGTAACCTCTTACCTCTTGATATTAACAAAATTAAAACTATGGCAGTTATAGGACCAAATGCTGATCAGGTTCAATACGGAGATTACTCATGTACCCGAGATAACAATACTGGCATTACCGTACTAAAAGGTATACGTGATCTAGTTGGGGAAAAAATCAATATTAAATACGCCAAAGGATGCACTATTACGGGCTTGGATAAGGATGGTTTCATGGAAGCTATTAATGTTGCTAAGAGTAGTGATGTTGTTATACTCGTTCTGGGAGGCACAAGTGTTATTTTTTCAAAACTGGGTTGGGGTAAAGGCCTTGGTAAATATGAAAGTGAAGAACCTTTCACATGCGGCGAAAATTACGATCTTTCCGATATCGACCCGGTGGGCGTTCAGCGCGATTTGGCTAAAGCGGTCTGTGCAACTGGGAAACCGGTTGTCTTAATTATGATACATGGCCGTTCCTGGAGCATTTCCTGGGAAAAAGAACATATACCGGCTATTCTCGAAGCCTGGTATCCTGGAGAGCAGGGTGGTTTGGCTATTGCTGAAATTCTTTTCGGCAGAGTAAATCCATCGGGTCGTTTACCAGTAACAATTCCTCAATCTGTTGGGCATATTCCTGTTTTTTATAATTACAAACCTTCAGGGAAAGGAGATACTTATTTACCAGGTTCACCGGAAAATCCTGGGAGAAATTATGTGTTTTCATCACCAGACCCTCTTTTCCCTTTTGGCTTTGGGCTTAGTTATACTGATTTTGATTATGTGAAAATGGATGTTTCCCGTGAGACTTTCAGCAAAAACGATACCGTTCATATTACAGTGGAAATAAAAAATACAGGAAAAATGGAGGGGAAAGAAGTTGTTCAGCTTTATGTTCGCGATAAAATAAGCTCTGTTACAACTCCGGTTATATCGTTAAAAAGATTTCAGAAAATAAACCTTAAACCGGGAGAATCAAAAGTGGTTTCATTTTACATTTTACCTATAGATTTGGCTTTGTGGAATGAGAATATGCAATTTGTCACAGAGCCTGGAGAATTTGAATTAATGGTGGCCAAGTCGGCTGCTGATGTGAAATTCCGGAAAGTTATTAAATACATAGATGAATAATTTTATAAGTAAAGTTTATGAGTGGTATACCTTCTATAATTAAAATGGACTATAAGAAATATCTGGCAAACCATAATATAGTGTATGAATCGCTTACTAATAATGATTATGACGGTTTGCCTGTTGGGAATGGAATTATGGGAGGAATTGTGCAAACCAGACCTTACGGTATAAAATTACTGGTTAACAGGGCCGACGTATTGGGGTGCAATTCCTATACTGATGCACCTACAGAAGATGTTCCTCATCCATTGCATCACTCCAATTGTTGTGGTTGGATGGAAATAGATTTTGGAGGAAATACATTTCCATTGAACACAATTCAGAGATTGGAGTATTACAATGGGCTCGGGACAATCCGTGGTGGAGGAATTGAAATAGAAATAATTGCCTGCAATAATTGTGACACCATAGTGTTTCATGTAAAAGATGAACGTGACATTACTACTAAAAAATCTGTGAATTTGCGATTACGGATGATGAGATCTCCGGTCATGCGGAGCGGACCCCGACCATTAAAAGTAATATCGGAAATTAAAGAGTTTAATGAGGATGTTTCTTTAACCCAGGTATACACAGAGCCTGGGATTGAGGGAATACCTGGCAGCAAACATTATTGCGCTTCCGCCATTATTCTTTCCGTCAGAGGAGATGACGTGAAAGACAAAATAATTGAAATTAAAGATGAAAGGATAATAGAACTTAATATAAACGGAGCAAGTGAGTACGATATTTTTTTATCTTCAGCTGCAACCCTGGATGAAGGTCAGGATATAGTGGCATTGGCTTTAGCTTCAAAGGAAAAAGTTTTCAAAAAGTCATTCAGTTCTTTACTGGCTAGCCAGGAAAAATGGTGGTCTGAATTCTGGGAAAGATCGTATATCTGCCTTCGGAGTGAAAATGGTAAAGCTGAGTACTTAGAAAGAGGCTGGGTCGGATGGATGTATTCGATGGCTTGTTCTTCAAGGAGTTGGTTTGTTCCACATTGGAATGTTTTATTATGGAGGGTAAAAGGTGATTGGGAAATGAGTTGGAGCGGACCTCGGATGTGGGGATGGAACTTGCAATCGCATTATGAAGGAATACCAGAGTCTAATCATCCTGAACTCATGTTACCATATATTAACAGTTATTGGAAAGGAGTAGAAAATGGCAGGTGGCATGCCTTGAATATTCGTGGTTCAAAAGGTACCTATTTGTCAGAAACACAATTT
>CAZIRN010000149.1:0-3727 GCA_964541495.1 uncultured Rikenella sp. | reverse complement strand
AACGGAATACGCACTTACCAGAATATAGATGAGAAGATATTGCTGGAACTGCGTGATTATTTGCTTAACCGCAAAAAATGGGATGAATTGTCGGAAGAGTTGAAAAATTTTATCCGCGGTTTTCAAGGTTATGATGAAACTTTAAGAAGTTACCAGTTTTACAGGAATAGCAGAACGATAATACCTTATTTATATCATAGCCATTGTTTCTCAACCGGTGCAAAAGTGGCATGGCGGTTTTACCTTGTATGGGAATATACGCGTGATGATTCTTTTTTAAAGGGAAAAGCATATCCACTTATTCGGGATATGGCTGAGTTTTATAGGAATTACCCTGATGTAAAAAAGGAAAGTGATGGGAAATATCATATTCACAATGTTCATTCTCATGAACCTCTTTGGGGTGCACAGGATACAATGGAAGAACTTTGTGCAATGAAAGCCATGGTGACGTTAGCTTATCGTTTGGCAAAGTATCTCGATGTTGATAAAGAAATGCAACCATTATGGAAAGAAATGGCTGAAAATGTGGCTCCGGTGCCAACAACAAAACATCCTGATGCGATTGTTCCTTATGGTACGCGAGAACCAGAACGATGGGTACAGGGCCTGAAACCATATGCCCAAATGGGCGGTATTGAAAGTGCAACGCCTTCGCGTCAATGGGTACATTTTGACCTTGCTACACTCGAAACAAATGATCCTGAACTTAGAAGACTGGCATTGGCAACACTTGAAGCAGAACCATGGTACCAGGATTTAAACAACGGTAATGCGACATTTTGCCTGTCTGAAATACCTTCGATAGCTGCCATGATGGGCCTTTCTGATAAAATAAGAGACTGGCTCCCTAAACAGTTAAGTGGTATTGGTTGGAGGGATGTTGTAAGACTGCAGAAAAATAATATTATGTCGGTCATGAGTTCTTCAGAGTGGTATGGAGAAATAACAATGGAGGGTCTCGGTTATTCCGCGCATAATACCCAGTTGGCATTACTTCAATCGGTTGCTGCTGAGCCTGGATTGGATCCTGTTATCAGGGTTTTCCCTGCTTGGCCAGTTGAATGGAATGCTTGTTTCAGGCTTGCTGCCCGCAGGGGATTCGTTGTTTCTTCGGCGATTAAGGATCGTAAAATTCAATTCGTGGAGATATACTCAAATTATGGTGAAAAGTGCAGAATTAGAAATCCATGGCCCAAAAGGAAAGTGAAACTTTTTAAAGATGATTCACAAAAAGGATGGAAGAAGCAAACATTTTCAATTTCTACTTCCGGTTTAATTGAATTTAGTACTTTGCCCGGAGATCATTTTGTTCTTTTACCAGAAGGTTTGACACCTGAAATAGTTCAAGCTGATTTTGATGAAAATCCACTATATAATAGTGATTATAAAGAATGGATTCCTGAATGATTATTCCGGTTCTTTTTAAAGAAATTTTTAAAATCAATTCAAAGGGATTAATATTAATTGAATATGACGAAATTATTGAAAAAGCAGATCGATTCATTAATTTAATGAGCTTTATCTTATTCATAATTAAATCTAAGGACCTATGAAACCCATTTTAATATCAAGAAGAGAAGCATTGAAAAAAATTGGAATAACATCAGCAACTGCTTTTATGGTTACCACGATATTTCATGAATCACATTCTTCGTTAAGCAGTTATAAGAGAAATAATAATAACAATGAGACTGATTTTTTTTCTGGAAATATACATCATAAAAATAAAATGAAGAAAGGTTGGATATCAATTTATTGTTCAAATATTTATTAAGTACTTTATTATGAACACAATAAAGAAATTAACAATATTTGTTTTTCTTACAGGAATTTTTTATTTATTTTTCGGCTGTACTTTAAATAAAAGTAATTATTTTGATAACAAGTTTAATTGGGATATAAGGCCGTTTGGAAGATTATGTTACTGGTCTGATAAAACCGGAATTTTAGGAAAAGAACTTAAGGAAGAAGATTTAATAGAAGTTCCACAATCTGCTGAAAAAGTATGGAATGTTGGTGTTTGTTGGGAAGAGCCAAGAGACATTATACGGTTGGAAATTGTTTATCAGGATAAGATCACAGAAAATTTACTTAAAAATTCGTTCGTACAATATTGGTTGCAGAATTGGCCCGATATTCCCCCGACAGGTCATACTTATGAAGATTTTATTGATGATCCGTGGCAGGGAAAATGGGTAACAGCAAATGTTAGGTATAAAATAAAAGATGATACCCTTGTGTATTCATTTAAGCCGCTTTCATCTGAGGAGAATGAGCGTGCTAGTAATCTTCGGGAGGCAGTAAAATACAGGCGAACGCTTAAAATAAGACTCTTATATTCAATTCCACCACCCCCTGTTCAATCATTAAGAGTGATATCACCCACATTATCCAAAAAGCAGTCTATAAGGGTTCAATTTGGATGCGGGGAAACAACAAAAAGAAGAATTGAAGGAAACATGGAAGTCTATAACGGACAAATCAATGCTGTTGCAGGTTGGAATTGGGGTAGGGAAGATCGGTTGACATCAAAGTCAAGCTGGATACTTGAATTGAATAATAAGGCAAAAGGTATAATTGTTGATTTAACCACTGCTGAACCCATTCTTGGAGGTTCGACTGATCAGACCATTGTTACAATGCGTACATCGGAAGGAAATTTCTCATTTTTACCAAAAGATTTAAATAAAGGGCCTGTTTATATCCCTGCTTACTCAGCCTATGTGACATTTGCATCCGATACTTCGGGATTTGTTAAATCGGAAATCGTTCAAGGAAAACGTATACGTGAGAAACTGGAAACAGAACCAGAACAGACATATGAACGGGCGAGGAGGGAAATTCCAAGATTAAGTGTAATGGAACGTGAACAAATCGGGAGACTATACATACCATTAGCCCCGGATGCAAGTTGGCAAAAATTTGGTTTCGAATGGGGGGGTAACATTTTTATGAGCAAATTTCTGACAAAAGCTAAGGGAAACGAAATCAATCGCTGTAAATGGAATGGTGATCGCTTTTCATGGTTAATAGGGACCGGTAAGGATCCAGTCTATTTTCGGGATGACAAAGTTTCACATTTGTCGCTCTTACACGATTTTTTGCCTGTTGCTCAGTCAGATTGGATTCATGAAGGATTGATTTATAAGGAAGAAGCTTTCGCTACCTTGTTGGAAGGTCCATTATCTCCTTATGATCCTTCGAGAGATGAGCAGACTGCTGCAATTATGATGGTAAAACTCACAATTTCCAATCCGACAAATAAGGAAAAAATCTCGCATGTTTGGATTAAAGGTGATCCAATTGAACAATTGGAACTCCAGAGTTCATTTATCGTTGATAAACAAGGGGGTGATTCATACATACGTGCTTTCGTTGACTTTTCAAAAGAAATAAACCCCGTCATAAATATAAAAAATGGAGCGATTTATATGCCAGTAGCAATACCGGCTAATGAGAAGGCATCCGTATTTATTTACATACCTTTTGTTGGTGATTTAACCAATGACAGTAAAGGAAAATTTCTATCGCTCGATTTTGAGAAAGAACGACAAAGAGTGGTTTCATACTGGAGAGAAATTGTAGGAAAATGTGTTTCATTTGATGTCCCGGAGCCTAAATTCAATGATATGGGCAGAACAGTTACTACACATATTCGCATGAGCACCACAAAAGATCCGAAAAGTGGGCTTTTTATGGTTCCGGCAGCTTCTTTCTTTTATAT
>CAZIRN010000148.1:0-6116 GCA_964541495.1 uncultured Rikenella sp. | reverse complement strand
AAATCAAAAATTGCCAGGTAACCTTAAAAAACATGACCGACGGCACACAGAAAAGAGTCGGAATCGACTCTCTTGAGACCCTTTTAAGGAGTTGATTCCGCCTGAACATCCCGTTATTTCTTAATGGTCATTATTATATCATAAAATATAAACGCATATTTTATTTGACGGTTTATTGATATTTTTTAAAATATATACTTATCTTTGACGAATTTAAAAAGAGGCAGAAAAAAACATAAACATTTGTATATTAATAATATACAATTATTTTTTCGACTATGAATTTTAAATTATCAGTATCTTTTGGACAGAAAAACATTTAATTATGTTCAAACATAAATCAACCGCACAAATGAGTATCGAAGAATTATCTAATCCAGGTCACATGGAATACAGTTTCATAAATATATTTATTCATCCAACTCTAAATAAGTTGCGCCTTCTACGATAACCTTCCATAGAAAATAAAAGAGTTCAATAGATGAATGCCAAACTAATCCTCCTGTTAATCGTTTTTGTTCCAATAGTAGGCGCATTTATTCTTCCCATTTTTGGAGCTATCTCGAAAAATCTTAGAAATATCATATCATTATTGCTGGTATCCGTTTCAGTAATTGCTTCATTCATAGCTTTGCCGTATGCAGTAAAAGGGACTCCTTTTTATTTTAATATTGATTTTCCTCTGAGTTTAAACTTTGGATTGAAGGCTGATGGATTGGCGGTATTTATGGGACTAGTATCGTCATTTATCGGGGTTATAATAGTTTTCTATTCATTTGGATATATAAGCCATTATAAGAATCAGAATGAATATTATCTCATGGTTGTGCTGTTTATAGGCTCCATGATGGGAATAGTATATTCAACAAACCTTATATTCATCTATTTATTCTGGGAAATATCGGCTATATGTTGCTGGCGGTTGATTGGATTTTTCAGGGAAAAAGAACATGTCATAAAAGCCGACAAGGCATTCCTGATAACAGTCTTCGGAGCTCTTGTAATGCTGATAGGATTTATTCTAATATATTTTCAGACCGGCACTTTCGATCTCACCAGGATGAAAGGTACTCGAATATCTGACCTGGCAATATTTTTAATATTATTTGGCATATTTACTAAATCTGCGACTTTACCTTTTCATACATGGCTTCCAGATGCGGGTGTTGCTCCAACGCCTGTAACTGCACTTCTTCATGCTGCTGTGCTGGTGAAGATAGGCGTATATGTTTTTGCCAGATTATTCCTCGCCACTTTCGAAGTAAGCGCCATCTGGCATACAATAATACCGGTCGTTGCAGCAGCCAGTGCTCTGGTATCGGCCGGCGCAGCGCTTATTGAAACCGACCTGAAACGTATCATTGCATATTCAACCGTAAGCCAGTTGGCTTTTATTTTCCTGGGATTATCCACAGGAAGCATAACAGGCGCAGCCGGAGCATTATTATACATATTGATGCACGGACTTGGGAAAGGCGGATTATTTTTATGTGCCGGCATTGTTGAGCAAAATACAAAGACAAGAGACATTACTAAACTGGGCGGACTAATCAGCACAATGCCTGTTACAGCCATAACATTTGCAATATGTGCATTTTCGGTTATGGGCATTCCTCCTTTAGGAGGATTTTTCAGTAAATTGATGGTAATAAGAGGCGCAGTAGATGCCGGTGAAATCTGGATTGCTCTGGTATTCGTAATTGGAGCCATCCTGACAATAATCTACCTGCTTAGAGTATTTGTTATGGTATTTCTCGGCGACAATAAACATCCGGGCATCAAAGAAGGCTCTTTCACTATGGTCTTCAGTGTAATTGTTCTTGCAGTATTATCAATTCTGGGCGGTATAATGATTCATATTCCGGCAGACTTTGTAAGTATTATATGTAAACAAATGGAGGCAATTTAAAGATGAAGGATATTGTATTACTTTATCCTGTTATTATTCCTGCAGTCGCTGCATTGCTGATACTTATAATGCCAAAAAAGGACTTTTGGGCAAAAAGCTCCATAAGTTTGATTGGTGTTGCAATAAATTTAGGCTATTCTATTTACCTGTTTGGAAAGAGCGCGACTTTTTTTGTACCATGGTTCGGCTTTGGTTTTGATTTCTCTCTGAGACTTTATCATTTCAATAGCTTTATTTTACTTGCAGGTGCAGCATTCGCATTTCTTATAGTACTATTTTCTTTTGTTTTCATGAGAGGGAAGGAGAATATTAAACAGTTCTACCTTTTCTTAATGATTACTGTTGCCATGATTAATGGAGCAGTGCTTGCAAATAACCTCTTGCTGATGCTCTTTTTCTGGGAAGGGCTTTTGATAACTACTTTTGTTATGATTATGGCAGGAGGAAAGAAATCGTTCCATACTGCCGTAAAGGCTCTCGTTCTCGTTGGAGTATCCGATTTGTGTATGACAATAGGTATCATTGTGACTGGGCTTATTGCCGGAACTTTCGAAATGGATAAAATTCATCTGCCGTTAAATAACTGGGGAAATTTTGCATTTATATTTCTTATGATAGGTGCAATCGGTAAAGCAGGAGCTATGCCGTTCCATAGCTGGATACCCGATGCAGCAATAGATGCCCCTTTGCCTTTCATGGCATTCTTGCCTGGCGCACTGGAAAAACTGACAGGTATATATTTCCTGACTAGGATAAGTATAGACCTGTTTGCGTTTAACCCGGGCTCTTCAATGAGCATTGTCATGATGTCTGTGGGGGCTATTACCATTATCCTGGCTGTAATGATGGCATTGATTCAAACAAATTATAAGAGACTTCTTTCTTATCACGCAATAAGCCAGGTTGGTTACATGATCCTCGGAATAGGCACTGCTCTTCCTGTTGGAATAGTCGGCGGTATTTTTCACATGATAAATAATGCACTTTATAAAAGTTGTTTATTTCTTACAGGTGGCGCTGTGGAAAAACAAACAGGTACAGCGGATTTGAAGGAACTTGGCGGACTTGGAAGAAAGATGCCGGTTACTTTCGCCTGTTTTTTAATTACCGCTGCATCAATCTCTGGTGTTCCTCCGTTTAACGGCTTCTTTTCCAAGGAACTTGTTTTCGAAGCAGCATTATCGAGCGGGAAAATATTTTATATAATAGCATTACTGGGAGCATTTTTTACTGCAGCCTCATTCCTGAAACTTGGACATGCCGCTTACCTTGGAAAATCTTCGAATGATTTTAGCAAAATCAGAGAAGTCCCATGGACGATGCTTGTGCCAATGATTATAATTGCTCTGATATGTGTATTATTCGGCGTGTATAATTCTTTACCGTTGAATTATTTTATACAACCGGGGCTGAGTGAAATGCATGGCCATGATTTTTCCGGCCTGCATAATTTGACACTTGCATCCATCTCTATAGGAGTGCTTCTTTTAGCATTTGTAAATCACATGTATGGAGTGTCGAGAACAGGGAAGGCTATAGGCGCCGTTGATCATATTCATCACGCACCTGTGCTTTCCCGGATATATGACTGGGCTGAAAAACGCTATTTCGATCCTTACGATATAGGAATGTTTTTTGTCAGAATTATATCAAAAGTATTCTGGATAATTGACAGAAGCGTCAACTGGTTCTACGATACTTTTTGCGTCTGGATTACAAATTATTTTTCTTCATTGCTCAAAAAAGCTTTCTCGGGAAATTATTCGGAATCGGTTAGCTGGTCTTTGGTAGGGATATTAATTATTATAATAACAATAGTGGTTTTAATATAATTTCTATAAGAAGAATCCAAAATGCCAACATTATTTATATTAATACCTTTTGTTGCAATTCTGATTTTGAACCTATTTTATTCGAAAAGCATAAAACATCTTGCATTCTGGATAAGTATTTCCGTTGCTATTATTCAAATACTTCTATCGTCCGCCATTATTTTTCAAATATCGAAGGATTTATTATCCCGTATTGAAATAAACTATTTTGTAGGTTTTTCAATAGATTTTTATTGCTCTGTTGTTCTTTTTACTATTGGATTGATAAGCTTCATTGCTTTAATGGTGAGAAAATATACATCGGATGAAATTTTCAATTTTTCTAATCTGATATTGATAATTATCATTGGAATGAACGGTGTTGCTATGGTAACTGATATTTTTTCGCTCTATGTATTTCTCGAAGTTACTGCAACAGCTTCGTTCATATTGATTGCAAAGTCGAAAGAACTGACTTCACTGAACGGTTCATTCAAATATTTTCTGATGTCGAGTATTGCAACTGTTTTATTACTTACAGGTATTGGAATACTATATATGACATTCGGAAGTCTTAATTATAGCGTGTTGTCAGAAGGATTAAGCAATTTAAAACCTATTCCATTGCAACTGTTAGTAGCATTTGTTTTCCTCATTGCAGGTTTATCCATAAAATCAGGTCTGGTCCCATTCCATATGTGGGTTCCTGATGCTTATTCTTATGCGGATTCTTCTGTTTCAGTATTACTTGCCGGAATAGTTACAAAAGCCGGAGGTATATATGCTTTTTTACGCCTTTCTAAAGACGTATTTGCCGATATAACTATCTTTCATGATGTTATTGCTTTTATTGCAATAATCTCGATCGTTGTAGGTGCGTTACTGGCTATCGGTCAAAAGGATTTCAAACGTTTGCTTGCATATTCGAGCATAAGCCAGATCGGATATATTATTATTGGCGCTGCTTGCGCTACGCCGTTGGGTATCCTGGGCGCTTTTTTCCATTTCTTTAATCATGCTACTTTTAAATCGTTATTGTTTGTAAACGCTGCCGCTGTTGAAACGCAAACAAGTACACGAGATCTGGACAGACTTCAGGGTTTGTCATATAAAATGAAAATAACAGGAGGAACATCTGTAGTCGGATTCCTATCGGCTGCCGGAATCCCTCCTCTGGCTGGCTTCTGGAGTAAATTGATTATTATTCTGGCCTTATGGCAGGTAGGTTATCATTCCTATGCCGTGATCGCATTACTTGCAAGCATACTTACTCTTGCATACTTTTTGATATTGCAACAAAAAGTATTTTTCAGGAAACTTCCTGAAGATACTGAAGGCATTGGAAATATAAAAGAGGGAAATAAAGGCCTCTCATTTTCGGAATTATTACTTGCAATCATAATTATTTTGGTAGGAATAGGGTCTCCTTTTATATTGGTTTTTTTGAGATCAAAAGGACTTTTTTAAATTTATCAGATATTCGTTAAGTATTTGATTATGGTAAGAAAATTTAAAAATATTAAACTCGGACGACTTGTAAGAAAAATTACTTATTATACGAAAGAATAATTTTAAAAATGACGGGCATTACAATTTATATTCTTTTGAGTTTATTAATTCTTTTTTCATTACTTACGGTAATGATAAAAAACCTTTTAAAGGCGGCTATCTCTCTTGCTGCGGTCAGCGCATGCCTTACAATTATTATGTTCCTCATGAACGCTCCGTTAGCTGCAGTTTTTGAATTATCTGTATGCGCAGGATTAGTAACCGCAATTTTTATAAGTGTCATAAGCCTTTCAAAACCTCTTGTCCCTGAAGGTGAAGCATTAGAATCAAAGAAGAAATTTAACAGATATATACTTTTACCGGTTATATTAATAATTGTAGTTCTGTTGTTTTTGTTAATTAAACCCGACCAGAATTTTATTATCAATAAAGGTCCGGTTAATAATGATATAGATGTGAGGGATGTTATCTGGAATAAACGCCCTCTGGATATTCTTGGCCAGATTATTATTATTCTTGCCGGTGTATTTGGAGTTGTGATTCTTTTTAAAGAAAGTAAGAA
This sequence comes from uncultured Rikenella sp., assembly GCA_964541495.1. Lineage (GTDB taxonomy): Bacteria > Bacteroidota > Bacteroidia > Bacteroidales > VadinHA17 > LD21. The sequence goes on along the minus strand of CAZIRN010000148.1, from coordinate 325 downwards.
ATAAGTGTTATGTTGATTACATGTTTCATAGTTGTTGTTTTACTATTCATAACAGGATTCTATTGTCTTATTACTACACGGAATTTGATACGCATTCTTCTTGCACTTGAGATATTGACTAAAGGCGTTACATTAATCCTGATTCTGGTAGGAAATATGACCGGTCAGATTGCAACAACTCAAAGTATGGTAATTACACTTATAATCATAGAAGTCGTAATTCTGGCAATTGCAGCCGGTATAATCGTAAATATGGTTCGCCATACCGGTTCACTCGATATTCGTAAGATTTTTAATAAAAAAGAATAAGGAGTTTATCATGGAA
>CAZIRN010000147.1:0-6123 GCA_964541495.1 uncultured Rikenella sp. | reverse complement strand
GCAAAATAATGCATTAATTCCTGCTTCATCAAGCGATATACAAAATCATGCAAGCGACTTTTATTTTTTGCAGGAACAACATTCATGGCTGCTGAAATGATTTTTGTAATTTTTTACAACCCTTTTGTCTTCTCGCGGTTAAGAAAAGACCTTATGTACTTGCAGGAATTTTTATAATTTTGTCCCTTCTTTACAAAGAATATTTTTTTTAACTTATGGATATTCCTTCACGATATGAGCCTTCGGGCGCTGAGAGCAAATGGTATTCTTACTGGATGAAACATGGCTTTTTCAGAAGCGTTCCCGACGAAAGAGAGCCTTACACCATAGTTATTCCTCCGCCAAATGTTACAGGTGTGCTTCACATGGGTCACATGCTGAACAATACAATACAGGATGTTCTCATCCGCAGGGCAAGAATGATGGGGAAGAACGCCTGCTGGGTCCCTGGCACCGATCACGCATCCATCGCCACAGAAGCCCGAGTGGTTGCAAAACTTAAAAGTGAGGGAATCGAAAAACGGAGCATAGGAAGAAAAGAATTCCTGAAACATGCATGGGAATGGACGCATAAGCACGGCGGAATCATCCTTGAACAGCTTAAGCGTCTCGGCGCTTCATGCGACTGGGATCGAAACGTCTTCACCATGGACGAAAAGAGATACTCTTCCGTTATTAAAGTCTTTGTCGCGCTTTATAATAAAGGCCTTATTTACAGAGGTGTCAGAATGGTCAACTGGGATCCTGAAGCAAGAACGGCTGTGTCGGACGAGGAAGTTAACTATTCCGAAGAAAAAACGAAACTCTACTACGTCCGTTACCGTATCTCTGGCACTGACGATTACATAACTGTTGCAACTACAAGGCCGGAAACTATTCTCGGTGATACGGCAGTGTGCGCAAATCCGAATGACCTTAGGTACAAACATCTTGCAGGCAAAAGAGTGATAGTGCCTTTAGCAGAAAGGGAAGTGCCGTTTATCTTCGACGAATATGTCGACATGGAATTTGGAACAGGATGCCTTAAAATTACACCGGCACATGATATAAATGATTATGAGATAGGATTAAGGAATAAGCTTCCTCTGATTGATATCTTCAACGAGGACGGAACAATAAATGAAAGGGCAGGTAAGTTTACCGGAACCGATAGATTCAAAGCCAGAGAACTGGCTGTAACCGAACTAAAGAAAACCGGTGACCTTGTGAAGGTTGAAAATTATGTTACCAAAATAGGCAGGTCGGAGCGAACTAATGCAATTATCGAGCCGAGACTCTCTTTGCAGTGGTTTCTGAAAATGGAAGAAATTTCACGGCCGGCAATGCAAGCCGTCCTTTCAAGTGAAATATTGATTTACCCTGCAAAGTTCAAAAACCTTTATGTCCGCTGGATGGAAAATGTTCATGACTGGTGCATCAGCCGTCAGCTCTGGTGGGGCCACCGCATTCCGGCATGGTATTATGGAGATAATGAGTTCGTTGTTGCCGAAAATATTCAGGAAGCAGTTAAAATTGCAAAGGAAAGAAGCGGAAATAGAAACCTTTCGGAGCGCGACTTGCGGCAGGACGAAGACGTGCTCGACACATGGTTCTCTTCCTGGCTGTGGCCGATTACTTGCTTCGACGGAATCAACAACCCCGATAATCCTGAGATGAAATATTACTATCCAACAAGCGATCTTGTCACTGCGCCTGAAATACTATTTTTCTGGGTTGCCAGAATGATAATTGCAGGGTATGAATTTACCGGTAAAAAACCTTTCTCAAATGTATATCTCACCGGCCTGGTACGTGACCAGCAGAGAAGAAAGATGTCAAAGTCACTCGGAAATTCCCCGGAACCTCTCGAACTTATTGATAAATATGGGGCCGATGGTGTACGTGTGGGGATGCTGTTGTGCTCTCCTGCCGGAAACGATCTCCTTTATAACGATAGCCTGCCGGAGCAGGGAAGAAATTTTGCAAATAAAATATGGAACGCCTTCCGGCTTGTAAAAGGATGGGAAACCGATAAGGATATTCCACAGCCCGAATGGTCGGCAATTGCAGTGGAATGGATGGAGGAGGTTTTCAACAGGGCACTTTCGGAAATTAATGCTGATTTCCGCAAATACAGGATTTCAGAAGCTCTGATGAAAACTTACAAGCTCTTCTGGGATGAATTTTGTGATTGGTTCCTCGAAATCATAAAGCCCGAATACCGAAAACCGGTTGATGTAAAAACATATAACGCAACAATCTCAATTTTTGAACGACTTATGCAGGTGCTGCATCCTTTCATGCCGTTTATAACCGAAGAGATATGGCAAAGACTCTATGAAAGAAAAGAAGGTGAAAGCATAATGATAAGCAGGATGCCGGTTTATAAAAAACATCACGCCCACCTTATTTCGAGGTTCGAAACAGTAAAAGAAATAATAAGTTCTATACGGAATTTAAGGAAAGAAAAGAATATACCAGTAAGCGAAAAACTGAACCTGTATATAAAATCAAAGGATGACTGCGAAAAATTTACAATTCCTGTAATAAAGAAAATGTGCAATCTTAATGAGGTAGCCTTAACAGATATGAAAATTGAGGAAAGTGCGTCGTTTATTGTGAACAATGTGGAATTTTTCGTTCCGCTTGGCAAGGCTCTCAATAAATCCGACGAACTTGTCAGAATAAAAGAAGAACTCGATTACACTAGAGGATTCCTCACTATAATCGAAAAAAAACTTGGCAATAAAAATTTTGTTATGAATGCTCCGGAGAAAATAATCGAGAATGAGAGAAAGAAGAAAGCCGATGCACTCACTAAAATCAAAGCACTTGAAGAAAGAATAAAAGAACTTGAATCTTCACATTGATAGGAACATATAAGATTACCGATAATCTTCTGTCCGGCTCAAAGATTGCGGCAGTGACTTCTTAAGAACATAATCATCGTTAACCTTTATTATTTTCCAGTTGTTGTTCAGCATCAGGTGCCATCCGTCGCCATAAACATGATTTTTCGATTCTTTGATATTTTTTGCCCCAAGCCTTATATACTTCAGGTTATTCGTAAGCAAACAGCCTCCCTTTTCAACAGTAAGTTTTCCCCAGTTATCCGATACCCTTATAGCATTATAGATTATCCCGAGAGTATCGAGAGATTTTATATCTTCAGGTTCATAATCAAAATTAGGGCTTTCAAGTTCGAGAGAAAGTACAGGCATCATCGTGAATTTCGACAACTGACGTTGCATTCTTTCTCTTATTTCCGCCATCCTCTGTTCTTCTTCCTTATAAATACTGTCCACATCATAAACCACTGCAAGACTTCCTGCAACGTCACGGTAAATACCCGGAACCTCAAGCCCGAAATGATTTATGACAATATTTCCTATATCAGAATCTTCAACACTTAGAGTTTTAAGGTCAAATCCGCTTCGGTAAAGTAAATAGCTATATACTGCGCCTGTAACAGAACCGTATGACCTTGAAAAAGAGGGGAACCTGTAAGAGTTATTAATGCTTTCGAGGAGTCTGTTTTTTACAGCATCATGAGAATCATTACATAAAAGTATTGAGGTAAGCATGGATAGCCCGTTATATATCTCGAAACGATCTTCATCCTTTATTGAAGCTTTGTATTGTTCTCTTCTGGCTCCACGGAAAATAATTGCATCCCTCAAATATTGAAGGCATTGAGTGCTGTCGGCCGAAATAGTTTTTTTCAGGGCTCTTAGTTCAAGCTTAATCCATATTCTGGCCGATTTTTCATTCAAATAACGAATTGCAAATTTCCCAGGATCAATGCCGTTATTTCTCTGGTAACAACGGTAAAGAGCATTTATTGCAGAAGTTTTGATTCTGTATGGATCTTCCTCAGAAGGAAGAGGCACCATGGCATAAACAACTCCTCCAAAATCAACTGCCGAATTTTCAATTATCCTTTCTCTCGGAAATATGCCCTGATAAACGCCATCCCTAAGTTTTAACAATTCCTGATTGTCAGGCTTATTAGCAAAAACCCTGCGCGTCGGCCGGTCAATAAACATTACAGGTGCTTTAATATTAGAACCCCATAATCTGCCATTATCACTGTTACATATTGAGTCAATAGTCGTAAAATACTTCAATGCCTTATTAGAATTGAAATATATGTCGGGCTCCTTTTTTGAACAACCTGTGAAAATTAAAAGAACCACAATAAATGTCCATTTTTTCAATTGAAACATGTTGCTTTATTTAGACATTAACTATTAATTATTAATAAATTAGTATAATTTAAAAAATCGAAAAATTTTATGGTAATATAATTTGCAAATTTGAAAAAACTCTTGTTTAATTGGGAGCAAATCCAAAATTTACGTGATAACGATATTAAATTTCAAAAAATATAAATACATACAAGACCTTTTTTGGTAAATTTTCAAATATAGCTCAGATTAATTGATGAAAATAATCAATCACATTTGCCTTAAAGGTAGTCTTCATGATTAAGATACCTGTTTTGGAATTATTAAGTAAAACCTTCTGACTCCTACAAAGCTCTGCCTTAAAAATAAATAATCCCGGCTGATTATTTGCTGTAACATATCTTAATATTAATTATGTATCGCAAATAAAGATAAACAATATTATTTTTATATTCATTTATTTATGTTTCAAGCAAAATATTTATTGATTATAAGATACTTTAAATGTTTCTGATATTTTTTATTTATAATTTCTATTCAATATGTTATAAACATAAAGGGTTATTAACAATCTGAAATGTTATAATAAAACCATGATTTTGCTTATAATACAATTATACTTGACTTAAATAATCTTTTTTATTTACAATAACTTTAAATTATATAATATATTGATTTTTAATTCTTTAATAAAATTATTCAATATAGTGAAAGTCAAATTGTTGAAAAAATCATCAACTTGTTAATATTTCTGTACACAAAGTATAACATTGTATTTATAGAATATATATTTTCGTCGAAATTTTTAAACAATAAAACTAATTAAAAAGAAGAGACTTAAAAAAGCAGTGAAACTCTTACAATGAACGCTAACAAAAACGAGGCAGGAGCCTTCCATGGAGAAGGCCGCCTCACGGGTAGCTCTTCAGATGAAGAGCCTGGCGCGGAAACCATGTTATTTCCGCAATTTGGAAACCCTGATCAGTTAGTTAGCAATCGGAATGCGGACTTTATCAGCCGTTATTTCCCCCTGGCAACTGTAGATTTATGGAATGACTGGAGATGGCAACTCAGGAACTCGATAACGAGTTTAGAGGGTCTCCGGAAAATTATGCGTCTTTCAGAGAAGGAAATTATGGCCATTAATAATCTCAAGGGCCGTCTTCCTCTAAGGATTACTCCTTATTTTGCTTCCCTGATTTATAACAGTGAACCCTCAAGTCCTTTGCGAAGGATTGTAGTTCCTGTTGTGGAAGAGCTTATTCAAATTCCGGACGAGAAGCCCGACCCGCTTCATGAAGCATCGAGTTCGCCTGTTAAAGGGATAGTGCACAGGTATCCCGACAGAGTATTGTTTACAGTCACTCAGGTTTGCTCCTCATACTGCAGGTATTGCACACGGTCGCATTCCGTAGGTAAACTCGATAAACTCGGGAAAAGTGATTTCGAAAGAGCTTTCGATTACATCCGCAGTCATAAAGAAGTCAGAGATGTTCTTATAAGCGGCGGTGATCCACTTACAATGTCCGACGAAATGCTGGATTATATACTGAAGAATATAAGAAATATCCCTACTGTTGAGATAATAAGGATTGGCACACGCGTACCGGTCGTATTACCACAAAGGATTACAAATAATCTTATTGCAGTTCTGAGAAAATACCATCCGCTCTTTATTAGTCTGCATTTTACGCATCCTGATGAGATTACAAAAGAATGTGCGGACGCATGCAATAAACTGGCTGACGGAGGCTTCCCGTTAGGAAGTCAGACAGTTCTTCTCAAAGGAATAAACGATAATATCGAGGTTATGAAAGAGCTGTTTCACAAGCTGCTCATGGTACGCGTAAGACCTTATTATCTTTATCAATGCGATTTGATTCCAGGTTCCGGGCACTTCCGGACATCTGTGAGGAAGGGCATCGAGATAATGAAAGGTCTTAGAGGCTTTACCAGT
>CAZIRN010000146.1:3571-6197 GCA_964541495.1 uncultured Rikenella sp. | reverse complement strand
TTCCTTTCGACCGGTTGTTATATTCGACAAGCATATCTTTCAGATTTGTTGAAATGTTACTAATGTAAGGAGGCAGGTCTTTCGAGAAATAAACTGTCACTGTAACAGGTCTGTCGAGGTTTTTCAGGATATTGTGTGTTGCCTTGCTCAGAGTATATTCCTTGTTCTCGGTAAGGTCGAGGCGGAAAGTATAAAGATGAGCAAGAACGTTTATGATAACAACTATCAGTATTACAAGTCCTATTGTTGTTGAAATTTTTGCTGTTTTCACCATACTAGTTTTTAATCTTTATTCTTTCTAATTATAGGCGTTTCGTTTAGCGAGAGAAACTTCGGTAAGGAACAGCCCCAGAAATGCTATAGAGGCGAAATAGACAATATCTTTTAGGTCGACGACGCCTCTCGAGAGGCTGTCGAAATGAACGGTCATGCTAAGAGTGTTTAATATCTGACCTGCAAGGCCTTTCATGCCTGCGGAGATTATCTGGAAGATAATATGAAAGAAGAGTCCAATAAAAAGGGCTGAAAGGAAAGCCACAATCTGGTTATTGGTTATGCTGCTTGTGAAGAGCCCTATGCCTGCGTATGCAGCGCTAATAAGCAAAAGTGCGAGATAGCCGCAAAAAACAGCACCACCGTCAATATTTCCAATTTTGGATACGGTTATAACGTAAGGGAATGTAAGGGCGAGGGCAATAGCTATCAGGATCAGTGTGGCAAGGTATTTCCCTATAATGACCTGTCTGTCGGTAACAGGTTTGGTAAGCAGCATCTCGATAGTCCCGGTTTTATTCTCTTCAGCCAGCAACCTCATGGTGAGTGCCGGGATGAAAAAGAAAAGAGTCCAGTAGGCAATTGAGAAGAATGGTCTCAGGCTTGCCTGACCCGACATAAATATGTCTGAGCCCGATATCCATGTAAAGAATCCGCTGAAGCCCAGAAAAAGAACGATCATTATATAGGCTATCAGTGAATCGAAGAATGAGCTTAACTCACGTTTTGTTATTGTCCAGATCTTGTCCATATTTCTTTTTTAGTTCATTGTAAGTTCTCTGAATACATCTTCAAGCTTGGTTTCGAAGGGTGTCATTTCCGTAAGCACCCAGTTATTTCCAACGCAGAGAGAGAATATTTCCCTTTTTACCTCTTCCGATTTGCAATGGACATCAAAGCGGTTAAGGTTACGATCGGCAAATTCGACCATACTTACTGATTTAAGGTTTTTAAGCGATTTATATATTTCATCAGGGTTACCGTCTTCTATTCTTACTCTCACGATATCGGTTCCCTGGGCTTTTTTCCTTAATGTTTCAGCGGTACCGTCAGCTACAAGTCTGCCCTTATTTATTATAAAAATCCTGTCGCAGGTTGCTTCCACTTCGGGCAGGATATGTGTGCTGAGAATAACAGTTTTTTCGCGCCCGAGGTCGCGGATGAGTTTTCTGATTTCGACAATCTGGTTCGGGTCGAGTCCGGATGTAGGTTCATCGAGAATCAATATTTTCGGGTCGTGAATCATTGCCTGTGCTAGGCCCACACGCTGGCGGAAACCTTTGGAAAGCTCACCTATTTTTTTGTGTTTCTCACTGTTAAGCCCTGTAATTCTTATCATATCCACGACACGGTTTGGCACCCGGCTTTTTTCGATTCCATGCAGTCGTGCGCAGAATTCCAGATAGTCAATCACCGGCATTTCATAGTAAAGCGGGTTGTTTTCAGGAAGATAGCCGATATATTTTTTTAATTCCACCGGATTATCACGAACTGATTTTCCGCCAATAAACACATCTCCCTCGTCGGCAGCAAGGTAGCAGGTGATTATTTTCATGGTTGTTGTTTTTCCTGCTCCGTTAGGGCCGAGGAACCCGACTATTTCTCCGGTTGCAACTTTCATCGAGATATTGTCAACAGCTTTCTGGTTGCCGTATTTCTTTGTTAGATTTTCAACAACTATATCCATATAGCATTAGTTTATTGAAATATGCAAAAACAGTCCGAAATTATTTCAATCGGTTTAAAAATAAAAAAATAATGAGTTAAAAATTTGTTAAAAGGCGGCAAATAGATGATTTCAGAATGTATTATGAAACGTTTCAGTGAGAAAATTCGTATAATATTATATAGAGTATTGTTTGAAATTAGTGAATAAGTTGTTTCAAGAGTTTTCTGTTTTCTGATTCATTCTTTCCTGAACTAATTTTGTTACAGTGGTGAAATCAATTTTCCCGGTGCCCATTACGGGAAGGTTATTTATAACTATAAATTGTCGGGGTAGAGCGATACTTGGAAGGTCGTTCATCATTTTCCTCAGGATTTCGGTTTTGTTTACCTGTTCCGACACCGCGGCTACAATATAAGAGCCTTTCTTTTCGTCGGAGATTTCGACCACACAGCAAGATACTCCTTCGGGCAGATATTTTTCGAGTATGTTTTCGACCTTTACAAGCGATACCATTTCACCTCCGACTTTAGTAAACCTTCTGAGTCGTCCGGCATGCCACAGAAATCCGTCTTCGTCAAGAAATCCCATATCGCCTGTGTCGTACCATCCGTTTTTCAAAACTTTTGAAGTCAGTTCAGGATCTCCATAATATCCTTTCATTACCGAATCTCCCTTTACCATAAT
>CAZIRN010000146.1:0-3471 GCA_964541495.1 uncultured Rikenella sp. | reverse complement strand
GGTTCCGATTTGTTCAGGTATCCCCAGAAGAAGCTGGGAGTACCGACCATCACAGTCGGCTTTTCTTCCCTCGCAATTGTGGATATAGCCTGGAAATCGAGTGGATTGGCATAAGTAACCATTGTCATTCCATAGTATAAAGGAGTCCACAGGTCAACCGTCAAACCGAATACATGAAAAAATACGAGGCTGGCAAGCATTATATCTGATTCACTAAGCTTTGCATAAATGCCAAAATTTTCGATATTCGATGAGATATTCCGGTGAGTTAGTTCCACTGCCTTGGGCTCATTTTCACTTCCGCTTGTAAATAGTATTGCAGAAGTGTCATCTTCATTTCCTTTATGGATAGAATTAAGCAATGTATTTACCGGAAGTTTGGATTTAAGAGCAGCTTTTAGTTTTTCTCCCAGAGTAGCGCCCGACATAATATCTTCGATCATTACCATACCGTCAACTAAAGGGCAGTTTATTTTTTCGAGCAATGATTTTGAAGTTATAATTGTCTTAAAATGGCATTTTTTCTGTGCATATTTAGCATTTGCCTCTGCGCCTGTCGAGTAGTTTATCATAACCGGTATCCTTCCGCTCATCAATGCTCCGACAACTGCCAGGGCACATCCTGCCGAAGTAGGTATCATTATGCCTATAAAACCCTTGTCGTACTTATTGAATTTCGAGCTCAGGATAAGTGCTCCAATAAGGGCTGTGGAATAAGTGAATTTATCTCCTGTTGATCTGTCAATAATTGCAAGTTTTCCTGCATGTTTTTTTGCCATCCGGACAAACTGCTGGTGAAGTAACATAGTTTCAGGTTTTAATTATTGTTTTCTTTTCATAATTAGAGAGCTAATATAAATAATAAGTTTTATTTCGCACGATTTCTGGAAAATATTCTAAAAACATGTTTCTATTAACATAGGTCTAAATTATTGTATCATATTTAATTAAAGTTTATAGACAAATATATTGGATAAGCTTTTGTTGTTCTGGTCGAAAAATCATCAGGAATAGTTCAGTAAGGGAAGAACACAACCGGCGATAAAGCCTAATTTTTCGGAAAAATAATTATAAGGAGAGGTAAAAAGGATTAGCAATTTTATTGGTTTTTTTAAGCAAGTAGTTCTATAGGCTGATGCACTAATCAAATTTCAGGCTTACAAGGTCAATACGTGTTGCAGTAGTTCGCAAAATCTTTATTATGAAATTGTTTATACGGATAATATCATTTTGCCGGGGGATGCTCCCGTGGTAATAGAGAACCATTCCTGCAAGTGTTTCATAATCATCTGCTTCGGGCAGACCGAGTGCATACTTCTCGTTAAGATAATCAATTTCAAGCCTTCCCGAAAAGATAAATTCATTGGAGGATACCTGTTTTTCAATAAGCTCATCGGTATCGTGCTCATCCTGGATGTCGCCAACTATCTCCTCCAACATATCCTCTATTGTGACCATTCCAGATGTACCTCCAAACTCGTCAACCACAACTGCGATGTTAACACCTTCATCCACAAATTGTTTTAATAACTTGCTTGCCGGCATCGTTTCAGGTACAATTGCAAGCTTTCGCAACCCCGACTTTATGTCGGGAGGATTTTTAAATATATCCTTCAGCTCGAAATAGCCTGCTACCTGGTCAATGGTTTCAGAATATACAAGTATTCTCGAATAACGTGTGTCAATGAATTTTTCTTTCAAAGCCTCTATACTGCTGTTTATTTCAACTGCCTCGATTTCTGTTCTGGGAACCATGCACTCCCTCAACTTGACATTCGAGAAATCAAGAGCATTCTGGAATATTTTTATATTATTCCTTTCAGTCTCATCCCTTATAGTTTCAAGATTGTTTATCGAAACAAAATGGTCGAGGTCGGCTCTGCTGAAAACAATATTCTTATCCCTTCTCTTTTTTGTTGATTTGCCCCCAGGTAAAAGTCTGATAAGCAAGTTGGATATAAAAAGTGTTGCCTTTGAAACAGGATAGAAAATAATGTAAAAGATAAAAGTCGGAATACTGAAAATCTTCAGGAAGAAATTAGGGCTGAGACGAAAAACAGCTTTTGGAAGAAAATCAGCTACAATAAGTATAATGCCTGTCGAAATTAAAGTGTTAAAAATCAGAATGAGAGCCTCCGAACCTATTGCAGGACTAAAAAAAGATGTCAGCAAACCTGAAATAATAATACTATAGATTACGAGGCAGATGTTTTCGCCTATAATCATTGTTGCAATGAACTGGCCAGGATTTGAGGAGAAAATTTTTATTATGCCCGAACCAAAAGAGCCCTGCTTGAGGTCGAGTTCTATTCTGAGTTTGTTCGAGGTAACAAAAGCAATCTCCATCCCGGAGAAAAAGGCACAAAATATTACAGCGACCAGTATAATTAAATAACTGTCCATATTACAAATTTATCGCTTTTTCTGCAGAAAATGATTTATAAATTCACTCTTCCTCTTTGACATAGATAGTGGCACTCACGTTACGGATTTTCCATTTTGTAAGACGCGAATTAGCTTCAAATCCGGTGCCCATTACAATTTGTTCCTCGCTGGTAATTCTTACAAATCTTTCGGTATATACAAGGTCTTTTTCCTGATTCCAGTAAAGAAGTTCAGTTTCAAGAATCTCATTCTTTTCATTGACGGCAACCACACTGTCTTTAAGTTCCCAGATTTTTTTGTCCTCATAATAACGTGCATATTTGGATGAAAGAGAGGCAATAGGTTCAGGATTACCGTCGTGAAACAGAACTTTTATTCCTTCCGGAAATTCAGAATAAGGTGGTTTATGGTCGGAATATACTTGCACTATCGGCGACAGCATTACCAGTTGAGTCAATCCTGAATCGGAATAAACTGTAACTAAATCTCTCACAGTCTGCGAAGGCAGTGATTCTATATCGGATTTTCTGATTGTTTCGAGGTTTTTTTCACATGAAAATAAAAAAGGAATAAATAGCAGAAGATAACAAAGTTTTTTCATCCTTATCTTGGAAATAACTGATATAGTTTCTGCATTAGTTATGACCGATTCCGGTACTTAATCATATTTGCGTTTGACAAACCAGAAGTCGTACAGATTGAGACTTACACCTGCTGAAAAAATATTTTCATCATGAATTCCTTTTGAAATATTGCCTTCCCTGTTTGTATAATCAAAAAATAAAGTGGCTTTCGAAAGTGAATTCCGAAGTCTTACTGCAAAACCTCCGCTTATTCCGTATTCTTTTATGTTTACCTCGTTCAGAACAAGATAATTATTCGAGAGATGAGCGCCAAGGCGGTATTCTATCCGGCGTAAGAAGCTGGTGTTCGAATATTTATCAGGTATATATTCAAAGCCTAACATATAAGTATATGTATTGGTCATTTCGGCATTACTGCCGTGAACGCAGGCATTATTCCAATTTGTATAAATAAAATCAAAACCTGCAACGAATTTGTCTTTTTTCCCTGCAGTAATTCCAA
>CAZIRN010000145.1:0-6301 GCA_964541495.1 uncultured Rikenella sp. | reverse complement strand
AAGGCTTGCAACGCCTTCCTGTATTCTGGCGCCGCCCGAGTCGAGTAACCCGATTACAGGTGCACCCATTTTCAATGCCATTTCCTGTATTTTTGCAATCTTTTTTGAATGCACCAGTCCCAGGGAACCTCCCATTATAGTAAAGTCCTGAGCATAAGCAAATACAAGTCGGCCGTTAACCTTTCCATGGCCAACTATTACACCGTCGCCGTAGGTTTTTTCGACTTTTCCAAATTCCACATTCTGAACAGCCGGCACAACGTAAGCATCTATCTCTTCAAAAGTGCCTTTGTCGAAAAGCAGGTTTATCCTTTCCCATGCAGTTAGTTTGCCTTTTGAATGTTGTTTTTCGGCCAGTGCCGGACTGTATTGCTGTTTAAGCGCTTCCTGCCTTTCGAGGAAGGCTTTGAAACTTTTTCCTGAAACATCCATAATCGGAAAGATTTAATAATAATACCGGATTAATTCTATTAATCTTAAATTCCGATATTTTAACAGCCGTAAAAATAATTAAACTCCATAGATTTGCAAAATAGTTTTCGAACGGAAATTTATTTATAATTATATTATGTTGATTAATAATCAATAAAGATAAGATAATTATCGAATGTTTATAAAATATTATTTTTGTTCATTTTTAAAAATTGACATTTCAATTTGATTACATATAATATGTCCGATCAATATGTGACATTCCTGTATTCTTGGAGTTTCAGAAGAAGGCACTTTTATTATTAAATCACACATTGAAGCCATTTTGCCACCAGGCATTCCTGTTAATCCTATAACAAATATCCCTTTTTGTTTTGCAGATGATATTCCCTCTATTATATTCGGTGAAGAGCCTGAAGTTGATAACACAACAAGAACATCTCCATTGCTACCAATAGCTTCTATTTGTCTTGAAAAAATTACATTAAAATCGTAATCATTAGAGACAGAGGTTAGTACTGAAGTATTGGTAGTTAATGCTACTGCCGCTAAAGGAGGCCGGTCGAATCCGAACCTGCAAACCAGTTCTGCCGTAAGATGTTGAGCATCAGCAGCGCTGCCTCCGTTGCCTGCAAAAGGTATCTTATTGCCTTTCGTCTTTACTTCACTTTGGCTTAAATAACCCTGCCTCATTCGATCCCAGCAATCCTGCTCTAAATACCGCTTCACTGACATGATTCAGTCTGGCAATCATTTCAGGTGTTACAACTTCAAAGTGGTGAAGTTTTTCAATTTTTTCTCCTATATATTCAAGATCTTCATCTGTAGTTTCCCAGTTTTTGTAGTCATATACCGACAGATTGAAAGGAAGTGAATAGGAGCGGAGGGTCTTTTCACCCTTTGTATTATAATAAAAATCGAAATACGACATAACAAGTTCTCTTATTGAGCGGTAAACGGATTCCCGGAATCTAAGGACTGTAAAATTCGATTTAGCTACCGCTCCCCAGTGCTTGTCTATTTTATAAACGGCAATTACATGGTCGTCGTCGTTATATGATTTCATATCCACAATTAGAGGTTTAAAACCGATAAGCCGGAGAGCCGCCGCTGCAAAAATAGCACCTTCAAAACAATGAGCTTTTCTTCTTCTTATTACCCACCTGGGCGACCTGCATTCATACTCAGGATTATATTCGACAGAATCGAGAAAATCCTGAATTTTCTGAGGATTATTCAAATTATTTAGAAATTCAAGTTCATCATTCGCCCATGACATACATCTTTAAGTTTTTAGTTAGCTCATGTTTCATGTTTCTCGTTTCATGTTTCTCGTTTTTCGTTTTCTTTGTTCGCTGTAGCCGTATGTGTGGGCGGAGCGTTTCACGTTTAGTAATTCCCATTCGTCTCTTTGTCTCTTAGTCTTCTCATTTTCTAATCCTCTCATCTTCTAATCCTCTCATCCAATCATCTCCCTTATCTCCCGGCAAGTTCCTTAATAATCCTTCTCATTTCGTTATATTGTCTCTCCATACTTCTCACAAGCTGGAACTGAGCCCTTGTGCGTTGCAGATTATGATCTTCGTGATGTATTTTATAATATTTATCGCCGTCAATGTAATCGGTAAGAAAACGAACGCCCTGAATAAAAGTGACGACAAGGGGTGCAAATGCAAGATATTCAAGTTCAGTGTCATTAAGGATATTTTTAATTTCTGACAGGTAACCTGCGGAATATGCCCTGAAAAGGTCAACATCCAGATTAATTTTTGAAAGTTCCTTCTCATCTTCTGCCGCGGTATTAGCTGCTGTCCTGATTGCGTCTCCAAAGTCGTAATGAACGTATCCCGGCATCACTGTGTCGAGGTCAATGATGCATAGTGCTTTGCCGGTTTGTTCATCGAACAGGATATTATTGAATTTCGTATCGTTATGTGTAATCCGCAGAGGTATTTTCACTTCTTTCCCAAGATTATGAATAATTTTCATTTTTTCAGCCCTTTCCTCGACGAATTTGCGCTCACTGGTAATTAGTTTCGCTCTTCCTGCAGGGTCTTCTGAAACCTTTATAAAAAAAGTTTCGAGGCGTTTTTCGGCATTATGAAAATCAGAGATGGTTTCGTGCAGTGGTGGTTTTGGAAGATCCGAAAGCATTGCCTGAAACTTGCCGACAATTCTCCCTCCCTCGAATGCTTTATCAGGCGAGTCAACAATATCGTACGATATATTCCGTGGGATAAACAGGAAAGCTCTCCAGTATTTACCTTCAGAATCAATAGTCCAGCTTTTCCCTTCAACTGTATGAATCAAAGTAACAGTTTCTCGTTTAAAATCTGAACCTGGAATAGCTTGAATTTTTTCTCGCATATGAGCCGTGACACGCTCAATATTCTCTTGCATCCGTGGTACGTCTTTGAATACATTACTATTAATACGTTGAAGAATATAATCATCAGTGTCAGGTTCAATTGTCTTTATAAGAAATGTATCGTGGATATGTCCGTTTCCATATACTTTTCCTTCGAGGAAAGTTCCTTCGGCACGGAATTTTCTTAAAATATTCTTTAAGAAGTTGTCAGGATTTAAGTCCGACTTTATGTCCGATGAATGCATAGTAAGCTATTATCAGGTAAGAGGGAATGCAAATCCAGTAAGCTGTCTGAGTGTTGAAAGTGACAGCCAGTTTACCATAAACGAGCGGGATAAGAGCGCCTCCGGCTATTGCCATGATAAGCATTGCAGATGCAAGTTTGGTGTATTTACCGAGACCGGCAAGTGCTAAAGGCCAAACAGCAGGCCAGACAAGCGAATTTGCCAGACCAAGAAGTGCAACAAAAAGAACAGTTACAGGTATGACAAGTTGTAAAGGTTTAAATGTGGTGATGTCTATAAAAGGCATTACAAAATTGATGTGAGCCGGAGTAAAAATAGCCCCCAGGGAAAACACTATTCCAAGTAAACCACATATTTTTAGAGCATTTGACTGGGAAATATATCTGGGTATAAAAATAATCCCCAGTAAATATCCGATTATCATGCCGGTCATAGTAAGGGAAGTATAATATTTTGCAGATTCCATATTTATTCCGAGCGACTGACCATAGCGTATTATTGTATCGCCTGCAATGACTTCAACTCCAACGTAGAAGAAAAGAGTGATAACGCCAAGAATAAGATGTGGATATTTCCAGATGCTCGATCTGACTCCTCCTTCAGCTACAAATTCATCTTCAGCCTCGGTATCAACTTCAGGCATGTGTACAAGTTTGATTGCAAGTCCAAGAAGTAAAAGAATAGTTGCCATTACAATATATGGAACTATCACCCTGCTCGCCATTTCATTAAGAATACCTGTTCTTGTGACCGCATCAGTTGCCTGAGCAAGCTGCCTCTCGAGTTCATCGGCATCTTTAAGTATAATGCTCGCCAGTATTATGGGTGCAATAGCTCCGGCAAATTTATTGGCAATACCCATTATACTTATTCTTTTTGCTGCACTTTCACGTGGACCAATTATGGTTATATAAGGATTTGAAGCTGTTTGTAAAAGCGTAAGTCCGGTACCCATAATAAATAGGCCGGTAAGAAATAAACCGAAGGTTCTTGTTAAAGCCGCCGGAATAAAAAACATACAGCCGGCAGCCATTATCCATAATCCGACTGACATTCCGTTCTTGAAGCCTGTCTTTTTCAGAACAGGTGTCATAGGCAGGGCCATGACAAAATAAGAAATATAAAATGCCGTGGCCACAAAATATGCCTGAAAATCATTCAGTTCACATGCTGTCCGCAAAAAAACTATCAGAATGCTGTTAAGCCAGGTTACGAACCCGAAAATAAAAAAAAGAAGTCCGATTACAGTTATAGAAAAGATGTAATCTTTACGACTTATTGACGAAGAAGTTGTATTGTTTGTCATCGTTTTATGATTTGAGTTTTTCCAAAACTAATCTTTTTTGTTGTACCGGCAAATGAAAAATTCCGGGAAATTTAATTCATCTGTTCTGGGTTTATAAAATAAATCCAGGTTATTTATTTATTTTTGTGCGAATTATGTTAATTTTTTAAAAAACCAAAATAATTTAACCTAATCTTGATTATAGTTAATGGTTCGTCAATAGTCATTTAAAATTTATAACAAACAAAGAGTTAAAATGGATAAAAAAGAAATAATTGAAATGATTAAAAAGAAACGGGCTTTTATTTCAGATATGGATGGGGTATTGTATCATGGTAATAAGTTGTTGCCAGGCGTACCCGAATTTGTTGAATGGCTTAAAAGAGAAGGGAAAAAGTATCTATTTCTTACTAATTCAAGTGAAAGAACTCCTAAAGAACTTAAAGATAAGATGCAACGGCTTGGTATTGATGTTGATGAGAGCGTATTCTATACAAGCGCACTTGCTACTGCTAATTTTCTTTCAGGACAAAAACCTGGAGGTTCGGCATTCATTATAGGCGAAACAGGACTGATAAATGCTATGTATAATGTCGGTTACTCGATGAATAATGTCAATCCCGATTATGTTGTGATAGGGGAGACCCGAAGTTATAGTTATGAAAAAATTGAACAGGCTGTAAATCTAATACTTAGAGGAGCAAAGCTTATCGGCACTAATCCCGATGTAACCGGTCCGGCTGAAAATGGTATTGTTCCTGCCTGCAGGTCACTTACAGCACCAGTCGAGCTGGCAACAGGAAGGTCGGCATATTTTGTAGGAAAACCTAATCCGCTTATGATGCGGATAGCTCTCAAAAAACTCGGGCAAAACCGGGAAGACACAATAATCATTGGTGACAGAATGGATACGGATATTATTGCAGGAATCGAATCGGAAATAGATACTCTCCTTGTACTTTCTGGCATTACTGACCGGAAAATGGCCGATAAATTTCCATACATGCCAACCTATATTCTTGAAGGAGTATTTGAACTTATAAACTGAATAAATATTGAACGGGGTATTTTAAGTTTTGTTATTTTTTTTCATGGAGAGTTCTCTTGATTTTGCACCAAGATAACCTCCATGATGTCTTTTGGCATACTCTTCAGCCGTAAAGCCTATTTTTTCCATCATAAGCACTACAAGAGCATCTCCAATAACTGTCATTACGGTTGTTGAACTGGTTGGCGTCAGACCCAATATACAAACTTCTTCAGGATTTCCGGTGTAAATGACACAGTCGGCTTTATCGGCAAGAGGGCTGTCGGGATGACCTGTAATTACCACAAGAGGAATTGCGGGATATAGATTGTCTTTGAGATCCGTAAGTTCGATTATTTCCCTTGTTTTTCCTGAATTTGAAATTGCAAGGAGAATATCATTCTCCTGTAACACACCAAGATCACCATGCTGCGCCTCGCTTGGATGTAAAAAAATCGCTGGGGTCCCTGTCGAACTGAATGTTGTGGCTATATTATCCGCTATCTGGCCGGCCTTACCCATCCCGCTTGTAACAAGCTTGCCCTTTTTAAGATGTACATATCTATATATCAGGTCAATTGCTTTTTCATACGACTCATTTACAGGTATATTCAGAATAGCCGATGCTTCGGCTTTAAAAATCTCTTTTATTTTTTCTACCATATTTTATCCATTTGAGTTTCAAAATTATCAAAAAATCAATTTCGTACTAAAGTAAGGTTTTTGAGTAAACATGTTTTGGTTGTAAAGGTTTTTATTTTGTAGCAGCCAGGAAGAACGATAATGGTAAAAATAGGATTACAAGTTTTTCAACTTTGCAGGCTTCTTTGATGACTTTTCCCTTTTTCCTTTCCCCTTTATACTTTAAAAGCAGCCTTATGGCTGCTTTTCTGTGATCCCGGAGGGACTCAAACCCCCAACCTTCTGATCCGTAGTCAGATGCT
>CAZIRN010000144.1:0-6344 GCA_964541495.1 uncultured Rikenella sp. | reverse complement strand
GAAATGGATGGCCGTCCTACTCATAAAGGTGAAATGCAATTTATTTTTGAGGGTTGTTATACTACTGTAGCTGATATCAAAGCAGGTAACAGAAACAGTGAAAATATTCTTTTTGCTACTGAATTTTTCAATACACTTAGATGGCTTAACGGGGATAAGTATCCTGCTAATGAATTACATGAACTTTGGGAAAATGTTACCTTTAATCAATTTCACGACATCCTCCCAGGTTCTGCAATAAATGAGTCTAATAAAGAATCAATTTCACGTTATAGTGAAATATTGCGCAAAGCAACCGAATTGCGAAGTAATGCTTTCCGAAAAATGGCTGATGAAGTTAAATTTCAAAAAGGATCAGGCCAACCTGTGGTTGCATACAACTTTCAGCCAATTGCCCGCAAAACTATTGTTGAAGCAAATGTCTATTCGAATGAACAACCTGTTACAGCTAAATTATCAAACTGGGGTAATTATTATGGATCAAAATACGTCACACCGGTAGATAAAGGCCAGGGAAATGTTGCTTCGGTAATGGTCAGAGATGCTTTTGGGAAAAAATATCCGGCACAAATTGTTTGGGGGAAAGTAACACCTCCCGGATTTACATCAAAAGTTCAGTTTATCGTGGATAATATGCCGGCCGGCGGTTATAAAACTTTTTATATTGACATGACAAAACCCGGAGAATTTAATGAACCTATTCCGTTCAAAGATAATACCTTTGAAACTGATTTTTTCAGGGTCAGGTTTGACATGAAAACTGGCGATATAGTAAGTCTTTATGACAAACGCTCAAATAAAGAATATGTTAAAGAAGGATCTCAGCTTAATAAACTGAGAATATATCTTGAAGACAGAAAAGGGAAAATGAAGTCATGGACTATAAACAAAATTGTTAAAGAAGAGGATATTACAAATGTTGAAAGTGTAAAGGTTGTTGAAAACGGACCGGTAAGAGCTTGCGTGGAAAGTGTTAAAACATGGGGGAAATCAAGATTCATTGTACGTACTTACCTTTACAGGTCATATCCACGGATTGGATATGACCTTGAAGTACATTGGCTTGAAACAGGAAGCGACACAACAGATTCACCAATGTTAAGAGCTCTATTCCCGTTTGCAATAGATAATCCGTATTTTTATTGCCAGGTACCTTTTGACGTTGTCGAAAGACCTACAGACCTTAGAAAAACCCCTCCTTCATATAAAAGTTTCCTGAATGACTGGACTAAGAATGAAGAACCTGACGGTCAGGAAGTGCCGGCACAGAAATGGGTAGATCTTACCGATGGAATTACAGGCATCGCTCTTTTAAATAATTCAAAATATGGTCATTCATATCATAACGGTGAATTAAGAATCACACTTATGAGATCTGCAGGTGAACCTGATATATATCCAAACATTGGAAAATTTAACATAAGTTATGCTCTTTATCCTCATTCAGGTGACTGGAAGAATGGTGTATGGCCGGAAGGAGAAGATTTTAATATTCCTGTCTATGCAGCAGAACCTCCCTCTATGGCTCTGGTAACGTCACATGCCACAAGGCCGGAAGAGGCTTCATTTTTCTCCGTTGACTCACCGGGAGTTGTTATTACAGGAATCAAGCAATCAGAAGATGGCAATGAACTTGTAGTAAGACTTTGTGAAATATTTGGCAAAGAAACTATGGTGAATATTAAATTACCTGTTAATGTAAGTACTGCAAGGAGACTAAATATAATTGAGTTACCTCTTGAAAGTCCAAATAAACCGGCAGTGAAAGGTAACAGTGTTCAGGTCACGATCAAACCTAATGAAATTGTTACCCTTGGACTAACACTCTCTAGATAAGATTATTAACTTACTATGATTCCAGGAAATAATTGACTATTAATACAATAATATTTAATGAAAAATACCAGTTATCAATAAAATTTTACATTAAAGCCTTTTCACCATTGAATTCTCTCACGGCGTTGTAAGCTGCAACAATATTTTGAGGGGGGACTTCTGACAAAATGTTATGAATAGGTGCGAATATAAAGCCTCCGTCTTTGTAAAATATTTCGCACCTTTTTAAAACATCTTTTCTGACTTCTTCAGGAGAACCTCTGTTAATTACAGAAGCAGTGTCAACACCTCCTCCCCAAAAAGTAATGTCTTTACCGAATTCAGTTTTTAGCTTAAGAGGATCCATATCATAACAATTTGTCTGAACAGGATTTATAATGTCAAAACCTGCATCTATCAAATCAGGGATATATTGTTTTATACTGCCACATGAATGTAGAAAAATCTTCATTTTACTATGTTTTTTTACATAATCACAAAGAACCCTGTACCTTGGTTTTAATAATTCACGAAATGTTCCAAGATCCATAAAAGGCCCGGAAGTCATTCCAAGGTCATCGCCAAAACGTATTATATCAACAATATCTCCCACTGCCTTACATTTTTTCTCCAGTCCGGCAAGATGCATATCTACAAATATATCGAGCAGTTCGGACACCTTAGCCTTGTCCGTTATCATATCTATCAGGAAATTATCCATTCTTCTAATAAAGAAACCGAATTCGAGCAATTTAACCCCACCCGACATTACTAAAGCTTTATTAGTTCTTTCCTTTAGCTCAATTAGCTTCCCTCTGAGTTCATCAGTATTTAAGTTTGATGAATGGGAGTGCACTATCCATGATATTTTTTTTAAATCTGCTTTTAAATTACTGAAATTTTCCGGGTACCCGTTTTCGTATGGATAGCACATCTGGTCGAAAAAAGCGGATTCGGCAGACATTTTTGAAATAATAGTTCCATCTTCATCTTTAGTAATAAATGAGCCATCGGCATTCCTGACAGGTAGAAACCATGAAGGAAATTCAACAATATCACCATTATTCAGCCTGAATTCATACCAATCATTACCTTCAGCAGAAATTCTGTTTACATCCAGAGCATCAACACCAAAAAGATCAATAAATTTCATATCCACATTGGCAAGCTGTTGAATAACATCAATTATCCGAGTAGGCCCTTCAATTTTCAAATAATTCTTAAGGTTATTATATGCTATTCCGGAAATACCCGTTACGGTTGAACTACCTAAATCTATCGGAATTTTATCTGGCTGTTTATGATTTATTGAAAAAATAACCCTGTCTCTTGAATTCATAAATAAAACCCTTTAAATTTAAATAATTATATTAAAGTAATTAATATTCTAAAAAGCTTATGTAATTATAAATTAATAAAATGAATTCTCAAAAGTAAAAAATAAAATTCTCTCTCAGATTTTATTTTTATCTGATTCATCAATCAGTTTTTTAAGTTCAGACAGGTGATTCAAATAAATTCCACGGGGATTTGTATTATATTTTTTGCAGAGCGACGACGCATAACCTACAGCGGCACCCATTTGTCCGGTTGTATTCATAACCCGGGGACCACCCAGACCAACATGTGAGCAACTGAAACAACGGCCGGCCATAAAAAGGTTTCTGATATTTTTTGAATACAACGACCTGTATGGAATGTAATAGTGATCAACTTTATAATAAATAGCTTCCGACAGAAAATCGGGTTGAGATGGATCCTTTAGGTTCTGCTGGTAATGGACATCAATATTCCTTTTTTCCATTGCCACTGCATCTGCGAATTCCTTCATATTCTTTTCATCTCCGAATGTATAAATATAATCGCCGACAAGTCTTCTCGATTCTCTCTTCCCAATAAGATAAGATACCCATTCCGGAACAAGATTTTGATTTTCCGGTTTCTTTTTTGCGTTGTAAAAAGAACCATAAATAGCTCTTAACATGTGATCCCTTATAAATTCTGCATCATCCACCTGGTGATGAGTATTATCTGAATATTCCCACTTCCATGTTCCTTCTATGGCTTCATATTCTCCGGCTACTTCCATTGCCCATGGCACTTCAGGGAAAATAACAGGTTTGCCAGCATCAAATGAACGCCATAAAACTGACGAACCCATCACCCTGTTATCAGGCGTTGGCGGGCTCCACAGTTCTCCATATTTTCCCCATCCTTCGCCGTATTTGGAAGAATCTTCCCTTCCGTACATATATTCAGCACCTGCCCAGTAACCAATCCATCCATCGCCCGTACAGTCAATAAATAACGGAGCTTTAAATCTTATCCTTTCCAGTGAGAAAGTATTACTGGCATCTACCGATGTTATTGAGTCAGAAATAGTATTTGCATTGTAAGCACGCCAATTAAGAAAAACTGAAATATTCTCATATTTCTCTATATTTTTTTTACGTTTTATGTCATCCTTTAAGGCATCGGGTGAGCCATTCGGCCACCATTCAGTATTTAGCATGCTTATTATCCTGTCGTATTTCCATGTAATACCTTCAGTATGAACACGTATTTCGCTGCTTGCGTTACCACCGAGAACCGGCCGGTCATTTATAAGAGCCACTTTCAGACCCTGTTCGGCTGCAGCAATTGAAGCAGCACATCCAGCTATTCCGCCTCCAACAACTACAAGGTCGAAATCTAATATTTTGTCGGGAATATCAATTTCCGACAGGACAAGCTTTCTCCAGCTTGCCAGTTTATCATGTTCATCAGGTGGACTTTCTTTTATGTTTGAAAAATAAATCGCATCACAACGGCCATCAAAACCTGTGAGGTCATTAAGTTCAATTATAACCGTGGTATCCTTTATGTTGACCTTTCCAGCGTATTGCCATTTCCATCCTTCATCAGTTCCAAGTATTTCCTTCAATTCCTTCCCATTTACCAGTAATTTAAATCGGCCCGGAGCATTCCATTTCCCTGGGCACCAGTTTTTAGTTCTTGCCCATACATTATATATTCCCTTGTGACGTAGCTTTATTAAAGTTGATGCATTTTCTACCGGATCCCCAAGTCCATGAGCAAGAAGATATGGACTCCCCATCTGTTCCACAAACTGCGGATCAACTACCCAGCCACCTTTCACGTCAAAACTCTCGGCTTCAATAAGTTTAAAATAATGCTC
Organism: uncultured Rikenella sp.; assembly: GCA_964541495.1. Classification (GTDB taxonomy): domain Bacteria; phylum Bacteroidota; class Bacteroidia; order Bacteroidales; family VadinHA17; genus LD21. The sequence goes on along the minus strand of CAZIRN010000144.1, from coordinate 1,351 downwards.
ATGTTTACATGAAACAATAAAAAATATCATAAAAGAAACTAATATCAGACAGGTATCCTTCAATCTCATTGACTATATTGATATTATTATTCGAATAATTTGGAAATTTAATATATGATATATGAAAAACAGTTTATATTTAATCTATAGTTTTATTTTAACGTTATTCTTAATATTTGTACTGGCCCAAGCAGACCTGAGGGTAGAAGTGGTGAATCAGCCTGGTAAAAATTCATTGCTGTGTAAGTATATTTTTTTGCACCTGGCTGTTGATCGCCAATAAGTCGGTTGACCCACAGGTTCGTCACTTTTATTTCAAGGGCATTTTCGCCCGGCTTCAATGCATCAGTAATATCCACTCTGAATGGTCTCTTCCAGACAATTCCGAGATATTTTCCGTTTACGGTCACTTCAGCCAGATTTTTAACTGAGCCCATATCGAGCCATAGCTTAGGGTTTCCATCGAACCAGGTTGAATCAGCATTTAAGGAAATTCTATAAGTACCTGTTCCTGAAAAATATTTCACTCCCGCATCGCTGTTCTCAGTCCATGAAGCAAGGCTGTCCATAATAATTTTTTCAGGAGCGCCCATTCCAGGCTGGAAGCTAACTTCCCACGGACCTTTTATAGTTATCAATGATTTTTCGACAGGTTTGGGAAGCTTAAGCGATGTTTCTTCCGTATTTTTTCGAAATACAATAAACAGAGCATCATAGGGTTCCAGTTTCAGGGGCACAATTGTCCGGCCATTTTCACTGACATAAGAAACCGGCTCTTTTGTGCCTTTAACAGGGTCCCATATTTCCGGAATTTTCCCTTCAATTCTGAAAATTACTTCAGGAGTCTCCTGACGGTTATTACGATTATTAACCCAGTAGATATCAGCTTTTGCCATTTTCCGGTGAACAAATAAAATATTGGTGTTATCATAGGGTTTTTTATATTCAAAATCTGGAGCTATTTGTAAGGTTTTCATAATATCAGCAACTTTCTGACCGGTAAATAATTTACCTTTCCCGTAAACGTTTTCACTCTTTTCATTAACCCAGAGCTTGTTCACAAGAGATTGGAATCCTGAATCGTCGTCAGTAAGGCTTGGCGACATAACAGGTTTTGGACCCGACACCACAGCACCTTTTTCAATCAGACTCATTATTTTCTTTAATGCAGGCAGAGTCATGTACCGGCTGTTTTCATCGAGCACCAATAATTTATAGCTCATCCCCGATGGTGTGACTATCATGCCTTTGTCAACCGACAGGCAATTTATCAATGCATCGGTGTTTATAAAATCATATCTATAACCCTCGGGAATATCAGGAAGTTTATTGCCGAAAAGAGCAGTAATAT
>CAZIRN010000143.1:0-6360 GCA_964541495.1 uncultured Rikenella sp. | reverse complement strand
AAGATATCTTTTTGATTTTCTTCCCTGTCGAGAAGATAGACTTTGCCGTCTTTTATTACTGGTCCACCGAATCCCCTGCCCAGTTCTACACTCCACAGAATTTCAGGACCCTTTTCAGGCCATGAGCGTAGTATGCCTTTCTGCGGGGAAATATTGTTCCTGTTTGGACCGAAAACCTGCGGCCAGTCCTGAGCGCAAACATTTATTATTATAAAAAATAATGCAACAGAAGAAAACAGTAATCTGATTCTTCTTGTTTCCATAATCACTAAATTTTATTTCATTAAGACTATTTTGTTACCTTCACACACAGCATTTTTTGCTGATCCCGTAATAACAGTTTCCCATCAACAAGAGCCATTGGTGACCAGTTCTGGCCTTCTCCCAGGAGCTGGGCCGAGGCAAGCGGTTTGAAACCTGAAGGATCGGGTTCTATTAAATATAAAGTTGACCTGCCATCTGTGGCAAGAATAAGTCCATCGGCAAGTATCATGCTACCTTTGTCAAACGACGGATTGCGCATCGTCTTCCACAATACCTTTCCGGTCATATCCATGCAGCACAGACCATCGCGTTTGGAATTCGTCGAAAATTGGGCATAGAAATAGCCATTATACAAAATAGGAGGTTTTGTATGATCCCCAAAATCATTGTGATAGAATATCTCCTTTATGTTGTATTTGCCGTCACTTGTCTTCTGCACCTGAATCATTGCCGTACCGTGTTCATAGCCTCCCACCACAATTATCCTTCCATCACCGGCATCAAGAGCAGGAGCAATCTGAATCATATTTTCCCAGTTATTGTATTCCCAGAGCACTTCGCCAGTCTGTGGTTTAAACCCTACTACCTTCCCCTTGGTGGCAGTAATATCCCTGTGCATGAACGTGTTTGTTGAAGAGAACACCATTACGATATGATCTTCTCCTGCAATTTTAATAACAGTCGGACTCGAATAGGTCTCGTTATAGACAGGATCAGTTTTCCAAACAATGTTGCCTGTGCGTTTATTGTAGGCTACAAGTCCGGCATAAGGATCCTTTGAGTATGCAAGAATAAGTAAATCGCCATAAACCAGAGGGCTCTGGGTGATTGCCCATACTGGCAGTTTGGTTCCACCAAAATCGGTCATTACGTTTTTATGCCATACCGGTTTGTGGGTGTTTATATCAAAGCAATAAAGATCTCCGCTATGCCCACATGAATAAACATAATTTCCATCCACCGTTGGAACCGATCTTGAACCCGGATGGTCTACCCTGCCCGGAGCATCATATTCAAATTTCCATAGTTCCTTACCTGTTTCAAAATCGAAACATCTCATCACATCCTTAGCATCTTCAATTCTGTCGAGCAAATAGACCTTTCCGTCTTTAACCACCGGCCCACCGTAGCCCGGACTTACATTTACACTCCATAATACCTGAGGTCCATTTTCAGGCCATGACCTCAGAAGGCCCTTTTGAGTCGAAATATTGTTCCTGTTTGGCCCAAAAATCTGTGGCCAGTCCTGAGCACAAACATCTATTAATCCTGCAAAAATCAGGCTGATTACCAGATAAAATCTTAAATTTTTCATCTTCAAATAATTTTAAGTTTTATTAAACAGCTAAATATCAACTTCTTTATTACAAATATTACAATTAAATCCTGAACAAGGCCAACTGGTCGCCGTAAAAGTGAAAAAATATGAATGATCACGAAATACAAAAAAATTATTTCTTTCCATGCATCATCCAGGTTTTGAATTCAGCAGCTCTGTTTTTACTTACATATATTCTCTCAGGTGTTTCTGTATCAAGAGTAATAAGCAGGCGGTTGTCGAACCAGACAGTAATACTCTTAACGCTGCTTCTTGAGATAATATACTGCTTGTTCGCACGGATAAAATCTGCAGGATTAAGCCCCTCTTCAATCTGTTCAAGTGACTTGTTCCAATGGTACGATTTTCCATCCTTCAGAAATACCCTGGTATTCTTTTCGGTAGAATAAAAACAGGAAATTGCCTTTATATCAATCGGTATCAGCTTGTCTTTTTCCGGAATTAATATTTTATCCTTATACCCGGAAAGAGAAGCCATTTGGGCCATCTGCGAAAGGTATTTCAGAATGTCGGGGTGAGTGAATTTCTTAAATTTTTCGAGCGCTCTTTTTAAATCCTCTTCTTTAATAGGCTTGAGAATATAATCAATGCTGTTTACTTTAAAAGCTTCAATTGCATATTGGTCGTATGCTGTTATGAAAATTACCGGAGTTTCAACATTAATGCTGTCGAATACAGAAAAGGCGGAGCCGTCTGCCAGGTGAATGTCCATAAGTATCAGATCGGGCAACTGATTGGTTTTAAGCCATCGTACAGTCTGCCTTACACTTTCCGTACAACCTGCAATCTCGATTTCAGGATCAATTTTATTCAAAATATCCAGCAGGTTTTCGTAAGCTGCAGTCTCATCTTCAACTATAAGTATCCTCATAGTTTTCTCTTTTCAATGGTAAATATACTGTAAATCTCCGGCCATCGTTTTCGATTCTTATGTGTTTACCCATCAATAAAATAAAGCGGTTTTCAAGATTCTTAAGACCTGTTCCTGTAGTCTCAGGGGGAGACAGTTTTGGATAAACAGGATTTGTGACCACCAGTTCTCCCTGAGAATTAAGGAAAATGTCTACTTCCATATGATGCTCACTGTCTATAGTATTATGCAAAACAACATTTTCAATAAGAGGAAGCAGGGATAATACAGGCAACTTCAGGATTTTCTTTTCATCACTTACTTTTATATTAAAAACCAGCTTACTGGCAAATCTTATTTCCATCATGTATTGAAATGCCTTTACAAATTCAAGTTCTTCTTCCAGTGTTACCAGTCCCTTCCTGTCACTTTGAAGGATGTATCTGAAAACATCTGATAATTTGTTTAAATATTCAATTGCATTTTCCTCATTTTTTTTACGAATCACAGAAGCGAGTCCATTAAGTGAATTAAAGAAAAAGTGAGGATTAATCTGATTGGAAAGTGCAATGTACCGGCTTTGAAGATTCTCGTGCCTGAGCCTCTCAATCTCCTGCTCTTTTCTGTGTTGCTCCTCATAAAGGTGAAAAACATGCCCGATAAGAGTGCAGAATATGAACATCACAAAAAACTGAAAGAGCAACAGACCTGAAAACCACTCGGGTTTCGGACTCAGAAGCACTGAAAAGACGATATAAATAAGATATCCAGCTGCTGTAAAGATGAAGGTATGAAGAAGACGTTTGGTCAAAGAAGGGGTCCTTAATTTTCTGAGATTATATAGAAGAAGTACCCATATCAGCAGGGAAAAGTAAATGAACCGGAATACGAAGAAAAAAAGATATGCCGCATATTTTGACTCTCCCAGATAATTCTTCTCAAAGGAAAAAAATGCAAAATTGGGGTAAAGCACAAACAAAGCACTGATTAAGCTTGCAAGAAATAGTTTAAAGAGGTTTTTCCCACCTGGCAACTTTTTTATCAGAAAATCTTCCATCAGACTGAATGTTAAATAACGTAAAATATTAATTCTGTCATATCTTCATATTCTGTTTCCACCCTGACTTTTCCAGATCTATTACCGTTCCACAAAAATATCTTATTATCAGCAAACTCATATAAATTGTATGGCATTGTAAAATAATATGACCTCTATAAATATTAAATTATCAAATTTAGAAGACAATACTAGAAATACATAATTGCATATCCTTCAAAAAGAAAAAATTGTCTCAAAAACGAATGACCTATTAATAACCCCATAAAGATTTTACATTTTAAAAATTAATTTTGATGGAAATTGTAAAGAAGATTTTGCTTCCTATGATGAAGAGGTTATATTTTGCGGCAGGGATGTTATTTCTGTCATTAAATGTCTTCTCGCAAATAGAGCCACCATGGATTCAGGATACATCTTTTGTACGTGAGTTATATATAATCAGGAATAAGTTCAAAAGCCTTTCATTTACGGGATATCTGCAGATTGAGTATCAGCATGCTGCCTCGCCGGGTATTGAGTGTTACAACGGAGGGAATTTCCAGCCCTCATCAGATAGCCGTTTTATGATCCGGCGTGGGCGTTTTCGCCTCGATTATGAAGGAAAAACCCGCGAAGGTTTCAACAGTTATTATTTTGCTCTCCAGTACGACGGAACGGAAAAAGGTGTCAATATCAGGGATATGTTCGGACGCATATACGAAAACAAATGGAATTATTTCGTAATTACAACAGGTATGTTCAACCGTCCGTTTGGCTATGAACTAAATTATTCGTCATCGCTGAGGGAGAGTCCTGAACGCGGCAGAATGTCACAGATCCTTATGAAAACGGAAAGAGATCTCGGAGTGATGCTATCCTTTGAACCTCAGGATCAGACCAGTAAAATCTATCCGCTGAAACTGGATGCCGGTATATTCAACGGTCAAGGACTTTCAGGTTCGTGTGAGTTCGACTCGTTCAAAGACTTTATAGCAAGAGCTTTACTTAGAAGAATCAAATTAAATAATAGCACCTACATTTCAGGAGGAGTATCGTACCTTGATGGAGGATTCATTAACAAATCTGGTATATTTTACAGGACAATAAGAGATTCTAACGGGAAATTCACATTTCAGCGCGACAGTTCCTGGCTGAATATAGGTGAAAAATCGCCCAGAAAATATTACGGAGCCGACCTGCAGATAATATTTGACAATCCTTTTGGAAGAACTGAATTAAGAGGAGAGTTGATAACAGGTATTCAATCAGCCACTTATTCTACATCTGTAACTCCCGGAGCACTTCCCTTGAACAGTGCACGGCAATATGATTCAATATTTGTCAGGAATTTCAGTGGAGGTTACTTTTATTTCATTCACACATTTGGAGTTAAGCACCAGCTGGTGCTGAAATATGATTGGTATGATCCAAATTCCAGAGCAGGAAAAACAGAAATAACAGAACCTGGCAACTTTGGTCCGGCTGATATAAGGTTCGACACATGGGGCGCTGGATATATATGGCATCTGAATGATAATTTAAAAATAATGCTATATTATGAGCATCCTGTAAACGAAAAAACAAATATCCCGGGATTTACTGAAGATATCCGGGATGACACCATTACGGCAAGACTCCAATTCAGGTTTTAAACTACTGTAAAAAACTTTTTCTATCCATTGGTAATCCGGCAGAAAAAGCTTTCCTATATCAGTATCTCCAATAATGAGTCTGTCCTTTACTGCTGAAATACCAGCAGACAAAGACTTTGTATGGAACATAAGTTTGATATATTCATTTAACAGGGAATATATCGGAAAATAGAGAACCTTAATTCAAATGCTGAATATTAATCCTGACTCAGGGTTACGCTTTGCCTCAGATATTAAAAGCGCACGGGATATCTGTATATAAGATAATCATTGTTAAAGTAAGTTAAAAAGAATGATTCAGCCCGGATGAGAAATAATTTTTTATATAATTTTGGGAAAACCCAGGACTACCGGGCTTCAGATGAAGCAATTAAACCATTGAGCACAAAACTGGGCTGCTCTGGCCGGTGGTAAACTGCTTGTGCGAGACCAGACAAAACCTTATTGCGTTAAAGTGTCACGTTAAATATTCTGCAAGACAATGCAACATAATATAAAAAACTGCCATACAGGAAAGATCCCTGTATGGCTTGTTTTACTTGATAACATACCGACATTAATTCTTTTTATACTGGGTTTCCTTATTATAAATGAATTATCACTTGCCGGAGCAGTTATTTATTTATTCTACGCATTGCTCAGTATAATCTGGTTCTGGGCAAAAATATGCCCTTACTGCCATCAGTATGATACCCTTGCCTGCCCCTGCGGATATGGAAAAATCTCTGCAAAACTTTTTAACAGAAAAGACACAAGCAGGTTCAGAGAAATTTTCAAAAAAAACATAATAACACAATTCCCGAACTGGTTTGTGCCTTTTGGAATTGCAATATACCTGCTTTTAACCAAGTATTCTGAAAAGCTCCTTTTGCTGACGATTTTCTTCATTTTTACCGGTTTTGTAATTATACCTTTAATATCAAAACTAACCGGCTGTAAAAACTGTGAAATAAAAGACGATTGCCCCTGGATGTCTGCCAGTAAAAAATAATAACCAACTGTTTAAATATTATCTTAACTTTAATGCTCAAATTCCGGACAGGTACAATGAAAAGACTTTATGGCAGGCATAAACAATATTATATTTAAATATATTCAGCCGATAGTTCTGGTTATATCGATTCTTCTCACCGGATGCAATTCAGGAACAGAGAAGAACACTCAGAAAATAAACAGCCTCCCTGTTATTGAACCTGACTATATAAATGTCACAATA